>NZ_CP145606.1:1260620-1575775 GCF_028776105.2 Neisseria leonii | reverse complement strand
TCAGCAGCATCCATTTGATTCTGCTGCCGGTATCGGACCGGTTCAGGCGCAGTGTGATGGTGTCGGCCAGCATTTTGGGCAGGCCGGAATGGGCGATGGCCACGGCAAACGCGCCCAAGAGGGCATATGAGAGTGCGATTTGTGCGCCGCCTGCCAGTCCGCGCTGGAAAACGGTCAGGGTTTCAGTCAGCCCCATGCCCGCAAGCAACCCGCCTGCAAGCGCACCCAGCAGCAGGCTGAGTACGACGTGCAGGCGGCACAGAGAGAGAATCAGCATCACAGTAACGGCAGCAGCAACAGCATTCATCATTAAGTTATCTTTCCCAGGCTTCGGTTCCCAGCCGTTCCGCAGCCTGATGTGTTGTTGGTGTTAAAGAAATGTATCATAACATGACAGGAATTTACCTGATTATTTATTGTATACCTTCTCCGCCGCCCCGTGCCGGGTGGCAGATTCGGTCTGCCGGTACGGCGGGCGGCCATATCATTTTTAACAATAACAAGAGAAAGTTTTTATCTTGCTTTATGCCGTTATATTTTTTGAGATTTCGCTGATCGCGGCGGTGTTGGGTTTCGGCAGCATTGCCGGCAGTAGGCGGGTATGGCCAAACTCCTGCTTTTCGGCTTCTTGACTCTGTCGGTTCTGTCGTTTTTCTTCGGCCGGCGGAAGTAACCCGCAGCTCTTGGCGGTTTGAACAAATAATTTGAAGCAGCCGAATATGGTAAGGCCGTCTGAAAAGTGATTTTCAGGCGGCCTTGTCCGTTTGGTACAATGTACCGGTATTTTTCCGTCAGACCGTGTGAAAATGAGCAAATCCCCCGTTTCGCCCATGATGCAGCAGTATCTGGGCATCAAAGCCGACCATGCGGACAAGCTGCTGTTTTACCGTATGGGTGATTTTTACGAGCTGTTTTTCGATGATGCGGCCGAAGCGGCCGGACTGCTCGACATCACGCTCACCACGCGCGGCCAGATGAACGGCGAGCCGATTCAGATGGCCGGTGTGCCGTATCATGCCGCCGAACAGTATCTGGCGCGTCTGGTGAAAATGGGCCGGAGCGTCGCCATCTGCGAGCAGGTGGGCGAAGTGGGCGCGGGCAAAGGGCCGGTGGAGCGCAAGGTGGTGCGCATCGTTACCCCCGGCACGCTGACCGATGCCGCACTGTTGGAAGACAAGGAAACCAACCGCATTGCGGCCGTCTGTACGGCCGACAAAAAACAGTTCGGCCTGGCGTGGGCATCGCTGCAAAGCGGCGAGTTTAAGGTCAAGCTGATTGCACCGGCCAAGCTGGCCGACGAGCTGGCACGCCTGGCTGCCGCCGAAATCCTGCTGGCCGACCGGCCGTCCGCACCCGATATTCTGCTGCCGCAGGCCAATATCACGCGGCTGAATGCCTGGCAGTTTGCTGCCGACAGCGGGTTTGCTCTGCTGACGCGCTATTTCGGCAGTCAGGATTTGCAGGGTTTCGGCCTGAATCTGGAAGAACACGCCGCCGCCATCGGTGCGGCGGGCGCGCTGCTCAACTATATCCGGCTGACCCAGTCGCAACTGCCCGCCCATCTGGACGGGCTGTCGCTGGAAACCGAATCGCAGTACATCGCGATGGATGCGGCCACGCGGCGCAATCTGGAACTGACCGCCACGCTCGGCGGCAAAAAATCGCCCACCCTGTTTTCCGTTACCGACCGCTGTGCGGGCAATATGGGCAGCCGCCTGCTGGCGCAATGGCTGCACCACCCCCTGCGCAACCGCAGCCATATCCGTCAGCGGCAGGGTGCGGTGGCGGCTTTGCTGAACGATGCCGCGCGCGTGCATGGCCGTCTGAAAAATGTGGCCGATTTGGAAAGAATCAGCGCGCGCATTGCCGTCGGCTCGGCCCGCCCGCGCGATTTGAGTGCTTTGCGCGACAGTTTGTCCGAGCTGGCCGGTCTCACGCTGCCCGCTTCGCCGCTGCTCGATACCTTGGGGCAGACGTTTCCCGAAGGCGCGGCGGTGGCGCAGATGCTGCACCGCGCCGTGCTGCCCGAACCGGCGGTGTGGCTGCGCGACGGCGGCGTCATCAATACCGGCTATTCGGCCGAATTGGACGAGCTGCGCCATATCCAAAGCCACGGCGGCGAGTTTCTGGCCGCGCTCGAAGCGCGCGAACGCGAACGCACGGGGCTGTCCACTTTGAAAGTCGAGTTTAACCGCGTTCACGGTTTCTATATCGAGCTGTCGAAAATCCAAGCCGTTTCCGCGCCCGAAGACTACCAGCGCCGCCAAACGCTGAAAAATGCCGAGCGGTTTATCACGCCCGAACTGAAAGCGTTTGAAGACAAGGTGCTGACGGCGCAGGACAACGCGCTGGCATTGGAGAAAAAACTTTATGACGAACTGCTGGTGCGCCTGCAAGCCGAACTGCCGCTGTTGCAGCGTACCGCCAAAGCCGCCGCCACACTCGATGTGCTGTGCAGTTTTGCCGTGCTGGCGGCCGAGGCGGACTATTGCGCGCCCGAATTTGTCGATTATCCGTGCCTCGAGATTTCAGACGGCCGCCACCCCGTAGTCGAGCGGCAGGTGGCGCATTTTCATGCCAACGATACCCGTCTGGACCACAAACACCGCCTGATGCTGCTCACCGGCCCCAATATGGGCGGCAAATCCACCTATATGCGCCAAGTCGCGCTGATTGTGCTGCTGGCGCACGCCGGTGCGTATGTACCGGCCAAGGCAGTGAAAATCGGCCCCGTCGATCAGATTTTTACCCGCATCGGTGCCAGCGACGATTTGGCGGGCAACCGCTCCACGTTTATGGTGGAAATGAGCGAAACGGCCTATATCCTGAACCATGCCACCGAACAGTCGCTGGTGTTGGTGGACGAAGTCGGGCGCGGCACGTCCACCTTTGACGGGTTGGCTCTGGCGCGGGCGGTTGCCGAACATTTGTTGCAGAAAAACCGCTCGTTCAGCCTGTTTGCCACCCACTATTTTGAACTGACCGCGCTGCCCGAGCAGTATCCGGCAGCGGTCAACCGCCATCTGGCTGCCTTGGAAGAGGGGCGCGATATTGTCTTTCTGCACCGAATCGAACCCGGCCCGGCCAGCAAAAGCTACGGCATTGCGGTGGCCAAGCTGGCCGGACTGCCCGCGCGCGCGCTCAAAGCCGCGCAACAGTATCTGCAGCAGTTGGAAAGTGCGGCCGCACAAGGGCAGAACCAATTGGATATTTTTGCCGAGCGGCCGTCTGAAAACGCAGTATCCGCCGTTTTGCCCGAAGCCGTCCGCTGCCTGCTCGATGCGCTGGACGGTATCCAGCCCGACCATTTCAGCCCGCGCGAAGCCTTGGATAAACTTTATGAAATCAAACAGTGGGCACAGGAGGCGGAAGATGGAACAGATTGAAGCGGCGATGGCTAAATTGGCCGCGCGGTTGGCACAAAGCGGCCAGACGGTAGCAGCGGCGGAGTCGTGCACCGGCGGACTGGTGGCCGCCGCACTGACTGAGCTGCCCGGCAGTTCGGCCTGGTTTCATCAGGGCTGGGTCACATACAGCAATGAGGCCAAGCAGCAACAGCTGGGCGTGCGCGCCGAAACGTTGGCGGCATTCGGAGCGGTCAGTTGTGAAACCGTTGCCGAAATGGCGCTCGGTGCGCGGCGGATTGCCTGTGCGGATTGGGCTTTGGCGGTCAGCGGCATTGCGGGGCCGGGCGGCGGTTCGGCGGAAAAACCGGTAGGGACGGTGTACTTCGCGCTGGCCGGTGCTTCGGGTGTGCAAACGCGCCAATGCCGTTTTTCAGGCGGCCGCAGTGCGGTACGCGGACAGGCGGCGGCATTTGTTTTGGACTGGCTCTCGGCCGTGCTGGACGGGCAGGCCGTTGCCGGCGGGGGCGATTCGGCATATAATACAGCCTGCTCTTAGGGGAGTAGCCATGCGGCCGCGTGCCGCAGCGTGCATCAACATAATTGCCGCCCGTTGCGGCATGGTGCGCGCACCCTGATTTTCAGCGGCAGGCAAGACTTAAGATATATCCGGCGGCGGCAGGCGCGCGGGGTATATCTTTTTTGTTTGCCTGCCGTTCGGAGTATGGAGATGGAAGCGTTTTGGTATTCGACCGCCGGTGTGCTGTTTGCCGAAATCGGCGACAAAACCCAATTGCTCGCGCTGTTTCTGGCCGCGCGTTTCCCGCAGAAAAAAGCGGTGATTGCCGGTATTTTGGCTGCAACCCTGCTCAATCATGCCGTTTCGGCGGTGTTCGGTGCGTGGCTGGCTCAGACTGTGCCGCCCGGTGTGGTGAAATGGCTGGTGGGTTTGAGCTTTATCGCGGTCGGACTGTGGCTGCTGGTGCCGGACAAAGACGGCGGCGGGGACGATGGCCGCTGGCTCAAATACGGCGCATTTGCCGCTACGGCCGTGCTGTTTTTTCTGGCCGAAATCGGCGACAAAACCCAGATTGCCACGGTGCTGCTGGCGGCCAAATATCAGGCGGCGTTTGCCGTGATGTGCGGCAGCACGCTGGGGTTGATGCTGGCCAATGTGCCGGCGGTATATCTGGGCGACGCGCTGTTGCGGCGGATTCCGGCGCAAACCGTGCGCCGCATTGCCTGCGCGGTGTTTTGTCTGCTGGGTGTGCTGACGCTGGCGGGCGGCAGCTTGGTTTTGGGGTGATGCCGTGTTTGAGATGGTTTTCCGCCACCGTGATTTTGTGCTGATTGACAAGGCGGCCGGCGTGTCGGTGCACAGCGGTGAAAACGGCAGCCTGACGGCGGCGGTGGCCGCTGCGGCCGGAGTGCCGCGCGTCTGGCTGGTGCACCGTTTGGACAAACCGACAAGCGGCCTGCTGCTGTTGGCACTCAATGCCGAAGCGGCGGGTGTGTTCGGCCGGATGTTTGCACAGCGGCAGGTGGCGAAAACCTATCTCGCGCTCAGCCCCGACCGGCCGAAAAAGAAGCAGGGCAGGATACGCGGCGGCATGGCGAAAGCGCGCGGCGGGGCATGGAAACTGACCCGAGGGCGTGACAACGAAGCGGTTACCGACTTTCACACCGCGCCGTTTTCAGACGGCCTGCGCTGGTTTGTGCTGCGGCCGCAGACGGGGCGCACCCATCAATTGCGGGTGGCGATGAAAAGTCTGGGCAGCCCGATTTTGGGCGATACGCTTTACGGCGGGCGGGCAGCGGAACGGCTGTTTTTGCACGCGGCCGTATTGGCGTTTGAATACGGCGGCGAAAAATTTGTTTTCCGCCGCCTGCCGGCCCCGCCGTGGCCGCCGCTGCCCGATGCGTTACGCACACCGGCGGCGGATTTACCGAGTGCAACTTAATTTAACGCCGTCCGCTTTTATGATGGCGGCCGGATTGACGATGAAAAGACCGGAAATGATGTGGAAAATCATTCGATGCCTGACGGTATGCGGCCTGCTGTCGGCGGGGCAGGCGCAGGCGGCTTCCTATATCTGCCAGTTGAACGGCAAAGCGGTGTTCGCCAGCGAGAAAATCGGAGCAGACTGCCAATTATCGGTGATGAACGGCATCAGCGGCGAGGCGGACGGTACGGCGGCGTCGGCAGATTACGATGCCGTCAGCCGCGTCGTGGAAAAAGAAATGTTCGGCGCGTATGACGATGTGAAAATCCTGCCGCGTACCGAGCCTGCCGTCGCAAGCCGGCCGGCGGCCGCACCCAGGCTGGAAGTGCGCCTGCGCAACGGCGGCAATGGAGGGAAAAAGGCAGCCGCACGCGTCCCTGTGCGGGCGGCGGCTCCCGTACGCGCCGCACCGCCTGCCGCCGCCATGCCTGCGGTCAGGCCGCAGTTGAGCCGCCGCCAGATTCTGCAGCGCGAAATCGGCAACGAGCGGGCGGCGCTCAACAGTGCCAAAGCCCGTTTGGAAGCGGCCAAAAGAAGCGGCGGCAATACGGCCGCGCTGTTGCAGACGGTGCGCGACCGCGAAGCCAATCTGCGTGCCTTACAGCGTGAGCTGGGCAGTTGAATTTCCGGGCACGGCCGCTGTGCCTGCCGTTTTCAGACGGCCCGGTCTAGGCCGTCTGAAAATCCGTTTTTAGTGCTAGATAAAGAATGATGGACAGAATATTCCGCTGGTTTGAATCCCGCATCGAAATCTATCCCGAAGCGCTGCCGGCAGCCGATGGACGCGGCCTGCTGCGCTTTATCTGGTCGGGCATGGAGGGCGTGCGCGGCTGGATTCTGGTGCTGGCGGTGATGACGGCGGGCAACGGCATGGTTGAAGCCTTGCTGTTTCAGTTTATGGGCAAACTGGTGGACTGGCTGACGGCGTACACGCCGCAGACGCTGTGGGCGGAGAAAGGCGGCCTGCTTCTCGGTATGGCGGCGGTGCTGGTGTTTTCCGTACTGTGGCACTTTGCTGCCACCAATGTGCGGTTGCAAACCTTGCAGGGCGCGTTTCCGATGCGGCTGCGCTGGAATTTCCACCGCCTGATGCTGGGGCAGAGCCTGGGTTTTTATCAGGACGAATTTGCCGGGCGTGTGTCGGCCAAAGTGATGCAGACGGCCTTGGCTGTGCGCGATGTGGTGATGACCGCAGCCGATATGGTGGTGTATGTCGGTGTGTATTTTATTACGTCGGGCGTGATTCTCGTCTCGCTTGATGCATGGCTGCTGCTGCCGTTTGTCTGCTGGCTGGCCGCGTTCGGCACCATTATGCGTTTCGTGATCCCGCGTCTGGCGCAAACCGCGCAAAGGCAGGCTGATGCGCGCAGCCTGATGACTGGCCGCATTACCGATGCCTATTCCAATATCGCCACGGTCAAGCTGTTTTCCCACGGTGCGCGCGAAGCCAAATACGCCAAGCAGTCGATGCAGGAGTTTATGGTAACCGTGTACGCGCAGATGCGGCTGGCCACCACGCTCGACATTCTCTGCTACATCGTCAATATTTCGCTCACACTCTCCACCGCCGCCTTGGGCGTCTGGCTGTGGCATCAGGGGCAGGTCGGTGTGGGTGCGGTGGTGGCGGCTACGGCGATGGCGCTGCGGGTCAACGGCTTGTCGCAATACATCATGTGGGAGTCTGCGCGCCTGTTTGAAAACATCGGCACGGTCAATGACGGTATGCGCACGCTGTCCAAACCGCATACCATCACCGACAAACCCGGTGCGCTGCCTTTGAGCATCACACATGGCGAAATCCGCTTTCAGGACATCGACTTCGGCTACGAAGCGGGGCGCAACGTGCTGCACAACTTCAACCTGACGATACGTGCGGGCGAAAAAGTCGGCCTGATCGGCCGCAGCGGTGCGGGCAAGTCCACCATCGTCAATATGCTGCTGCGCTTTTACGAACCGCAGAACGGCCGCATTACGATAGACGGTCAAGACATCCGTGAGGTAACTCAGGAGAGCCTGCGCGCGCAGATCGGCTTGGTAACGCAGGACACCGGACTGCTGCACCGTTCGGTGCGCGACAACATCATCTACGGCCGCCCCGAAGCGGGCGAGGCGGAAATGATTTCGGCGGCCGAGCGTGCCGAAGCGGCGGACTTTATCCCCGCCCTGTCCGATGCCAAAGGGCGGCGCGGCTACGATGCCCATGTCGGCGAGCGCGGCGTGAAACTGTCCGGCGGCCAGCGGCAGCGCATCGCCATTGCGCGGGTGATGCTGAAAGACGCGCCGATTCTGCTGCTGGACGAAGCCACCAGCGCGCTCGATTCCGAAGTGGAGGCGGCCATTCAGGACAGTTTGGACAAGATGATGGCGGACAAAACCGTGATTGCCATCGCCCACCGCTTATCCACCATTGCCGCAATGGACCGTCTGATTGTGCTGGATAAAGGCCGCATCGTGGAAGCGGGCAGTCATGCCGAGCTGCTGGCGAAGAAAGGGCTGTATGCGTCTTTGTGGGCGCGCCAGAGTGGCGGCTTTTTGAGTGCGGATGATTAACGGACGGAAGAAATGTGCGGAGGCCGTCTGAAAAGCGGGTCAGGGCGTTTTTTCATCCCTGCCGTTTTTCAGACGGCCTTTTATATCCCTGCCGAGACATTCCTGCTAACAGTTTGATTTACTTTCATTTTAAAGCAAAACAATAACCATTATCAACTATATGCTTGAAAATATTGGATTTTCTGCGCTTTTTTTGCCCGAGCGTCTTTAATTTAAAAGGGAATTTCGCTACAATCCGCCGGTTTGCAGGCGCGTTCTGCGTTTACCGTACAGGTGTCAAGCCATGTTGGCCAATTATTTTCCCGTACTCATCTTTCTTGCGGTCGGTCTGATTGCCGGTATCGTGTTTCTTTTATTGGGCAATATTCTCGGCCCCAAACACCATTATGCGGAAAAAGACGCGCCGTTCGAATGCGGTTTCGAGGCATTTGAAAACGCGCGCATGAAGTTTGACGTACGCTATTACCTGGTGGCGATTCTGTTTATCCTGTTTGATTTGGAAGTCGCTTTCGTCATCCCCTGGGCCGTGGTGTATAAAGAATTGATGGCAGAAACAGGCATGTTTGCGTTTTGGCCGATGTTTGTGTTCATCGTCGTGCTGACGGTGGGCTTTGTTTACGAATGGAAAAAAGGTGCGCTGGAATGGGAATAGAAGGCGTTTTGAACAAAGGCTTTGTTACCGCCAGCGCGGATACGGTGCTGAACTATGTGCGCACGGGTTCTTTGTGGCCGGTAACATTCGGTCTGGCCTGCTGTGCGGTGGAGATGATGCAGGCCGGTGCGGCGCGTTACGACCTTGACCGTTTCGGTATCATTTTCCGCCCCTCGCCGCGCCAGTCGGATCTGATGATTGTGGCCGGTACGCTGTGCAACAAAATGGCACCCGCATTGCGCCGCGTGTACGACCAAATGGCCGAACCGCGCTGGGTGCTGTCGATGGGCTCGTGTGCCAACGGCGGCGGTTATTACCATTATTCCTATTCTGTGGTGCGCGGCTGCGACCGCATTGTGCCGGTGGACGTGTATGTTCCGGGCTGTCCGCCCACGGCCGAAGCGCTGATTTACGGCCTGATCCAACTGCAAGGTAAAATCAAGCGAACTTATACCATCGCCCGCCATTAATATATGAATATCGTGTAAACTGTGGCCGCCTTCCGCCAATGGCGGACGGTGATTCTGTTTTTTCGCTTAATTGATTTTAACTAGGAGATGAACGATGAATGGAAAATCGAACTGGGCTACGGTGATGACGGTGGTGTCTGCGGTGCTGGCCGTGCTGGCGATGACGGTTACTTCTTTGGGCGGTTTGTGGATTCCCGCCCTGTTGGTGGCGGCTGCGGCATTGGTGCTGTCGCTGCTCTTTGCCGCCGGCGGCCGCAGACTGCTGCTGGTTGTGATCAATATTGCGGTTTTGATCTGTTTGGGCAGTCCGCTGCTGCTGGCCTGACGCTAAACGGCTGAACAGATAAAAATTGCAGCCTGCGCAGCCCGTGCCGTTTTCAGACGGCCTTTGCGGTCTGCGCACTGCTGCAAATTGGGGCTTTGAGAAATGGATTTGGAAGATTTGCAACGCGCCGTCCTGGAAATATTGGGCGGCAAGGCAGCCGGTGTGTCGTGTGCTTTGGGCGAAATAACCGTCGAGTGCGCTGCCGGAGATTACACAGAGGTCATGCGCACTTTGCGCGACCACGAAGCCCTGCATTTTGAATCGCTGATTGATTTGTGCGGCGTGGATTACAGTACCTACAAAAACGAAGCGTGGACGGGGCGGCGTTTTGCCGTGGTCAGCCACTTGTTGTCCGTCAGACACAACCGCCGTATCCGCGTACGCGTTTGGGCGGAAAACGACGATTTGCCGGTGGTCGATTCGGTAACCGGCATTTACAGCAGTGCCGACTGGTATGAGCGCGAAGCCTTCGATTTGTACGGCATTCTGTTCAACAACCACCCCGATTTGCGCCGCATCCTGACCGATTACGGCTTTGTCGGCCACCCTTTCCGCAAAGACTTCCCGATTTCCGGCCATGTGGAAATGCGTTACGACGAAGCGGAAAAGCGCGTGATTTACCAACCTGTTACCATCGAGCCGCGCGAAATTACGCCGCGCATTGTCCGCGAGGAGCATTACGGTGGCCACTAAACTCAGAAACTACACCATCAACTTCGGCCCGCAGCACCCCGCCGCCCACGGCGTATTGCGCATGATTTTGGAGTTGGAGGGCGAAACCATCGTCCGCGCCGACCCGCATATCGGCCTGCTGCACCGCGGCACCGAAAAACTGGCCGAAACGCGCACCTATCTGCAAACCCTGCCGTATATGGACCGTTTGGACTACGTATCCATGATGGTGAACGAGCAGGCCTATTGTCTGGCGGTGGAAAAACTGGCGGGTATCGACGTGCCGTTGCGTGCGCAGTATATCCGCGTGATGTTTGCCGAAGTTACCCGTATCCTCAACCATCTGATGGGTATCGGTTCGCATGCGCTCGACATCGGCGCGATGACGGTATTTCTCTATGCCTTCCGCGAGCGCGAAGAGCTGATGGATTTATACGAAGCCGTTTCCGGCGCGCGTATGCACGCAGCCTATTTCCGCCCCGGCGGCGTGTACCGCGACCTGCCCGATTTCATGCCCAAATATGAGTCGAGCAAATTCCGCAATGCCAAGGTATTGAAAAAACTCAACGAAGCGCGCGAAGGGACGATGCTCGATTTTATCGATGCCTTTACCCAACGTTTCCCCGCCTGCGTGGACGAATACGAAAGCCTGCTGACCGACAACCGCATCTGGAAACAGCGTACCGTCGGCATCGGTGTGGTATCGCCCGAGCGCGCGCTGCAAAAAGGCTTTACCGGCGTGATGCTGCGCGGTTCGGGCATCGAGTGGGATATCCGCAAAAAAGCCCCGTACGATGCCTATGCGGACATGGATTTCGACATTCCCGTCGGCCTCAACGGCGACTGCTACGACCGCTATCTCTGCCGCATCAACGAGATGCGCCAATCCAACCGCATTATCAAACAATGTGTCGATTGGCTGCGTGCCAATCCCGGCCCGGTGATTACGGAAAACCACAAATTCGCTCCGCCCAAACGTGCCGATATGAAAGAAGGCATGGAAGATTTGATCCACCACTTCAAGCTGTTTACCGAAGGTATGCACGTTCCCGAAGGCGAAACCTATACGGCCGTGGAACACCCCAAAGGCGAGTTCGGCATCTACCTGATTTCAGACGGCGCCAACAAGCCCTACCGCCTGAAAATCCGCGCCCCCGGCTTTGCCCACCTGCAAGGCATGGACGAAATGGCGCGCGGTCATATGCTGGCCGACGTGGTGGCCATTATCGGTACACAGGACATCGTGTTCGGCGAAGTGGACCGATAGGCGGCCGGAACAATAAAAAACAGGACTCAGGCGCAATGAAAAACAGGATTCCGTCAGCGGTTTTCGGTGTGGCGGCGGCAGCCGTTTTAACTGCCTGCGGCACGGTGTCCGCCAACCCTTGGCGTACGGATTGTCCCGAGCCGGTTACAGACGGCCGGGGCGTGCTGGCAATCAAAAACGGCCGGACACTGAAATGCCAAATCAAAGTGTTCACATCCAATATGGCCTGCACCGACAAAATCACCAACCCGGCCGGAGACGACGGTTATGCCTGTACGAATGCCGCCAACGAGGGCGCAGTATTCTTTTTCGATAAAAACGGCGTATTGAAAAGCCATGAGTTTTTGCAGCGTTAAAAACCTTACAAGAACAAACAGATAAGCAAGGCAGATACAAACCATGTTGTCCGCAGAATCTTTACAGCAGATTGATACCGAGCTGGCCAAATATCCGGCCGATCAACGCCGCAGCGCGATTATGGGCGCATTGCGTATCGCTCAAACGGAAAAGGGCTGGCTGAGCGTCGAAACGATTGAATATGTTGCCGGTTATGTCGGCATTCCGCCTGCCGCTGCCTACGAAGTCGCCACGTTTTACAATATGTACGACCTTGCCCCCGTCGGCAAATACAAACTCACCGTCTGCACCAACCTGCCCTGCGCCCTGCGCGGCGGTGTCGATGCGGCCGATTATCTGAAAAGCAAACTCGGTATCGGCTTCGGCGAAACCACGCCCGACGGCAGATTTACGCTGTTGGAAGGCGAATGTATGGGCGCGTGCGGCGATGCCCCCGTGATGCTGCTGAACAACCACAAAATGTGCAGCTTTATGACCGAAGAGGCGATTGAGAAGAAATTGGCGGAGTTACAGTAAAGGCCGTCTGAAAAATTTTCTAGCCACAATAGATATAGATTAAGTCGTAAGGCTAAAATTGATATGGAATCGCGATGAGCAGCATAGATTACCATGTGTCCACCGCTATGTTGGATTGGATAGCTGAGACGCAAGCCACTGACAGAAATGGCTTGGCAGGGCTTATTGCGCCTAAAAAACGTCAAAAATTTCTTGAAGGCATTATTAACCAAAGTCAGGCTGACAAGTTGATTAAGATGGCAAATATCCCATTCGGCTTTCTCTTTTTGAAACAGCCGCCGTCTGAAAATTTTGGGAAACCGTCTTTGCCTGACTTCCGTATTGTTCAAGATAGTGAGCCATTGTCCGCAGATTTTTATACAGTATTAAGCGATATTAACGACAAAGTTGATTGGTATCGCGATTATTTGAGTCAAACTGACAGGCTGCCTGAAAATTTACCGTTTGTTGGCAAATTTAGTTTGAAAAATACGGCAGAAAAGATTGCTGCTGATATTGCAGAAACTATTGGTTATGATGTAACCGAACGTCGAAAACTCAGTAAAGATGGGTATTTCAGTTATATCAGTAGTTTATTGGAGCAAGTTGGAATTTTAGTATTTAAAAATGGAATTGTTGGCAGTAATACGCACAAAAAATTAAATGTATGCGAGTTTCGTGGCTTTGCTATCGCTGATAAGCAAGTACCTGCCATTTTTATCAATGGAGCAGATGCGGCATCTGCACAACTATTTACTTTGTTGCATGAAACGGCACATATTTGGTTGGGAGTAAGTGGCGTTTCTAATCCAGACCCAACCAATGAAAATAAAACTGAGCAACTTTGCAACCGTGTTGCTGCAGAATTTCTTGTTCCAAGTAGCGAATTCACAAGTGCATGGAAATCTGAAACGAGCATTGAAGAAAATCTAGAAAGATTAGCAAGACAGTTTCATGTTAGTAAATATGTGATTGTTATTAAAGCTTATCAAAATAAACTGATAACTCTACAAGAGTGGCGGAAAATTCGGCAAGAGGTATTAAGCACTCCAAAAAAAGAAGGTACTGGTGGAAATCCTTATGCCAACATTCCGTTACGCAACAGTAAGAGATTTACTCAGACCGTTTTACGGGCGGCGATGGGTAAAGAAATCTTGTTAAGAGAAGGTGCAAAGTTATTGAATACGACACCGGCGACAATGGTTGAACTTTATAAACGTAATAAAGGGAAAGATTGATGGAGCGTTATTTGTTAGATAGCAATATTTTCATTCAGTCATCTTTCTTAGAATATCGTTTCTCATTTTGTGGTGGTTTTTGGGAGTTGCTGGAAATGTTGCATAATGCAGGGAAAGTGTTTTCTATTCGTGCGGTAAAGCAGGAGTTGACTAAGAAAGATGATAAGTTAGCGCAATGGATAGGGATGTTGCCTGATGAGTTCTTCCGCGATGAAAGAACGAAAGAAGCTCAAGTTTGTTATGGTGAATTAATGAATTGGGCAGTAAGTAACTCACAATTTACAGAGACAGCTAAAAATAAATTTGCTTCTGAACATGCAGATCCATGGTTGGTTTCATATGCGGCAGCAAATGGCATGAAAATTGTTACGCATGAAAGATATGACCCTAATATTAAAAAATCAGTAAAAATTCCAAATGCAGCTAAACAAGTTGGAGTGGAATGCGTGGATTTATATGATTTTTTGGAGTTGGTCTCAGAAAATAATTTCCAAATGAAAAAATTTGAGTAAGTAAGAAAGTTATGTCTTAAAAGTCGGTAAAGTTCCAAGCGGCGTAGGCTGGGCATTTTGGGAATGTTTTGTCGAGCATCATGCCCGATCTACAGATCGAAAGGCCGTCTGAAACTTTTCAGACAAGCATATAAAACTAAAACAAAATAGGCTACCGACAGCCGACTGAACCGTAATTGATTAAAAAACGCATAGGCACACAAATGGCTATTTACCGATCCGGCGTGATTTTCGACCAAGTCGATACCCGCCAACCCGACTGCTGGACGCTGGCCGCCTACGAGGCGCGCGGCGGTTATCGGGCTTTGCGCAAGATTCTGGCCGAAAACATTCCGCAAACCGGAGTGATTGAAGAAGTGAAAGCTTCCGGCCTGCGCGGGCGCGGCGGTGCGGGCTTCCCCACCGGCCTGAAATGGAGCTTTATGCCCCGTTCGTTTCCCGGCACCAAATATGTCGTCTGCAACACCGATGAGGGCGAGCCCGGCACATTCAAAGACCGCGACATTATTATGTTCAATCCGCACGCCTTAATCGAAGGCATGATTATTGCGGGTTACGCCATGGGCGCGGCGGCGGGCTACAACTATATCCACGGTGAAATTTTCGAGGGCTACCAACGCTTTGAAGCCGCGTTGGCCGAAGCCCGCCAAGCCGGACTGCTCGGCAGCAATATTCTGGGTACGGGTTTTTCATTCGAGCTGTTTGCCGCCCACGGCTACGGTGCCTACATCTGCGGCGAAGAAACCGCCCTGCTGGAATCGCTGGAAGGCAAAAAAGGCCAGCCGCGCTTCAAACCGCCGTTCCCCGCTTCATACGGCCTCTACGGCAAACCCACCACCATCAACAACACCGAAACATTCGCTTCTGTGCCGTTTATTATCCGCGACGGCGGCCAGACCTTTGCCGACAAAGGCTGCGTCAATGCGGGCGGTACCAAGCTGTTTTCCGTTTCCGGCCACGTGGAACGCCCCGGCAACTATGAAATCCCGCTGGGTACGCCGTTTGCCGAGCTGCTGGACATGGCAGGCGGTATGCGCGGCGGCAAAAAACTCAAAGCCGTGATTCCCGGCGGATCGTCCGCACCCGTTTTGCCCGCCGACATCATGATGGGGCTGACCATGGATTACGATGCCATCGCCAAAGCCGGTTCGATGCTCGGGTCGGGCGCAGTCATCGTGATGGACGAAGACGTGTGCATGGTGAAAGCCTTGGAGCGTTTGAGCTATTTCTATTTTGAAGAATCCTGCGGCCAATGCACCCCCTGCCGCGAAGGCACGGGCTGGCTTTACCGCGTCGTCCACCGCATAGCCACGGGCAAAGGCCGTCCCGAAGATTTGGACCTGCTCGATTCCGTGGGCAACAACATGGCCGGGCGCACCATCTGCGCATTGGCCGATGCGGCCGTTTTCCCCGTGCGCAGCTTTACCAAACACTTCCGCCACGAGTTCGAGCACTACATCGAACATGGCAAACCGATGAAGGCGCATCAGTGGGGCGGCTGGTAATTCAGACGGCCTCAAACCGAAAATCTGTATCCTGGTGAAAGCGGGTGTTTGCGATGAATCCATTTGTCCTGATTGCCGCGGTTTTTCTGCTGGCTGCGTGCTATCCGCATTGAGGCGGGAAAGAAACGGTATTTCCGATACGGGATTAGGCCGTCTGAAAACAGCAAACGAAATGGTCAAACAATAAAAATGAAGAAATTTATCCTGTTGCTTTTGGTGCCGCTGCTGGCGGCGTGTTCCGCAATCGATGTGAAGCGTTTCGACGAAGCGGCTTTGGCGGAAGTCAAACAAATCTGTGTACGCGACACTTATGGAAACCGGATGCCGCACCTGGCACAGGAACTGGCCGCCAGTTTCCAAAGGGCCGGAGTCAGTGCCGAAATCCAATCCGTTCAGGAAGGCTTGTCGGACTGCCGCTATCTTCTGAACGGTAAGGTGAAAGGCGGCGGGGACGGCCGGATTAAGCGCAGTAAATTCACCATCGTGGAAAATACGGGCGAGCGCCGCCGGCCTTTGACAACCGTGGTTTACTATACGCGCAATGAGGAAAAGCAGTTGGCCCAAGAGCAGGGTTTGACCGGCCAGACGGACCGGATCGTACAGCTGCTGCTGGGACAGGCGCAGGAATAAATCTGTGGGGCTGATGGTGTCCCGGAAATGAAATATCAATAAAATCAGAACGTAACTAGGAAACACACCATGTTACAAATCGAAATCGACGGCAAACAGATTGCGGTGGAGCAGGGCGCGACGGTCATCGAAGCGGCGCACAAGCTCGGCACTTATATCCCGCATTTCTGCTACCACAAAAAACTGTCCATCGCCGCCAACTGCCGCATGTGTCTGGTGGAAGTGGAAAAAGCACCCAAGCCGCTGCCTGCCTGTGCCACGCCGGTTACAGACGGCATGGTGGTGCACACCCATTCGCCCAAAGCCAAAGAAGCGCAGCAGGGCGTGATGGAGTTTCTGCTGATCAATCACCCGCTGGACTGCCCGATTTGCGATCAGGGCGGCGAATGCCAATTGCAGGATTTGTCGGTGGGTTACGGCAAAACCGCCAGCCGCTATACCGAAGAAAAACGCTCGGTAACACCCAAAGACATGGGGCCTTTGGTTTCTGCTGCCGAAATGAGCCGCTGTATCCACTGCACCCGCTGTGTGCGCTTTACCGAAGAAATTGCCGGTATGCAGGAAATCGCGATGGCCAACCGCGGCGAGTTTTCCGAAATCATGCCCTTTGTCGGCAAAGCGGTGGAAAGCGAACTTTCGGGCAACGTGATTGATTTGTGCCCCGTCGGCGCGCTGACCAGCAAACCGTTCCGTTACGATGCGCGTTCGTGGGAATTGAGCCGCCGCAAAACCGTTTCACCGCACGATGCCTTGGGCAGCAACCTGATTGTGCAGACCAAAGAACACACCGTGCGCCGCGTCCTGCCCCTGGAAAACGAAGCGGTGAACGAATGCTGGATTGCCGACCGCGACCGTTTCGCCTACGAAGGTCTGTATCACGAAAGCCGTCTGAAAACGCCGAAAATCAAACACGACGGCCAATGGCACGAAGTGGATTGGCCGACCGCGCTGGATTATGTGAAAAAAACGCTGGAATGTATCCAAAAATCAGACGGCCGAGATGCGGTGGGCATTTGGGCCAATCCGGCCAATACGCTGGAAGAGCTGTATCTGACTCAGAAACTGGCACGCGGTTTGGGCATCAGGCATCTGGCTGCCCGTCTGCGCGAGCAGGATATGCGCGTGTCGGCCGCATTGCAGGGCGCGGCATGGCTGGGTCAGTCGATTGAAGACTTGGCGGCCAACGAAGCCGTGCTGATTATCGGCTCGACCCTGCGTCAAGAGCAGCCGCTCTTAACCGCCCGCCTGCGCCGTGCGGCCAAAAACGGCATGGCGTTGAGCATTGTGGCGGCACAGAAAGAAACCCTGCATATGCCGTTGGACGCACAGGAAGTGCTGCACCCGAACGACTGGGCGGGTTTCGTAGCCGGTTTGGCCGAAGCGGAAAGCAGTTATATTACCGGCGCATTGTCGCAGGCCGCCCGTGCGGCCGTGCTGCTGGGCGCAGAAGCGCAGAACCACCCCGATTATGCCGCCATTTATGCCGCCGCTCAGGATTTGGCGGAGCGCACCGGTGCGACTTTGGGCATTCTGCCGCAGGCGGCCAACAGTGTCGGCGCGGAACGGCTGGCATTCGACAGCGGCGACAGTATCGCGCAGATGACGGCTTCGCCCAAACAGGCTGTTTGGCTGATGAATGTGGAGCCGGACATCGACACCGCAGGCGGGCGTGCCGCCGTGGAAGCTTTGAAACAGGCCCAAAGCGTGATGGCGTTCAGCGCGTATGAAAGCGACGTATTGCGCGAAGTGTGCGATATTCTGCTGCCGGTTGCGCCTTCGGCCGAAACTTCGGGCAGCTTTATCAACATGGAAGGCCGTCTGCAGTCGTTCCACGGCGTAGTGCGCGGCTTGGGCGAATCGCGCCCGCTGTGGAAAGTGCTGCGCGTGTTGGGCAATGTGTTCGGTTTGGACGGCTTTGATTTCGACAACAGCGAGAGCGTGTTGAAAGAAGCCGTGCCGCGCCTGATCGATATGGACAACCGTGCCGCGTTGTCTGCGTCTGCCGCACGATACACGGCGGCGCAACTGGTGCGCACCGGCGGTACGGCGATTTACAGCAGCGATGCCCAAGTCCGCCGTTCCGCACCCTTGCAGGCCACCGTGCAGGCGGCCGTACCTGCCGCCCGCGTACACAGCCGGACGCTGGCCGTACTCGGCTTTTCAGACGGCCAAACCGTTCTGGCTAAAAGCGGCGCGGGGGCGGTAAACGTTGTGCTGGCTGCCGATGACGGCCTGCCGGAAAATGTGGTGCATCTGCCGCTTTATCCCGCGCTGGCGGATTTGGGCGGCATGATGAATGCAATCGAATTGGCAGGAGCCTGATGATGCAAGATTTTTTCCAGTCTTTATTGGGTAACGATTTGGGACTGATTGTGTCGATTATCGTCAAAATCGTCATCATTCTGGCACCGCTGATTCTGACCGTGGCCTATCTGACTTATTTCGAGCGCAAAGTCATCGGCTATATGCAGCTGCGCGTCGGCCCCAACGTGACCGGCCCGTTCGGCCTGATCCAGCCGTTTGCCGACGTATTGAAACTGCTGTTTAAGGAAGTGACCCGCCCGAAACTGTCGAACAAAGCCCTGTTCTATATCGGGCCGATGATGTCGCTGATGCCGGCGTTTGCCGCATGGGCGGTGATTCCGTTTAATGAAGAATGGCTGCTGACCAATGTCGATGCCGGTCTGCTGTTTATCCTGATGATTACTTCGCTGTCGGTGTACGGAACCATTATCGCGGGCTGGGCTTCCAATTCCAAATATGCGTTTCTCGGCGCGATGCGCTCTTCCGCGCAAACCATTTCGTATGAAATTGCCATGGGCGCGGCTTTGGTGTGCGTGGTGATGGTGTCGGGCAGCCTGAACTTTAACGAAATTGTGGCGGCGCAGGCAGAGGGTATGGCGGGCGGTTCGCTGTTTTCGTGGAACTGGTTCGCGCTCTTTCCCGCCTTTGTGGTGTACCTGATTTCCGCCGTGGCCGAAACCAACCGCGCCCCGTTCGACGTGGCCGAGGGCGAAAGCGAAATCGTGGCGGGTTTCCATGTGGAATACTCCGGCTTTGCTTTCGCGCTGTTTTTCTTGGCCGAATACATTTTCATGATTCTGATTGCCGCACTGACCGCACTGATGTTCTTCGGCGGCTGGCTGTCGCCTTTCCCGCAGAGCTGGGGCATGATCGGCGCGCCGTCGGCACTCTGGATGTTCGCGAAAATGGCCGCCGTGCTGTATTTCTACCTGTGGATCCGTGCCACTTTCCCGCGCTACCGCTACGACCAAATCATGCGCTTGGGCTGGAAAGTGCTGATTCCCGTGGGTTTTGTCTGCATTGTGGTTTTGGCGGCCTGGATGGCTTCGCCGTTGAGCTTGTGGAAATAAAGAATGGGCGGCGCGATTCGTGATTTAACCGTTCTGCTGCGCTCGATGGAGCCGGTATGGAACGAGGGCGTGTACGCTTTCGCTACGGTTTCCGATGCCGCCGCTGCCGGTTTGGATTGGCGCGATGTGGTGGCCAGCATTCGGGAGCGGGAAGGGCTGTCGGTGGTGATGGCCGAACCGCTGCTGCGCCAATACGGCCTGACCAGCCATTTCCGCGCGGCATGGATTACGTTGAATGTGCATTCCGATTTGGCCGCCGTCGGCCTGACGGCCGCGTTTGCCGCCGCGCTGGGCGAGGCACAAATCAGCTGCAATGTGGTGGCGGGAAACTGCCACGACCATATTTTTGTCCCTTATGGGGAAGCAGAAGCGGCGATGGCGGTTCTGCGGCGTTTGCAGCAGGCAGTCTGACCGTCTTTCAGACGGCCTGAAAAACAACAGAAAACGAATCCGGCGGTTGAAGCAGTTCAGGCCGTCTGAAACTA
Organism: Neisseria leonii; assembly: GCF_028776105.2. Lineage (NCBI taxonomy): Bacteria > Pseudomonadati > Pseudomonadota > Betaproteobacteria > Neisseriales > Neisseriaceae > Neisseria > Neisseria leonii. The sequence goes on along the minus strand of NZ_CP145606.1, from coordinate 1,555,896 downwards.
CGATAAACCACACCCCGAACCAAAAGGGTTAAACCAAAATGGCAAATTTAGTCAAAACTTTCCTGCTGGGCGAGCTGGTTAAAGGTATGGGCGTTACGCTCAAAAACTTTTTCGCCCGCAAGGAAACGATTATGTTTCCCGAAGAGAAAACGCCGCAGTCGGTGCGTTTCCGCGGCCTGCACGCGCAACGCCGCTACCCGAACGGGGAAGAACGCTGCATCGCCTGCAAACTGTGCGAGGCCGTCTGTCCCGCCATGGCGATCAATATCGAAAGCGAGCAGCGCGAAGACGGTACCCGCCGCACCACCCGCTACGACATCGATTTAACCAAATGTATTTTCTGCGGTTTCTGCGAAGAAGCCTGCCCGACCGATGCGATTGTCGAGACCCATATTCTGGAATACCACGGCGAAAAACGCGGCGACCTGTATTACACCAAGCCCATGCTGCTGGCCGTCGGCGACCGCTACGAAGCCGAAATCGCCAAACGCAAAGCAGCCGACGCGCCGTACCGTTAAATGAAAAGCGGTGCAGATGATGGAAACCGCCTGCGCCGCTGCCATGCCGTCTGAAATACCGGATATTGCGCCATGCCCGAGGGCGGCGGGTTGGCTGAGTGTGTCAGCCGCCGTTTTCAGACGGCCAAACGGCAAAACCGTTTGCCGCCATATGCTATCCAACGATAAAGAGCACGTTTATGACTTTCTCCCTGATTCTGTTTTATATACTGGCTGCCGTGATTTTATTCGGCGCGGTGAAAACCGTTACCGCGAAAAACCCGGTACACGCGTCGCTGTATCTGGTGCTCACATTCTGTATCAGCGCGATGATGTGGATGCTGATGCAGGCCGAGTTTCTGGGCATCACGCTGGTGGTGGTGTATGTCGGGGCGGTGATGGTGCTGTTCCTGTTTGTCGTGATGATGCTCAATATCGACATCGAAGAAATGCGCGCGGGCTTTTGGCGCCATGCGCCGGCGGCGTTTACCGTGGGCATATTGATGGCGGCGGTGCTGTTGCTGGTATTGCTCGCGCCGCAAACCAATCTGGCCGCTTTCGGCGAAATGGCCGATATTCCCGCCGATTACAGCAATGTGCGCGATTTGGGCTTGCAGCTTTATACCGTTTATCTGCTGCCTTTCGAGCTGGCGGCGGTGCTGCTGTTACTGGGTATGGTGGCGGCGATTGCATTGGTACACCGCAAAACCTTTAATCCCAAGCGCATCAATCCGGCCGATCAAGTGAAAGTGGACGCGAAACAGGGCCGTCTGAAAATGGTGAAAATGGACGCGGTAACGCAGAAAACGGCCGTACCGGCCGAAACCGCCGGGGAGGGCGAAGCATGATTACGGTAACGCATTATCTGGTTCTGGCCGCGCTTTTGTTCGGAATCAGCGCGATGGGTATTTTTATGAACCGCAAAAATGTGCTGATTCTTTTGATGTCTATCGAACTGATGCTGTTGGCGGTCAATTTCAACTTCATCGCCTTTTCGCAATATCTGGGCGATACCGCAGGCCAAGTGTTCGTATTCTTTATTCTCACGGTGGCGGCGGCCGAATCGGCCATCGGGCTGGCGATTATGGTGCTGGTGTACCGCAACCGGCATACGATTAACGTAACCGATTTGAATACCCTGCGCGGCTGACGGGTCGAGGCCGTCTGAAAAGCGGCCGTCTGCGGTTGCGGCAGACCATACCGACCACGAAACCCTTAACCCCACCCAAGCTGATAAGGTTAAAAAATGACTGATATGACTTTATATCTCACCATCGCGCTGCTGCCTTTGGCAGGCTGTCTGCTGGCCGGCCTGTTCGGCAGCCGGATCGGCCGTGCGGGTGCGCATACGGCCACCATACTCGGCGTGGCCGCTTCGGCCGTGTTGTCGATGTATGTGCTGTGGGGCTTTATCGACGGTTCGCGCGCGAAGTTCGACGAGAATGTGTACACCTGGCTGACGATGGGCGGCGTGGATTTTTCGGTGGGCTTTCTGGTCGATACCTTAACCGCGATGATGATGGTAGTGGTCACGTTTGTGTCGCTGATGGTGCATATCTACACCATCGGCTATATGAAGGACGAAGCGGTCGGCTACCAACGCTTTTTCAGCTATATCTCGCTGTTTACATTCAGTATGTTGATGCTGATTATGAGCAATAACTTTATCCAGCTGTTCTTCGGCTGGGAAGCGGTGGGCTTGGTGTCTTATCTGCTGATCGGGTTTTATTTCAAACGCGAAAGCGCGATTTTTGCCAACCTGAAAGCGTTTTTGGTGAACCGTGTCGGCGATTTCGGCTTTATTCTCGGTATCGGACTGGTGCTGGCCTATTTCGGCGGCAGCCTGCGTTATGCCGATGTGTTCGCCTATCTGCCGCAGATTCAGACGGCGACGATTTCTTTCTTTCCCGGAGTGGAATGGAGTCTGGTAACGGTTACCTGCCTGCTGCTGTTTGTCGGCGCGATGGGTAAATCTGCCCAGTTCCCGCTGCACGTCTGGCTGCCCGATTCGATGGAAGGCCCGACGCCGATTTCCGCGCTGATTCACGCGGCGACGATGGTAACCGCCGGTCTGTTTATGGTGTCGCGCATGTCGCCGATGTACGAGATGAGTACCACTGCCCTGTCCGTGATTATGGTGATCGGTGCGATTACCGCCCTGTTTATGGGCTTTCTCGGGATTATCCAAAACGACATCAAGCACGTTGTGGCCTATTCCACCCTGTCGCAACTGGGCTATATGACGGTGGCACTCGGCGCATCGGCCTATTCGGCGGCCATGTTCCATGTGATGACCCATGCCTTCTTCAAAGCCCTGCTGTTTCTGGCGGCGGGCAGCGCGATTATCGGTATGCACCACGATCAGGATATGCGCCATATGGGCAACCTGAAAAAATACATGCCGATTACGTGGATCACCATGCTGCTGGGCAATCTCGCCCTCATCGGCACGCCGTTTTTCTCCGGCTTCTATTCCAAAGATTCGATTATCGAAGCGGCCAGAAACAGCACCATTCCCGGCAGCACGTTTGCCTATTACGCCGTGCTGGCGAGCGTGTTCGTTACCGCTTTTTACGCTTTCCGCCAATATTTCATGGTGTTCCACGGCAAAGAAAAATGGCGCGAAATCGAGCATCATTCAGACGGCCATGACGACGGCCACCATCACGGCTTGGGCAAACACGACAACCCGCACGAAAGCCCTTGGGTGGTAACCGTGCCGCTGCTGCTTTTGGCCGTTCCGTCCGTCATTATCGGCTATATCGCCATCAAGCCCATGCTCTACGGCGACTTCTTCAAAGGCGTGATTTATGTCGATAGCGAAGCCCACCCGACCATGCGCATCATGGCCGAAGAATTTCTCGGCGCAACCGGCATGGCACTGCACAGCCTGCAAACGCCCGTGTTCTACCTGATGCTGGCGGGCGTGGCCGCCGCATGGCTGCTGTATGCCAAAGCCCCGCACCTGCCCGCCAAAATTCAGACGGCCGTCAAACCCGTTTACACCCTGCTGGAAAACAAATACTACCTGGACGCGCTCTATTTCAACGTTTTCGCCAAAGGCAGCCGCGCGCTGGGCAACTTCTTCTGGAAAGCCGTCGATACCCTGATCATCGACAACGGCGCAGTAAACGGCTCGGCCAAAGCCGTCGGCGCGCTGGCGGCTCGGGTGCGCAAAATGCAGACCGGCTTTATCTACACCTACGCCGCCATGATGGTGTTCGGCGTGTTGGTGCTGTTGGGATTGGTGTTCTGGCGTCTGTTTGCGTAGCAGAGTTTCAGACGGCCTTGATGGAGGTTGAGGCCGTCTGAAAACCGCTTGGCTTGAAATCAAAAACGGAGTGTTCCGGTTGGGGCGTTGTCGGATACGCAGTATCCGACCTACATGTAAGCTGAAATCGATCGGAAAGTAGGGAGTGGGTTTATGGAGATGGATCACAATACGGCACTGCTGCTCATCGATATGCAGCAGGGGTTCGACGATGTGGCCTACTGGGGCGGTGCGCGCAATAATCCGCAGGCCGAGCAGGCCGCACTCAAAGTTCTGGAAAAATTCCGCCAAGCCAATCTGCCCGTGATTCATATACGGCACGCCTCGACGCTGGCGCAGTCCCGTCTGAACCCGAATCATCAGGGTTTTGCGTTCAAGCCGGGGTTTGAGCCGAGAGACCATGAAACCGTATTTACCAAAAATGTCAATAGTGCGTTTATCGGTACGCGGCTGCATGATTATTTGCAGGAAAAGCAGATAGAGACATTATGGATTGCGGGTTTGACGACCGACCACTGTGTTTCGACAACCACACGCATGGCAGGCAATCTGGGTTATCGGGTTTATGTGTTGGCAGATGCAACGGCCACTTTCGACAAAGTCGGTATACATGGCGAGAAATTTGATGCGGAACTGATTCATCAAACCGCACTGGCCAGCCTGAACGGCGAGTTTGCGACGGTTGTCCAAAGTGCCGATATGATGGGATAGTGCCTTTCAGGCCGTCTGAAAAGCAATACGATAGATTTTGAATAAGAATAGAAACAGGCTTTAAATATGTTTTTCAATAACTTATTAAGCTGGGCAATTTGGCTGCCGATCGTGGCCGGTGTCTTGGTGCTGGCCACGGGCAGCGACAGCCGTGCGCCGCTGGCGCGGATATTGGCTTTCTGCGGCGCGTTGGCCGGATTTTTGGTTACGCTGCCGCTGTTTGCCGGTTTCGACCGTTTGAGCGGCGGTTATCAGTTCACCGAGTTTTACCGCTGGATTCCCGCGCTGAACATCAACTATGCTTTGGGTGTGGACGGCATTTCGGTGTTGTTTGTCATTCTGAATGCATTTATCACGCTGATGGTGGTGTTGGCCGGTTGGGAAGTGATTCAGAAGAAAACGGCGCAGTATATGGCGGCGTTTCTGATGATGAGCGGTCTGATTAACGGGGCGTTTGCCGCGCAGGACGCGATGCTGTTTTATGTGTTCTTCGAGGGAATGCTGATTCCGCTGTATCTGATTATCGGTATGTGGGGCGGCCCGCGCCGCGTGTATGCTTCGGTGAAGCTGTTTCTGTACACGCTGCTGGGTTCGCTTTTGATGCTGGTGGCACTGGTTTATCTGTCTTATCAGACGGGCGGCAGTTTTGCCATTGCGGATTTCCAGAATCTGAAACAGATTCCCTTGGGTGTGCAGCAGTTGCTGTTTATCGCATTTTTCCTGTCATTTGCCGTCAAAGTGCCGATGTTCCCGGTACACACCTGGCTGCCTGATGCCCACGTGGAGGCACCGACCGGCGGTTCGATGGTGTTGGCGGCGATTACGCTGAAAGTCGGGGCATACGGTTTTCTGCGCTTTATTCTGCCGATTCTGCCCGATGCTTCGCGCTATTTTGCGCCGGCGGTCATTGTGTTGAGCCTGATTGCGGTGGTGTATATCGGTTTGGTGGCTTTGGTGCAGACCGATATGAAAAAACTGGTGGCCTATTCTTCCATCAGCCATATGGGTTTTGTGACGCTGGGTCTGTTTCTGTTTATCGGCAACACTCTGGAACCGTGGGCACTGAAAGGTGCGGTTGTGCAGATGATTTCGCACGGTTTCGTGTCGGCGGCGATGTTTATGTGTATCGGCGTGATGTACGACCGCCTGCACACGCGCAATATCGCCGATTACGGCGGTGTGGTGAATGTGATGCCGAAATTTGCCGCCTTTATGATGCTGTTTGCCATGGCCAATGCGGGTCTGCCCGCGACATCGGGCTTTGTCGGCGAATTTATGGTGATTATGGGCGCGGTGCGCTACAACCTGCTGGTGGGCGCGCTGGCGGCGCTGACGCTGATTTTCGGCGCAGCTTATACGTTGTGGATGTATAAGCGTACCATTTTCGGTGAAATCACCAATCCCGAAGTGAAAACGCTCAAAGATATCAACTGCCGCGAGTTTGCCGTTCTGGCGGTATTGGCGGCGGCGGTGTTGGGCATGGGTTTGTGGCCGCAGCCGTTTATCGCAGTGGTGCATCAGGCGGCCGATCAGTTGATTGCCCAAGTGGCGCAAAGCAAGATTTGAGGTGGGTAGATGAACGTAACCGGTTTGAATTTAATCAGCGCATTGCCCGAAATCGTTTTGCTTTCGGCTTTGTGTACGATATTGCTGGCGGATTTGTGGCTGAAGGATGCGCAACGCCACATTACCCACTATCTGAGCCTGGGCGCGCTGGTTTTGACTGCCGCCGCCCAATGGGCGGTGTGGCAGAGCGGCAGCAGCGCAGCTTTCGGCGGTATGTATCTTTCAGACGGCATGGCGCAGTTTGCCAAGATGAGTATGTACGTCGCCCTGTTTGCCCTGCTGGTTTACGCCAAGCCGTATAATCAGGCGCGCGCGATGTTTCAGGGCGAGTTTTATACGCTGTCGCTGTTTGCCCTGCTGGGTATGAGCGTGATGGCTTCGGCCGGCCATTTTCTGACGGCCTATATCGGCTTGGAACTGCTTTCGCTCGCGCTGTACGCCATGATTGCCCTGCGCCGCGATGCGGCCGATGCGGCCGAGGCGGCATTGAAGTATTTTGTGCTGGGTGCGCTGGCTTCCGGCCTGTTGCTGTACGGCATTTCGCTGATTTACGGCGCCGCCGGTTCGCTGGATTTCGCCCGGATCACGGCCGCCGTCCATGCCGGACAGGCCAACGGTCTGCTGCTGTTGCTCGGTACGGTGTTTGTGGTGGCGGCGTTGGCGTTCAAACTCGGTGCGGTGCCGTTCCATATGTGGGTACCCGATGTGTATCAGGGCGCACCCACATCAGTGGCCGCGCTGGTGGGTACGGTGCCCAAAGTGGCGGCGGTGGTGTTTTCGTTCCGCATCTTAATCGGCGCTTTGGAGGCTTATGCGGGCGAATGGTCGCCCATGCTGGCGGTGTTGGCGGTGGTATCGCTGCTGGCGGGTAATCTGGCGGCCGTGATGCAGACCAATATCAAGCGTATGCTCGCGTATTCGACCATTTCGCATATGGGCTTTGTGCTGCTGGCATTTATGGGCGGCATATGGGGTTTTTCCGCCGCCATGTATTATGCCGTTGCCTATTTGGCGACCGGTCTGGCCGGTTTCGGCATTCTGATGCTGTTGTCGGACGAAACCGGCGAATGCGAAAACATCAGCGATTTGAACGGGCTGAACCAGCGCAACGCATGGTATGCCTTCCTGATGCTGCTGGTCATGTTTTCGATGGCGGGCATTCCGCCGCTGATGGGTTTTTACGCCAAATTCGCGGTACTCAAAACCCTGCTGGCGCAAGGCCATATCTGGCTGCCGGTTTTTGCCGTGCTGATGAGCCTGATCGGCGCGTTCTACTACCTGCGTGTGGTCAAAGCCATGTATTTTGACGAGGCGGGCAACCGTGGCGCGGTGGCGGGCGATTCTGCCGCCAAAGTGCTGTTGTCGGCGAATGCGCTTTTGCTGCTGGTGTGGGGTATATTGCCGCAGAGCGTGATGGACTGGTGCGTACGCGCGCTGCAAAATGCGTTCTGAACCATCATTTTTTAACGGACGGCAGCCCAAACGGCTGCCGCTTTGGTTAATATTGAGCCTTCTGCCGCTTTGCATGGGCGGCTGTTGCAAACAGGAAAGCAAATCATGACCGCACCGATGTATATTCTGATTGTTCTGGCATTGATTTTCGCCAATCTGCCGTTTGTCGTGCCGCGCTGGTTCGGCGTAGTGCCTCTGGCAGAAAAACGCTTTGTCCACCATCTGACCGAACTGGCGGCGGGGTATGCGCTGATGGCCGCGCTGGCGTATCTGCTGGAAAGCCGCGCGGGCAGCGTGTATCCGAAAATCTGGGAATTTTTTGTGATTACCGTCTGCCTGTATCTGGTGGCGGCTTTCCCCGGATTCGTATGGCGTTATTTCTGGCAGGTCAAACACAAACAGTAAAGGCCGTCTGAAACGGGCGGGACAGTGTGTTCAGGCAAAAGGATACGGAATGAAAACGGGAAACGAATTGCAGCTGGCCAAGCGGATTGTCGTCAAGGTGGGTTCCAGTCTGGTAACGGCCGGGGGCAGGGGCATCGACCAAAAGGCGATTGAGCGTTGGGCGGCGCAGATTGTCGAACTGAAAGCGCAGGGCGTACAGGTGGTGTGGGTGTCCAGCGGCGCGATTGCCGAGGGCATCAAGCGTTTGGGTTGGACGGCGCGCCCCACCGCGCTGAACGAATTGCAGGCCGCCGCCGCCGTCGGCCAGATGGGCATTGCACAGGCGTATGAAAACGCGTTCCGCCCCTACGGCGTGCATACGGCGCAAATCCTGCTTACCCACGACGATTTGAGCAACCGCACCCGCTATCTTAATGCGCGCAGTACGCTGAATACCTTACTGGCCAAAGGCATCGTGCCGGTCATCAACGAAAACGACACGGTGACCACCGACGAAATCAAGCTCGGCGACAACGACACTTTGGGCGCGCTGGCGGCCAATCTGGTGGACGCCGATGCGCTGCTGATTCTGACGGATCAAGACGGCCTCTACGACAGCGACCCACGCAAAAATCCGCAGGCAGCATTCATCAGCCGTATCGAAGCCGACCACCCCGATTTGGAGCGTATGGCGGGCGGTGCGGGCAGCGGCGTGGGTACGGGCGGCATGTACACCAAAGTGCGCGCGGCCAAGCGGGCGGCTCTGGGCGGGGCGGTAACCGTGGTGGCGTCGGGCAGCGAGGAAAATGTTTTGCTGCGCCTGTTTCGCGGCGAATCCGTCGGCACGCTGTTTACCAGCAGCCACAGCCGCGTAGCCGCACGCAAACAGTGGCTGCTCGGCCATGTTCAGACGGCCGGGCGCGTGGTGGTGGACGCAGGGGCGGAAAAAGCCCTCACCGAAGGGCGGCGCAGTCTGCTGCCGGTGGGCTGCACCGCCTGTGAAGGGCATTTCCGGCGCGGCGAGTTGGTGGCCGTGGTGGGGGCGGACGGAAACGAAATCGCGCGCGGCCTGGTGAATTACGGCAGCGGCGAGCTGGTGCGGATCCTGAGGACACCTTCCGAGGGCATTGCCGGGAAACTGGGCTACGCATTGGAAGACGAAGTGATACACCGCGACAATATGGCACACTGGTAAAAGAGGCCGTCTGAAAACCGCCGCAAACGGGTTTCAGACGGCCTTGAAACATGAATGCGACACGGAGACAGATATGTTCGGACGATACGGTTTGATTCAGGCACCGATGGCCGGTGTACAGGATTCCGCATTGGCGGTTGCCGCCTGCCGTGCCGGGGCGGTGGGTTCGCTGCCGGCCGCCATGCTGGACGCGGAAACGCTGGCGGCGGAATTGGCACGGATTCAGGCAGCGGTCGGAACGGCCAAATACAATGTCAATTTTTTCGCCCACCGTACGCCGCAGATCAGTGCGGCACAACGCGATGCGTGGCATCAACAGTTGCAGCCGTATTTCGAGGCTTTCGGCTTGTGCATGGCGGATATTCCGGCAGACGGCGGCCGCCGCCCGTTTGACGGTGCCGCGCTGGACGTCGTGCGCCGCTTCCGCGTGCCGGTCGTCAGTTTCCACTTCGGCCTGCCCGAACCGCACCTGCTGGCGGCACTCAAAGCCTGCGGTGTCGAAATCTGGTCGAGCGCGACCACGGTGGAAGAGGCGGTGTGGTTGGAGAAGAACGGTGCCGATGCCGTGATTGCGCAGGGCTTGGAAGCGGGCGGGCACCGGGGTATGTTTCTCAGCCCCGACGTAACGCGCCAAATGGGGCTGTTTTCGCTGCTGCCCAATATCGTGCGCGCGGTATCGTGCCCGGTTATTGCCGCAGGCGGCATCGCCACACCCGAAGCGGTGTCGGCGGCCAAAGCGCTCGGTGCGGCGGCGGTTCAGGCCGGGACGGCTTTCCTGCTGGCCGACGAAGCGAAAACGTCTGCCGCCCACCGTGCCGCGCTGCAAAGCGCGCAGGCACACGATACGGTGCTGACCAATCTGTTCAGCGGCGGTTTGGCGCGCGGTATCCGCAACCGCTTTATGGATGAAGCCGGACCGGTCAGCCCGTATGCGCTACCGTTCCCGGCAGCAGGTGCGGCGGCCGGTATGCTCAAAGCCGCCGCCGAACGGGCGGGCAGCAGTGCATTTTCGTCATTTTGGGCGGGGCAGAGTGCGGCGTTGGCCACAAGCGGCAGCACGGCGGAAATTGTGCGTTATCTGACGGGCGGTGGATCTGTCATCTGAGGCGGTTTCTTTGTCATATTTTAGACATCTCGGCAGCGTATGCTTGTCTGAATCGGTAAAAGTCGTCGGGCGGTATGCCGTCTGCGGGTACTTTTGCCGGATAAACAGACTGGAATTAACCTAAAACGGGAACGAAAAACATGGCTGATGTGCGCATATTGGTGGTCGAAGACGAAGAATCGATTCAGGCGCTGATCCGCTTTTCTTTGGAACAGGCGGGTTTTGTGGTAGAGACGGTAGAGAGTGTGGAGGCGGCCAAGCCGCTTCTGGCGGCGGCGCTGCCCGATGTGGTGCTGGTCGACTGGATGCTGCCGGGAGCTTCGGGCGTGCAGTTTGTGCGCCAGCTGCGGCAGGAAGAGCGCAGCCGCGACCTGCCGATTATTTTGCTGACGGCACGCAGCGAAGATGCGGATAAGGAGCAGGGGCTGAATCAGGGTGCCGACGATTATCTGACCAAGCCGTTTTCGCCGCGCGAGCTGGTGGCACGCATCAATGCCCTGCTGCGCCGCCGTGCGCCGCAGAAAACCAGCGAGTGCATCGAAATCGAGGGTTTGAAGCTGGATCCGTCTGAGCAGCGTGTTTTCGGCGGCAGTATACCGGTCAATTTCGGCCCGACCGAGTTCAGACTGCTGCATTTTTTTATGACGCACACCGAGCGGGTTTACAGCCGCCGCCAACTGCTCGACTTGGTGTGGGGCGACCATGTGTTTGTCGAGGAACGCACGGTGGACGTGCATATCCGCCGCCTGCGCCGCGCGCTCGAACCCAGCGGGTATGACGGCTTTATCCAGACCGTGCGCGGCTCGGGTTACCGCTTTTCATCGAAAAAGGCCGTCTGAATATGCAGAAGTTTTGGTGGGCGTTGTCCAAAGGGCTGTTTGCACTGTTGCCGGCCGCGCTGGCCGGCTACGCGGTATACGGCTGGGCAGGGCTGTTTGCCGCCGTGGCGGCGGTGCTGGCGGTGCAGTTGGCGGTGCAGCTTTATTATACTGCGCGCCTGTCGGCTTGGCTGGCCTATCCGAAAAGCAGCAAAATCCCCGCCGCAGACGGCCTGTGGGGCAGTGTGTTCGACCGTCTGCTGGCACAGAACAAAAGCCGCAAAAAGCGCAAGCAGAAGCTCGCGCAGGCCTTGCAGCGTTTCAACCGCGCGGCCGAGGCCATGCCCAACGCTGTGATGATTCTCGATGCGGAAGGCCGTATCAGCTGGATGAACAGCCTGGCCGTGCAGTATCTGAATCTGGATTTCCGCGATTGGGGCGGTATTCTGCACAACGTCGTGCGCCTGCCCGAATTTCAGAGTTTTCTGGCCGCACCGGTGCAGGAGGCGGCCGAACTGAAACTGACCCTGCCGCGCCGGCCGGTGGGCGAACGGCATTTGCACTGCCTGCTGGTGCCGTTTGAGCGGGGCAGCCGCCTGCTGATTGTGCGCGATGTCAGCGAAGCGGAAAAACTCAATGCCACGCGCACGGCGTTTGTCGCCAATGTCTCGCACGAGCTGCGTACCCCGCTTACCGTCATTAACGGCTTTCTCGAAACCATCGCCGATATGCCGCAGATGCCGCCGGAGCAGATACAGCAGTTTGTCGCCATCATGCGTAAGGAAGGCAGCAGAATGCAGACGCTGCTCTCCGACCTGCTCACGCTTTCACGTCTGGAATCGGGCGTGCCGGGCGAGCCTGTGCCGCTGGATTTGTCGGCACTGGCCGCCTCGCTGGTGGAAGAAGGATCGCGCCTTTCAGACGGCCGCCACCGTATCCGCAGCCGTATCACGCCCGATTTGTGGGTAAACGGCGTTTATACCGATCTGTACAACGCTTTGAGCAATATTGTTTTCAATGCCGTGCGCTATACGCCCGCAGGCGGAGAAATCGAGGTGTCGCTGGAACCGCTGCTTCCGGGCAATCCCTTCATGCTGCCCGATGTGCGTTTTGCGGTGCGGGACAACGGGCCGGGCATTGCCGCCGAACACCTGCCGCATTTGGCCGAGCGGTTTTACCGCGTGGACAAAGGCAGAAGCCGCCAGAGCGGCGGTACCGGCCTGGGCTTGGCGATTACCAAACACGCTCTGGCCGAACACGGCGCGGTCTTGCAGATTGACAGCGAAGTGGGCGTAGGCAGCGAATTTTCCACCGTACTCAAACAGAGTGCGCCGGCGTGGTGTGGGACGGCGGAAAGTGCGGTATGATGATTCTTTGTCCGACAGGATACGGAGCATGAAAACCGCCATCACCGCCTTTTTAACGTCCGCCCTGCTGGCTGCCTGTGCCACGGGCGGCGGCAACAGTCAGATTTACGGCCAAATCAGCGCCGGTGTGGAAATGTCGCGCAGCCGTTAGCCTGCCGTAACACATTGCGTTTATCCGCAGACGGCAGGCCGTCTGAAACGGGCAAGTGTTTCTTTGTACCGCTCATAATGAGGATTTGAGTTCTTCATCGGAAAATGGACTAACATGAAGAAAAGCATATTCACAGCATTCAGTTGCATGGCAGGGCTTCTGCTGCTGTCTTGCCAAAGTGGAAAAAACGGGACACAGACCGATATCAAGGAAACCGGCAGAATCACACAAGATACAGCTGAAACCGGCATCAAAGACCAAGCTGAATACCTGAAAGAATATTTGAAAAAGAAAAAGCTTTCCGGGGAAGAGTTGATGAAAACGGCAAAGGAAAGGGGAATCCCTTACAGAAAAGAAGAAAATGGTGCTGTGTATGAGCTTCAAGGTTTTGATGGCAAGGGAATGCCGCTGTATTACAGTACAATGCCCGCAAGCCCCCGATTTCAGATAGAAAAAGGCACTGTAAAAATACAGAAAACAGACAAAATGCAGTAACCGCAGGCCGGATGCTTGATCCGGCTGTCCGGTTCCGACAAATTTCAAAAACGAGCCCCGCCGGCTGATTATCCGGCGGGGCTGCTCACTTTCGACTTACAGGCGTGCTTCGTAACGGCCGATGCGTTGGTAGGACGAATCTGCCTGGGATTGGTCTTGGCTGCCGGTGTAGCGGACTTTCAGGCTGTCGTCCTGTTTCGGGTTACGGTCGGTCAGTTTGGTTTCATGGATTTCCTGCAAACCGGCAACCTGTTGCAGGCGTGCGGGAATGTCGGAAGCAAAAGCGGCCGAAGCGGCAGACAGGGCGATCAGGGTCAATACGGTTTTTTTCATGATAAATATCCTTACAGATTGTTTTTGCCATCAAGGAACAGATGTTGCTGCTCCTGTTGCATTGCATTGTAGGGATATTACACGGCAGGATAAATGGGGATTTTATTGATTGAATATTTCCTATTTGGAAATATTGATGTCATATTTTGGGTTATGGTTTCTTTTTGTGAAATATTGTTATCGCTTGGCAGCTGCCGCAGCCGGGATTCGAGAATCGGCCTGTGCTTTGGCGGGACGCGGCCTGTTTGCAAAACGGGGTGGCAATCCGTATGGGGTAGTTCACGTCAGTGCCGGATGCGGATAGCACGAATCCGTTTCAGACGGCCTTTCGCCCATCAGCCGCCGAACAGGCGCATAAACTGATTGACTGCGCCGAAAATCAGCATCAGGAAAGGCTGCATGATTTTGCCCAGCAGGCCGGTTATCAGCAGGATAACGATGATCCACATGCCGTAGGGCTCGATTTTGCGGAAATTCATCGAAGCGCGGGCGGGCAGGAAGCTGTCCACAAAACGGCCGCCGTCCAGCGGCAGAACCGGCAGCATATTGAGTACGAACAGTACGGCGTTGATGGAAATACCGTATTGCGCCATCTTGCCCAGCGGGAATTGGAAACTTTCGGGTACCAGCGGTGAGAGTCCCATCAGCACTGCCCAGCCGAACATCATGGCCAGATTCGCCAGCGGTCCGGCTACGGCCACCATACGCATACCCATCCGCATATCGCGGAAGTGGCGCGGCACGACGGGAACGGGTTTGGCCCAGCCGAACAGAAAACCGGTGGTAAAAAACATGACTGCGGGCACGACGATGGTGCCGATCGGATCGATGTGTGCCAGCGGGTTGAGCGTCAGGCGGCCGAGCTGTTCGGCGGTGCGGTCGCCGTAGTGGCGCGCCATATAGCCGTGGGCGGCTTCGTGTACCGTAATCGCCAGCAGGACGGGCAGCACGGCCAGCAGAAAAATGCCCAAATCGAAATTTTGCATGATTATCCCTTGTTATGCTTTTCAATCAATGAAACCGGCATCATGGAGGCCGTCTGAAAATCGGCCTCAGATGACGCGGTTGCAGGCATTCAGACGGCCTGACGGGTGGAATCTTACAGGCCGAACAGGCTTTTGTCGCCCTTGCCTTCGCGTATGAGTTCGACACCGTCGGTCATATCAATGACGGTGGTCGGTTCGGTGCCGCACCAGCCGCCGTCGATGACCAAGTCGACGCTGTGTTCGAGGCGGTCGCGGATTTCGTAAGGGTCGGTTAACGGTTCGTCGTTTTCGGGCAGCATCAGGGTGCAGGAGAGCAGCGGCTCGCCCAGTTCGGCCAGCAGCGCAAGGGCGGTTTGGTTGTCGGGTACGCGCAGGCCGATGGTTTTGCGTTTGGGGTGCAGGGTGCGGTTGGGCACTTCTTTGGTGGCGGGCAGGATAAAGGTGTAGCTGCCGGGGGTGGCGGCTTTCAGTTGGCGGAACTGACTGTTGTCCACTTTGGCGTAGGTGCCCAGTTCGCGCAAATCGGCGCACATCAAGGTCAGATGGTGTTTCTGGTCGATTTGGCGGATACGCAAAATGCGCTCCATCGCTTCTTTGTCGCCCAGGCGGCAGCCGAGCGCGTAACAGGAGTCGGTAGGGTAAACCGCCACGCCGCCCTGTCTGATGATGTCGGCGGCCTGTTTGATCAGGCGCTCTTGCGGATTGTCGGGGTGTATTGCGAAAAATTGTGCCATTTCCGGCATCCTTTCCTGTTGTCATCTGCCTGTCGCAACAGCATCAGGCCGTCTGAAAACGGCCTGATGTGTTCAAACGGCACGGGAAGCACCAAGTCCGTAGGTCGGATTCTTGAATCCGACATTTCCGACACCGTTTCTAAATTGCCGGATTGACTGTCGGATTCAAGAATCCGACCTACAGTAATTCAGACGGCCTTGCTTGAACACCAAGTCTCGGTCGGCGGCTTATCTGTTCATCTGTTCCAACTGATTTAAAGCCTCCACAGCTAATTTGCGGGCTTCCTGATTCTTATTTTGTGCGGCTTTTTGCAGCCAGAAACGGGCTTGGCCGAAGTCCTGCGGCACGCCTTCGCCACTAAAATACATGGCACCGATAGTGATTTGTGCTATGGCAGCACCCTGTTCTGCGGCCTTGCGGAACCAAGTCAAAGCCTGACCATAGTCCTGCGGCACACCGTCGCCTGTCATATACTTGACACCGATCAGGTACTGCGCAACCGCATCTCCCTGCCCGGCTTTCGGCAAGAGCAAACGGAATGTTTCTGTATAGTTTCCGCTTTCATAGGCGGTCTCTGCCGCTTTGAAATCTGCCGGACCGGCCGCGGGGGCGGACAGGCAGAGCAGGGCAGCGGCGGCCGGCGCAAGCAGTTTGCAGGGCGTAAAATTCATTTTGTGTTCTTAAATTAAAGAAAAATAAGAAACGGCAGACTGTTGCAAGGCAGCCGGTTTTTAGGGCAGAACTGTACGGCAGATTGCACCACAATTATAGCAGTATGGACTTTTCTTTGCTTGGGCAGGCGGTTGACGGCCGGCATCCGACAGGATTTCGGGCGGACGGCGGAGTGGATGCCGTTCGGGCATCGTTGTGTCGGCAAACGGTATGGCTTTATTGTGAATATATTTCAGGCCGTCTGTTTGGATTTCAGACGGCCTGACGGCGGAGCATGCCCGATTTAGCGCGGTTTGCAGGATTTGTAGAGAATTTCCGAAGCCGGAGAGGTGATCATCACGGCTTTTTTGCGTACGTTGCTGCGGGTCATGCCGTCGGTGCTCAGCGAGAAGTTGTTTTCGTCGCCGAAAATGGTGTCCACATTGTCCGAACGGTGCAGATTAATCGGCATATGGCGGGTTTTGCCGTTTACATGGGCTTCGGCGTAAACGGGCAGTTTCTGCTTGTTGAAACCGTAGGTAACAGTGATTTTTTTGCCTTGCTGGCAGGTGTATTTGACGGCGGTTCTGCTGACGGCGGTGTCCGAGATGTTGTTGGCCTGTGCCATGCCTGCGGCCAAAGAGGCAACGGTAAAGAGTGCGGCAGATAAAACTTTTTTCATATCGGATCCTCTGAAAATATTTGACAGTTGAATCGGTATCCGCCCGTAGGGCGGTACGTCCGCTTCGCAGTATAATGCCGCGCCTGCGGAGGAAAACGGCAATCAATGCAATTTTGTGTAAAAGCAGCAGGGGGCGAATCTGTCTTGTCAGACGGTATGGGGTTCGCGGAAGGCCTGCCAGACGGGGCGGCAGTTGGCGGGCAGTTCGGGGCAGGCGCCCAATATGCCGCCTCCGTAATCTCCGAGCCGGTGGAAATCGCTGCCTGCGCTGGCCATCAGGCCGCAGCGATCGGCCAGTAGGGCGTAGTTCATGCGGTCGTTTTTGTCGCTGCTGCCGCTGTGCACCTCGATGCCCGCGCCGCCCAAGGCTTTAAATTCTTCAAACAGGTTGCGTTTGGCGGTGGCGGAAAAACCGTAGCGCATGGGGTGGGCGATGACGGCCAGTCCGCCCGCGCCGTTGATGGCGGCAACCGCAGAAGGCAAATCCGTCCATTCGTGCGACACGGCGGCCGGTTTGCCGTCGCCCAGATATTTGGTAAACGCCTGCTGCTTGTTGCGCACAAAGCCCTGTTTCATCAGATATTCGGCAATGTGGGTGCGCGAGGCCATTTCGGGGTTGGCGGCCTGTGCCAGCGCGCCTCCGTATGCCCCCGTGATGCCGAGTTTTTCCAGTTTGGCGGCGATGGCAGCCAGGCGTTTCAGACGGCCTTGGCGTACGGCGGACAGCAGGTTTTGCAGATCAGTGTCGGTGTCGTTGAAATCCAGTCCGACGATGTGGATGGTGCGTTTGCGCCACGTAACGGAGATTTCCACGCCGTTAATCAGGCGCAGGCCGCATTTTTGTGCTTCTGCACGCGCTTGGGCGAGGCCGCCGGTGTGGTCGTGGTCGGTCAGCGCGAGCAGGGTGCAGCCGTTGGCGTGTGCCAGGCGGACGACTTCGGCAGGACTGAGTGCGCCGTCGGAAATATGGGAATGGCAGTGTAGATCAATCATGGTGTCCGAATCCCGGCCGTTTGAGATATGGTAGGTCGGATTCTTGAATCCGACAATCAGAGAACAACAATACGGGCATTGAAATCAGCTTATCGTTTTACAGTGCGCACGTTATAGCCGTGTCGGATTCGAGAATCCGACCTACGGTAATCTTCGCAGAAACCGTGTAACGCGTTTTTACTTCGCAAACCCGCTTTGCGGGTTTTAGCTTCGCAGAAACGCACACCGTTCGTTTTAGCTGCGCAGAAACCCGCTGCGCCCGTTTTCAGACGGCCTGTTTGTTTTCGGCCAGCTGTTTCAGGCGGTTTTGCTGGGCAAGGTAGGCGGCTCTGCTGTTGCTGTAAATCGTTTGGATACAGGCATCGCCGCATTCGCTGCCGCAACATTCCCAATCTGCGGGGGCTTCGGGTTCTTCCAGCAGGGTTTCGCCCAGAAGGGCGGCCAGCCGCGCCTGTTCAGCTTTCGGGATCATCGCCGTTTTCCACTTCCAGAACCGCGCCGTCCAGTTCGATCACTTCGCCGCCGCGTATTTTGGCGGTTTTGCGGGTTTCGACCGTGCCGTTGCGCAACACCCGCCCGTCGGCAATCAGGGCTTTGGCCTGTCCGCCGCTCTCGGCGAGTCCGGCCAGTTTGATGAGGTCGCACAAGGCGATGTATTCGCTCTCTTGCAGGTAAACGGTGGCGTGCATGACGGTGTCCTCAGGGTTGGTTTGCGGGGTATTTTACGCCATTTTGCCGGCGGCGGCAGGCCGTCTGAATCGGCTGATGCGGTTTTTCAGACGGCCTCAGGCCGATAGCACGGCCGGGTGTTCGCTGCTACAATGATGCGTTTCCCGCCATCTTGCCCGTTGATTATGAGCGATCCCGTTTATGTCCCCCTGCGCCTGCATTCCGAGTTTTCTATTACGGACGGTACGGTGCGCATCAAGCAGTTGATTAAAAAGGCACAAGGTTACGGCCTGCCCGCTTTGGGTATCAGCGATCTGATGAACCAGTTCGGGTTGGTGAAATTTTACAAAGCCTGCCGCGCGGCGGGCATCAAGCCGTTGGCTGCGGTGGACGTGCGGCTGGAAAACCGCGAAAAGCCGGAGCAGCCGTTCCGCGCACTTTTGCTGGCGAAAAATCAGGCGGGCTATCTGCGCTTGAGCGAGCTGCTCACTGAGGCGCACAGCCGCCAGCAGGACGGCCTGCCGCCGTATCTGCGCGAAGCGTGGCTGGACGGCGGCGACAACAGCGGCCTGCTGTGCCTGTCGGGCGCGCATTTGGGCGAGGTGGGCGTGAATCTGATGTTGGGGCACGATGCGGCGGCCAAAGCGGCGGCGCAGAAATATGCGGCATGGTTTCCCGATGCGTTTTATCTGGAACTGCAACGGCTGCCGGGACGGCCGCAGTGGGAAACCGCCGTATCGGGCAGTTTGGCTCTGGCGGCCGAACTGGATCTGCCCGTCGCCGCCACGCACCCGACCCAGTTTCTCGAGCCGGACGATTTTCAGGCGCATGAAGCACGGGTGTGTATTGCCGAAGGTTGGGTATTGGCCGATAAAAAACGGCCGCGCGATTTTTTCCCCGGCCAGTATTTCGCTTCGCCCGAAGAGATGGCCGAACGTTTTGCCGATATACCCGAAGCCCTGCAAAACACGGTGGAAATCGCCAAACGCTGCAATCTGACACTGACTCTGGGCAAAAATTTCCTGCCGCTGTTTCCCACGCCCGAGGGTATGGGCTTGGACGACTACCTGCGCCAGCTGGCCAACGAAGGTTTGCAGGAGCGTATGGCGCAGCTGTATCCCGATGCGGACGAGCGCGCCTCGAAGATGGCCGAATATCAGTCGCGTTTGGATTTCGAGCTGGACATCATTATCCAGATGGGTTTTCCCGGCTACTTCCTGATCGTACAGGACTTTATCAACTGGGCGAAAGAAAACGGCTGTCCGGTGGGGCCGGGGCGCGGTTCGGGCGCGGGCTCGCTGGTGGCCTATGCGTTGAAAATTACCGATCTGGACCCGCTTAAATACGCGCTGCTGTTCGAGCGGTTTCTGAACCCCGAGCGCGTGTCCATGCCCGATTTCGATATTGATTTCTGTCAGGCCAACCGTGGGCGCGTAATTGAATATGTGCGCGACAAATACGGTGCGGGCGCGGTCAGTCAGATTGTTACTTTCGGCACGATGTCGTCCAAAGCGATTATCCGCGATGTCGGCCGTGTGCTGGAACTGCCGTTCGGCCTGTGCGACAAATTGTCCAAACTGATTCCGCTGGAAGCCAACAAGCCGTTGAGTCTGGAAAAAGCGATGGCCGCCGAGCCGCAGATTCAGGAGTTGATTGATGCGGAAAATGCGCAGGATCTGATTGATCTGGCCAAGCGGTTGGAAGATTTGACGCGCGGCCTCGGTATGCACGCGGGCGGCGTGCTGATTGCGCCGGGCAAGATTTCCGATTTCTGCGGCGTGTATCAGGCCGACGGCGAAGCCGCGCCCGTGTCGATGTACGACAAGGGCGATGTGGAGGATGTCGGCTTGGTGAAGTTCGACTTTCTCGGCCTGCGCAACCTGACCATTATCGAAATGGCACAGCAGAATATCCGCCGCACAACGGGGGAGGAAGTCGATGTCAATTTTATCCCGCTCGACGATCAGGCGGCCTATAAAATCTTCCGCGATGCCAACACCACCGCCGTTTTCCAGTTTGAATCGACCGGCATGAAGAAAATGCTGAAAACGGCGCACACCACCAAATTTGAAGAGCTGATTGCGTTTGTGTCGCTCTACCGTCCCGGCCCGATGGACAATATTCCCGATTTCGTCGCGCGCATGAAGGGGCAGACGTTCCAATATATCCACCCGCTGCTGGAACCGGTGCTGTCGCCCACCTACGGCATTATGGTTTATCAGGAACAGGTGATGCAGGCGGCGCAGATTATCGGCGGCTATTCTCTGGGCGGCGCGGATCTGCTGCGCCGCGCGATGGGTAAAAAGAAACCCGAAGAGATGGTGAAGCACCGCGAAATTTTCGCCCAAGGTGCGGCGGAAAAAAACATTCCGCGCCAAAAAGCCGATGAAATTTTCGACTATATGGAAAAGTTTGCCGGCTACGGTTTCAACAAATCCCATGCCGCCGCCTACGCGCTGATTTCCTATCAAACCGCCTGGCTCAAAGCGCACTATCCTGCCGAATTTATGGCCGCCACCATGTCGAGCGAGTTGACGGATACCGAGCAGCTCAAACTGTTTCACGACGATGCGCGCGCCAACGGTATCCGCTTTCTGCCGCCGGACATCAATGAATCCGACTATCTGTTTACGCCCGACAACGAACGCCGTATCCGTTATGCGCTGGGTGCGGTTAAAGGCGTGGGCGAGGGCGCGGTGGCGGCGGTGGCCGAAGCCCGTGCCAAAGGCGGTGCGTTTGTCAGTCTGTTCGATTTCTGCGAACGGGTGGGCAAAGAGCACATCAACAAGCGCACGCTCGAATCCCTAATCCGCGCCGGTGCATTCGACAGCATTGACGACAACCGCGCCGCCCTGCTGGCGAATGTGGATCTGGCGATGCGCAGCGCGGAGCAGAACGCGGCCAATGCCAATCAGGGCGGGCTGTTTGATTTTGCCTCTGATGCGATGGCCGAAATCGAAATGGTGCCGGTGCCCGCATGGCGCGAGGCGGTGAAGCTGGCGGAAGAAAAACAGGTTATCGGCTTTTATTTTTCCGGCCACCCGTTCGGCCCGTTTGCCGATGAAGTGCGCCGCTTTGCGCCCGTACCGTTAGGCCGTCTGAAAACGGGGGACAGCGTGCGCGTGGCCGGATTTGCCACCGCCGTGCGCACCATGATGGGCAAACGCGGCCGTCTGGCGTTTGTTACGCTGGAAGATCAGGGCGGTCAGGTGGAAGTGCTGATCAGCGGCGAGACGCTGGAACACTACGGTGCGCTGCTCAAAAGCGATTGCGTGCTGATTATCGAAGCCAAAATCATGCGCGACGATTACGGCGGCGGCGACGGTTTGCGCATTATGGCCAACAGCGTGATGACCTTGCAGCAGGCGCGGGAAAAATATGCCCGTTCGCTGACGGTGCGCTTTACCCCCGGCTGCGATGCGGCGGGCGCGCTGGCTTTGTTGCAGGAATACGCGGGCGGTACGGCCGACCTGCCGCTGCGGGTGTGGCTGGGCAACGATGCGGCCCGGGGCGAATTGGATTTGGGACACGCCCGCCGTGTGCGCGCCTCGGCCGAGTTATTCGAGCGTTTGGGCGATATGCTGGGCGAGTACTATGTTTCTATCGGTTGGTAGAGCGGGTTTTTGTGCGGATTCGGAAACGGCAGCCTGAATTTTCCCGAATCTGTTCTCGGCGGCAGGTGTGTTGCGGCCGGTGGCGGATTCGGGGTGTAGGGTTTGCCGATTGGTGCAATAGCTTGATGATCCTGCCAAATAGAGCGGTATGGACGAGGCGGTGCAGCGTGAGTCGGGCGATTCAGACGGCCTTTGGCTAAGGCTTGCTGCACCTATTCCGGTTTGCTCATGGTCGGATTCGAGAATCCGGCCTACGGTTTCCTGTTGCGACAGACAGACAGCCGCCGACACGGTGCGATTGCCACCCCGTCCGTTTTAGCAACAAACCATGCGTTTCCCCCAATGCGTAGGTCGGATTCTCGAATCCGACTTTTTCTTCACCGCAATCTTTAAACCTGTCAGATGAACGGTGTCGGATTCAAGGATCCGACCTACGGTTTCTTTTCGCAGAAACCCGCTTTGCTCGTTTTTAAGCGGGCTTATCCGTTATAATTCCGTTTATTCTTCATTTCTCAGAACGTATCCGCATTATGTTAAACAAATACAATCCCGCCGAAATCGAAGCCAAGCATTATCAGCATTGGGAAAACCAAGGTTATTTCCGGCCGCATATGCAGCCGGGCGAGTCGTTTTCCGTCCAACTGCCGCCGCCGAATGTTACCGGTACGCTGCACATGGGTCATGCCTTCAATCAAACGATTATGGACGGCCTGACGCGCTATTACCGCATGAAAGGCCGCAACACCTGCTGGATTCCCGGAACAGACCACGCGGGCATTGCCACGCAGATTGTGGTGGAACGCCAATTGGCCGAACAGGGCATTTCGCGCCACGATTTGGGGCGGGAAAAGTTTTTGGAAAAAGTGTGGGAATGGAAGGAGCAGTCCGGCGGCACGATTACGCAGCAGATGCGCCGCATGGGCTGTTCGGCCGATTGGAGCCGCGAATATTTCACGATGGACAGCGTGCGTGCCGACACGGTTACCGAAGTGTTCGTGCGCCTGTTTGAGCAGGGGCTGATTTACCGCGGCAAGCGTTTGGTGAACTGGGATCCCGTGCTGGGTACGGCCGTTTCCGATTTGGAAGTGGAAAGCGTGGAAGAGCAGGGGTCGATGTGGCATATCCGTTATCCTGTGGCGGACAGGCCGTCTGAAAGCGTGATTGTGGCGACCACGCGCCCCGAAACGCTGCTGGGCGATGTGGCGGTGGCCGTCCACCCCGAAGATGAACGGTATGCCCATCTGGTCGGCAAAGAGCTGCTGCTGCCGCTGACGGGGCGTACCATTCCCGTGATTGCCGATGAATATGTGGATAAAGACTTCGGCACCGGCTGCGTGAAAATCACGCCCGCCCACGATTTCAACGACTACGAAGTCGGTAAGCGCCACGATACCCGATTAATCAATGTATTTGATTTGGAAGCCAAAGTATTGGCCGAAGCCGAAGTGTTCAACTATAAAGGCGAGGTTCAGACGGCTGTTGCCCTGCCCGAAGCCTATGCCGGCCTCGACCGCTTTGCCGCGCGCAAACAAATCGTTGCCGATTTGGACGCACAAGGGCTGTTGGCCGAAGTGAAGCCGCATACACTGATGACGCCCAAGGGCGACCGCACCGGCTCCGTTATCGAGCCGATGCTCACCAGCCAATGGTTTGTCGCCATGTCTGCCGTACCAAACGGCGGCGAACCCGAGAGCGAGTTCCAAGGCATGAGCCTCGCGCAAAAAGCCAGACACGCAGTGGACAGCGGGCAGGTGAAATTTATCCCCGAAAACTGGGTCAATACCTACAACCAGTGGATGAACAACATCCAAGACTGGTGTATCTCGCGCCAATTGTGGTGGGGGCATCAGATTCCCGCCTGGTACGATGCAGACGGCCGTGTTTTTGTCGCCCGCAATCAGGCCGAGGCGGAAAAGCTGGCGGGCAAAACCGGCCTGACGCGCGACGAGGATGTACTCGATACTTGGTTCTCCTCCGCTCTCGTGCCGTTTTCCACACTCGGCTGGCCGTCTGAAACCGATGAACTGAAAGCTTTTCTTCCCTCAAGCGTGCTGGTAACCGGTTACGAAATCATCTTCTTCTGGGTGGCGCGCATGATTATGATGACCACCCACTTTACCGGCAAAGT
This sequence comes from Neisseria leonii, assembly GCF_028776105.2. Taxonomy (NCBI): domain Bacteria; kingdom Pseudomonadati; phylum Pseudomonadota; class Betaproteobacteria; order Neisseriales; family Neisseriaceae; genus Neisseria; species Neisseria leonii. The sequence continues at coordinate 1,532,093 of NZ_CP145606.1, read as the reverse complement.
GCCGTTTCAAGATGTGTACATTCACGGCATGGTGCGCGACCACGAAGGCAGAAAAATGTCCAAATCCGAGGGCAATGTGATTGACCCTGTGGATTTGATTGACGGCATCGAACTCGAACCGCTCCTGATTAAGCGTACCACCGGCCTGCGCCGTCCCGAAAAAGCACCGCAAGTCATTGAGGCGACGAAAAAACTCTTTCCGGAGGGCATTCCCGTATTCGGTACCGACGCGCTGCGCTTCACGATGGCCAGCTACGCCAGCCTGGGGCGCAGCATCAATTTCGACTTCAAACGCGCCGAAGGCTACCGCAACTTCTGCAACAAATTGTGGAATGCCACCAATTTCGTGCTGATGAATGTGGAAAACCGAGATTGCGGTTTGGACGAAAGCGCGCCGCGCGCCTATACCTTTGCCGACCAGTGGATTATCGGCCGCCTGCAGCAGGTGGAAACCGCCGTGGCCGAAGCGTTTGATACCTACCGTTTCGACCTGGCCGCGCAAACGCTGTACGAATTTGTGTGGAACGATTTCTGCGACTGGTATATCGAGCTGGCCAAAGTGCAGATTCAAACCGGCTGCCCGGCCACGCAGCGCACCACCCGCCATACACTTGTGTGCGTGTTGGAAGTGATTCTGCGCCTGCTGCACCCGATTATGCCCTACATTACCGAAGAGCTGTGGCAGACCGTTGCGCCGCTGGCCGGTGCCAAGCACACCGACAGTATTATGACTGCCGCATGGCCGCGTGCCGAGCCGGAAAAAATCGTTCAGACGGCCTTTGACAAAATGGCCGCGTTGCAGGATTTGATCGGCGCGGTGCGCAATCTGCGCGGTGAAATGGGCATTGCGCCGAATGTGAAAGCACCGCTGTTCATCGAAGGCAATGCCGACGAAAGCCTGCTCAAATACCTGCCGTCGATGACCCGCCTGACCGAAGCGAAGCCTGTCGGTGTCCTGCCCGAGGGTGAAGACGCCCCTGTCGCCGTCTGCAACGGCGTACGCCTGATGCTGAAAGTGGAAATCGACAAAGCCGCCGAAACCGCCCGCCTGAACAAAGAGGCGGAAAAACTGCAAAAAGCCTTGGACAAACTGACCGCCAAACTGGCCAAACCCGGCTACACCGAAAAAGCCCCCGCTCATCTGGTGGCCAAAGACCAAGCCGAATTGGCTGACTTGCAGGACAAAGCGGCCAAAGTCGCGGCACAGTTGGCGAAGCTGCAAAACGGATAAGCGGATTTTTTCGGGTAAACAGATGCCGTCTGAAATTTCAGACGGCATTTTTTTGCATCCGTTCGGTCGGATTCTCGAATCCGGCATGATTATAAACATGGCATGGTGGCGGAAAGAGCCATATCACACCTGTTTTCGGCGGGGTGTCGGATACGAGTATCCGACCTACTGATTCGGATAGGGTTGGCGGTCTGCCTGCTCGGATAATGGGCGTAGTCGGATTCTTGAATCCGACTCATGAGCTTTGGGTTCTGATTCTGAATGGGTGGGCAATGGTCGGCAAATTGCGGTGTTTTTGCGGCAGGTAAAGGCCGTCTGAAAATCGGGAAACCGGTTCAGACGGCCTTTTTGATGGGGTTGACGGATATGGGCAACGGGTATCCGTGCAAAGGGTAGGCCGGATTCCCGAATCCGGCGCTATCAATGAAATGGTTGTCGGGTAATCAATATCTTTACCTGCTTTTGGAGGATTGTCGGATACAAGTATCCGACCTTGGATGCGGTATGGTTCACGCGGCGGGGTCGAATATGACGACGGCGGTCCGGTCCACAGATATGTTCAGCAGGCTGCCGGTTTCGGGGACGGCGGCAGACGGCGGCAGCGGCATATGCAGGCTGCCCCATTCGGGGTGTTGCACGATGATCTGGCTGTGTTGCGGGTGGAGCAGGATCCGGCTGACGCGCGACGGTGTGCCGTTTTCAGACGGCCTGACGGCCTGCGGCGGGATATAGTGGTCGGGCGAGACATTGGCCAAGCCGAGCAGGCGGGCGGCGTCGGCCGAGGCGGGACGGTGCAGCAGTTCGGCGGGTGCGCCCTGCTGAATGATGCGGCCGTTCTGCATCAGGGCGATTTCGTCGGCCATTTGCAGGGCTTCGGCTGGGTCGTGGGTAACCAGTACGGCGGGAATGTTGCGGTGGCGGATTTGGGCCAGTGTGAGCGTGCGCAGGTCGTGGCGGCGGTGGCTGTCGAGATTGGAATAGGGTTCGTCCAACAGCAGCAGTTCCGGTTCGATCAGCATGGCGCGTGCCAAGGCCGCGCGCTGCTGTTCGCCGCCGGACAGGCTGTCGGGCATACGCTGTGCTTCGTTTTCCAAGCCGATGTCGGCCAGTATGCGTGTGATGCGTGTGCGGCGTTCGGCGGCGGGGATACCGTGCATGGCCGGGCCGAAAGCCAGATTTTGTGCCACGGTCAGATGGGGAAACAGGGCGTAGTCCTGAAACATCAGGCCGGTGCGGCGGCGTTCGGGCGGGATTCCGGTAACGTCGCGGCCGCCGATGCGGATTTGCCCGCTGTCGGGTCGGACCAGCCCCGCCGCCATGTGCAGCAGGGTGGTTTTGCCGCCGCCCGATGCGCCCAATACGGCCAGCAGGCGGCCGGCGGGAACGGTCAGCGAAATGTGGTCGGCTACGGTTTTGGTGCCGAAAGTTTTGTGCAGGCGTATCAGTTCGAGCATGGCGGGCTTTCAATAGGGTGGCGGCCTTTGTTCCCGGGGGTCGAGCAGCAGGAAGACGGCGGCGGCCAGCGTCATCAGGGCGGCGGTCAGCACCATGGCTTTGTCGTGGTTGTCGCTGCCGGCGGTGCCGAGATATTGGTAGATCAGGGTGGTCAGAGTGGTCCATTCGGGGCGCGAGAGAAACAGGGTGGCGGCAAATTCGCCCGCGCAGGTGGCGGCGGCCAGTGTGGTACCCCGGCGTACGGCGGGCAGCAGCAGCGGGGCGGTGATGCGCAGGGCCGTCTGAAAACCGCCTGCCCCCAGCGTTTGCGCCGCACGGGCGTAGCGTTCGGGCAGCGCGTCCCAGGCGGCGAGCAGGTCTTTGGTGATAAACGGATAGGCCAGCAGCGCGTAGGCGGCAATCAAAAGCGGCAGCGAAGCCGTCCATTGGGGATAAAGCAGCAACAGGCCGAAAGAAATGCACACCGGCGAAACCATAAACGGTAAAAACGTGATGCCGCGCAGCCACGGCATCCGCCGCGCCAGAGCGGCATGGCTGATACCGAGAATCAGGGCGGGCGGTATGGCGGAAAAGGTAAAACGCAGCGTGTTGGCGGCGGCGGACAAGGTGTCGGTTTCCAGCAGTACCCGCCACGAAGCCCCCGCTGTGGCGGCCTGTGCCCATACGGCGGCCAAAGGCAGCGCGCAGCAGACGGCCAAGACGGCGGCCGCAGCGGCAATGGCCGCATAATGCAGCGGGCGGGACGGTGCCTGCGGCGGCAGCGGCACAATCCGGCGGCCGCTGTGGGTGCGGCGGCTGAAAAACGCATAGGCCGCGCCCGAGACCAGCGTGATGCCGAGCGAAAGCCACACCAGAACGCCGGCCTGCGCCATGTCCAGTTCCACAGTAATCAGGCGGTAGATTTCCACTTCGACGGTGCTGTAAGCCGTGCCGCCCAAGAGCAGGGCCAGGCCGAAGCCGGAAAAGCAGTACAGGAAAACGAGGCACATACCGCCTGCCAGCCAAGGCCTGAGCACGGGCAGTTCAATGTGGCGGAAACGCGCCCACGCACCCGCCCCCAGCGTTTGCGCGGCCGTCAGGCGGGCGGCGGGCACTTGGTTGAACCCCTGATAGGCGGCGCGCACCAACACGGGCAGGTTGAAAAACACATTGCCGTAAAGCAGCAGATAGGGCGTGTCCCGGCCGTCTGAAAACAGCAGGCCGTTGGTTCCGAACAGCGCCAATACGCCCATGCCCGCCACCAACGTGGGCATCACAAAGGGCAGCATCAGCAGGCGCAGTATCAGCGCACGGCCGGGAAATGCCAGCCGTGCCAGCACCCATGCGGCCGGTACGCCCAACAGCAGGGTCAGCACGGCGGTAACCGCGGCCTGCACCACCGTCCACACTATGCGCCCGCGGATATAGCCGTCGGCCAAAACGTCTGCCCAAACGGCACCGCCGCTGCCGTCGTCATACAGCGACAGCGCGCCCAGCGGCGCGGCCACCATCACCAGCAGGAAACCCAGCGGCAGCAGGGCAAGGCAGAATGTGGACAGACGGTGCATGGACGGTTTATTCCGCGTCTTTGAAACCGCGTTTCAGATGCACCAGCAGCAGCGCGACGGCAGCAGGCGTGATGCCTGAAATGCGTGAGGCCTGACCGACGGTTTCGGGGCGGTGCCGGTTCAGCTTCTGCTGCACTTCGGTCGACAGACCTTTGACTTTGGCGTAGTCGATTTCAGACGGCAGTTTCAGCGTTTCGATGTCGCGGCGGTTTTCGATTTCCTCGTTTTGGCGGTCGATATAGCCTTGGTATTTCACTTGGATTTCCACCTGCTCGGCAACGTCTTCGGCCGGATTTTCAGACGGCATCGCACCGTCCAGCGTCATCAGCGCGGCGTAACCGACATTTGGGCGGCGCAGCAGGTCGTGCAGATTGGCTTCGCGCGACAGTTTTTGGCCGAATACGCGGATTTGTTCGCTTTCGGCCAGTTTTTGCGGTGTATACCAAGTGCTTTTCAGGCGTTGGATTTCGCGCTCAATGGCTTCGCGTTTTTCGTTGAACGCGCGCCATTGCGCTTCGCCGACCAAGCCGATTTTGTAGCCGTCTTCGGTGAGCCGCATATCGGCGTTGTCTTCACGCAGCTGCAGGCGGTATTCGGCGCGGCTGGTGAACATGCGGTAGGGTTCGTTCACGCCTTTGGTAATCAAGTCGTCCACCAGTACGCCCAAATATGCCTGCTCGCGGCGCAGCAGCAGAGGCTCTTGCCCGCGCACATACTGCACGGCGTTCGCGCCCGCCAGCAGGCCTTGTGCGGCGGCTTCTTCGTAGCCCGTGGTGCCGTTAATCTGTCCGGCGAAGAAGAGGCCTTGGACGGTTTTGGTTTCGAGGCCGGCTTTGAGGTTGCGCGGGTCGAAATAGTCGTATTCGATGGCGTAGCCGGGGCGCAGGATATGGGCGTTTTCCAGGCCTTTCATCGAGCGCACCAGCGCGATTTGAATATCGAACGGCAGGCTGGTGGAAATGCCGTTGGGGTAGTATTCGTGGGTGGTCAGGCCTTCGGGTTCGAGAAAAATCTGATGGCTGTCTTTGTCGGCGAAGCGGTTGATTTTGTCTTCGATGGAGGGGCAGTAGCGCGGCCCCACGCCTTCGATTTTGCCGGTAAACATCGGGCTGCGGTCGAAACCCGAACGGATAATCTCGTGCGTTTGCAGGTTGGTATGGGTAATCCAGCACGATACTTGGCGCGGGTGCATTTCGGCATTGCCGCGTACCGACATCACGGGTGTCGGCGTGTCGCCGGGCTGTTCTTCCAATTGGGAAAAATCAATCGTGCGCCCGTCGATGCGCGGCGGCGTGCCGGTTTTCAGGCGAGAAACGGGCAGGTTCAATTCTTTCAGACGGCCGGACAAACCTTGTGCGGCCGGGTCGCCCGCACGGCCGCCCGCATAGTTTTCCAAGCCGATATGGATTTTGCCCGCCAGAAACGTGCCGGCGGTCAACACCACGGCGCGGGCTTTGAACGCTACGCCCATCGCGGTTTTCACGCCGCTGATGCGTTCGCCGTCGAGCGTGATGTCTTCCACTGCCTGCTGAAAGAGTTCGAGATTTTCCTGATTTTCCAGCATTTCGCGGATGGCGGCTTTATACAGAATACGGTCGGCCTGCGCCCGCGTGGCTCGCACCGCCGCGCCCTTGCTGGCGTTCAGGCGGCGGAACTGGATACCGCTCATATCCGTCGCCAGTGCCATCGCGCCGCCGAGCGCATCGACTTCGCGCACCAGATGGCCTTTGCCGATGCCGCCGATGGAGGGGTTGCACGACATCTGGCCGAGGGTTTCGATATTGTGGGTAAGCAGCAGCGTTTGCGCGCCCATACGCGCGGCCGCCAGTGCGGCTTCGGTACCGGCGTGGCCGCCGCCGACGACGATGACATCGTAGGTTTTGGGGTAAATCATGATCTTGAATGTGCAGAGAAAAATAGCGTGATTGTACGCGTTTTTCAGACCGTCTGAAAAGGCGGGCGGCATAGGCGGCAGGCGGTGCCTGTATGTGCTGGTTGTGCTGCTGCCGGATCAGGCCGTCTGAAATGCAGTATTTGGGTGTTCTGACTCAGGCGGCTTTGGCGGTTTCGGCCATATGGCGTGCCGCGCATACGGCCGAAGACCAGGCCCATTGGAAATTGTAGCCGCCCAGCCAGCCGGTAACGTCCATGACTTCGCCGATAAAATACAGGCCGGCGGTGAGTTTGCTCTGCATGGTGCGCGTGTCGATTTGGGAAACGTCCACGCCGCCCCGGGTCACTTCGGCTTTTTTGTGGCCGTCGCTGCCGGAGGGCAGAACCGTCCAGCAATTGAAGCTGCCGCCCAGTTGCGCCAAAACGGTATCGGGGGTGTCCGCCCAGTTTTTTTCTGCATACGCCGCCGCGCTGCTGCGGGCGAGCCACAGCGACAGCAGGCGGTCCGGCAGGTGGGGGCAGAGTTGTTTGAGTGCGGTTTTCAGACGGCTTCTGCTGCCCGCCTTGCCCCTGCACAGCCGTTCGGCCAAGTCCATATCGGGTGCCAGATTGATTTCGAGGATTTGCCCGCTTTGCCAATAACTGGAAATCTGCAAAACCGCCGGGCCGCTCAAACCTTTGTGGCGGAAGAGCAGATCTTCGTCAAACCACATCATGCCGCGCCCGTGTGCCGTGCCGATGCGCACCGGCAGGGCAATGCCCGCCAAATCCGCATAGCCTGTCTGTTCCCAGTTTTCAAAGCGCAGCGGTACCAATGCGGCCTGAGGCGGGACAACGGTATGGCCGAACTGTTTGGCGGTTTCGTAGCCCAGCGGCGTGGCACCGACGGCCGGAGCGGCCAACCCGCCGGTGGCCACCACCAAAAAACGGCTGTGCAGGATTTCCTGATCGGTTACCGTTGCAAAAACGGTGCGGCCTGGCGGGCTGTCCTGACGTTCGGACGGTTCGGATACGGCGGTTTGGCGGATTCGGCGGCCGGTATGCCAGTCGACATTTCCGCTGCGGCATTCGGTTTGCAGCATGGCGATGATGTCTTGCGCGCTGTTGCGGCAAAACAGCTGGCCTTTGTGTTTTTCCTGATAAGCTATGCCGTGGCGGTCGAGTAGGGTGGTGAAGTCGGCGGCGGTGTAGCGCGCGAGCGCATGGCGCACAAAGCGCGGCTGTTGCGAAACATAAAACGGTGCGGGGTCCCGTCCGTCGATCAGGCGGTTGGTGAAATTGCAGCGGCCGCCGCCGGAGATGCGGATTTTTTCGCCGATTTTCACCGCATGATCAACCAAGGCCACCCGCAGCCCCTGCTGTCCGGCCTGTGCGGCGCACATCATGCCCGCCGCCCCCGCACCGAGTATGACTGCATCGTATTGTTTGACCGTGGCCATTTGTTTGACCGTCGCCATGCTGCCGTCCCGTTTGGAAAAAACGCCTATTGTACTGGCGGCGGGCTGGGTTTGTACGGTTTTTGTCTGCCGCTCAGGCCGTCTGAATCCGAAAAGCCGGTGCGGCGTGTATCGGTGCGGCAAAGATAAAGCGGCCGTTTGCCGGGTGCCGTGCGGGCGGGGTGCGCAGGTCGGGTGGATAAACGGCTGTTGTCGAGAGAATGGCAGGACGGCTGCCTGCACCGTTTTCAGACGGCCGGACGAAACGGTTTGTCCGCGGGCGGCAATATCCGATAGAATGCGCGGTTGTTTGAATCCGTATCAGGCGCGGCGGTGTGCCGCTAAAAGGAAATATCAAGATGGCAAAAACAAAATCCGGCGGTCTGGGCGGCCGCGGCTTGGACGCGCTGATGGCGGCCGCTTCCGAAGACAGTGCGGGCGACCGTCTCACAACTGTGCCTTTGGCCGACATCAAGCCCGGCCGTTATCAGCCGCGTGTGCAGATGGACGATGAGGCCTTGCAGGAACTGGCCGAATCGATTAAGGCGCAGGGCGTGATTCAGCCGGTGATTGTGCGTGAATACGGGCTGACCGGATACGAACTGATTGCGGGCGAGCGGCGTTGGCGGGCGGCGCAGATGGCCGGTTTGAGCGAAATTCCCGTCGTGATTAAAAGCATCAGCGACGAAACCGCACTGGCGATGGGTTTGATTGAAAATTTGCAGCGCGAAAACCTCAATCCGATTGAAGAAGCGCGCGGCCTGAAACGCCTGGCCGACGAATTCAGTCTCACTCATGAGACCATCGCCAAAGCCGTAGGCAAAAGCCGCAGCGCGATTTCCAACAGCCTGCGTCTGCTGGCTTTGCCCGAACCGGTTCAGGATTTGCTGTATGCGCGCCGTCTCGAAATGGGACATGCCCGCGCCCTGTTGGGGCTGCCGGTGGTCGAGCAGCTTGAACTGGCACAAAAAACCGTGAAAAACGGCTGGTCGGTGCGTGAAGTGGAGCGGCGCAGCCAGCTGGCGCAGCAGGGAAGGAAAAATACTCCGGCCAAACCCACGCCGCCGGATCTGCTGCGCCTGAACGAAGCGATTACGCAGGCATTGGGCGTGAATGCCGAAGTGAAAAGCAGCCGTCGGCACAAAGGGAAAATCGTGCTGCATTTCGATAATGCCGATACTTTGGACGCGCTGCTGCACAAACTCGGTGTCCGTTACGACTGAACGGCTTTCCGTTTGTCGGAAACGTTCCGTCCGGTGCTTTCTTGGGGTCGGGCGGAACGGCTTATGCCGCCAAATGCGCACCGTGCTTTTCAGACGGCCTGCGAATCCGGGCGCAAGCAGGCAGGAAATATGCGAAAACTCACGAGAATTAACGATTTGTCTTGACTGATGCGCCCCCTTTTTATTATAGTAGCGCGGCCTAAATAGCCTGTTGCTGCGTGTAGTGGTAATAAAATGTTCAAAATCTTATCCTTACAGGCGGTTGTGCTGTCGGTGGCTGCTGGTTTGGCTTGGCTGGTGTCCGGCGGTACGGCGGCAGTATGGGCGGCAGCGGGCGGCTTATGCTATTTACTGCCTTCGGCGGCCACGGTATTGGTCTTAAAGCTTTTCCGCAATTATCCGCAATATGCCGGATATGCATTTATTTTCGGAGAGGGTTTAAGAATAGTACTGGCATTGGCCATGATGGTGGTTCTGTTTGCCCTCTACCGTCGGCAAATTCATTTTCCGGCTTTTCTGGCCGGGCTTCTGGCTGTCAGTCATGTGGTTTTTTTAGCATTTTGGAAAGTTAAACGTTATGGCAAGTGAATCGATGACCGCTGCCGACTACATCAAGCACCACTTGGAAAGCTTGACCAGTCTGTCGGATGTAACAAGAGGCCAGGGCCTGAAAAATATTGCTGACTTTTCTTTTGTCAATATCGATGCCGTCTTTTTTGCGGTTGTTTTGGGTGCGTTGGGCAGCTTTTTCCTGTGGCGCGGTGCAAAAGCCGCTACTGCGGGCATACCGAACCGTTTTCAGGCGGCTGTCGAAATGCTCTATGAGTTTGTCGACGATATGTGCAAAGGCATTATCCATAATGCAGAGTCGCGCAAGGCTGTTGCCCCTCTGGGTTTGGCGCTGTTCGTGTGGATTTTCCTGATGAATGCCATGGACTTGCTGCCGGTGGATCTGCTGCCGATGGCGTGGCAGGGGGTAAACGGCGACAAAGGCGCATTGCTGCGCGTGGTGCCGACAGCCGATTTGAATACCACATTGGCGTTGGCAATCGGGGTGCTTTTGGTGTGTATTTATTACAATATCAAAATCAAGGGCGGTAAAGGCTGGCTGCACGAGCTGTTTACGGCACCTTTCGGCCCTTTTCTCGCGCCGGCCAACTTTCTGTTGAATATTGTTGAATTCCTGTCCAAAACCGTATCGCACGGTATGCGGTTGTTTGGTAATATGTATGCCGGTGAGCTGGTGTTTATGCTGATCGCCTTGCTGGGTGGTGCATGGGCGGCTTCCGGCAGTGTGACGCTGATGGATCCGTTCCTGTTTGTGATGCATATTTTAGCCGGAGTGGCATGGGCGATTTTCCATATTTTGGTAATTACCCTGCAGGCTTTCATTTTTATGGCACTGGCGTTTGTTTATATCAGTCAGGCGCATGAGGCGCACTAAATTTTGTTGTTTTTCATTTTTTCCAACGTAGTTTATAACCTTTCTGTTTCTTTTTAAGGAGTTTTAAAATGGGTTTGATTGCTATTGCATGTGGTTTGATCGTTGCTCTGGGCGCTCTGGGTGCTTCCATCGGCATCGCTATGGTCGGTTCCAAATATCTGGAATCTTCTGCACGCCAGCCTGAATTGATCGGCCCGCTGCAAACCAAACTGTTCCTGATCGCCGGTCTGATTGATGCCGCCTTCCTGATCGGTGTTGCTATTGCCCTGCTGTTTGCTTTCGTTAACCCGTTTGCTGGCTAATCCGACACGGACTGGATTTCCTTTTCGGAAACGGTGTTTGTTTGATTAACCCTGATACGAAGGTTAAGTAAAGTGAATTTAAATGCAACCTTATTTGCGCAGTTAATCGTCTTTTTCATTCTGGTTTGGTTTACGATGAAATTCGTGTGGCCGCCGATTGCAAAAGCGCTTGACGAGCGTGCCGCTAAAATCGCCGAGGGTTTGGCTGCTGCCGAGCGCGGTAAAAGCGATTTTGAGCAGGCTGAAAAGAAAGTTGCAGAACTCTTGGCCGATGGCCGCAGCCAAGTTGCCGAAATGGTGGCTAATGCGGAAAAACGTGCGGCGGCAATCGTGGAAGAGGCAAAAAGCCAAGCTTCTGCCGAAGCTGCCCGTATTACGGCGCAAGCCAAAGCCGATGTGGAGCAAGAAGCCAACCGCGCCCGCGAGGCTTTGCGTGAACAAGTTGCTGCTTTGGCTGTGAAGGGGGCAGAATCGATTTTGCGTAGCGAGGTAAATGCCGAAAAGCACGCCGAATTGCTGAGCAACCTGAAACAGGAGCTGTAATGTATGGCTGAGTTCGCAACCATTGCCAGACCTTATGCAAAAGCATTGTTCGATCTGGCAGACAAACAAAATCAAATTGAATCTTGGTTGAGCGGACTGAAAGAAATGGCATGGTCTGTGCAGCAGCCCAAGGTTGCTGAGTTGATTGAGCAGACCGAAACCGACAGCAAGCAGAAAGCCGATTGGCTGATTGGTTTGCTGGCTGATTCTCCTGCGGTGCAAAGCGAGATGTTCCGTAATTTCGTACATATTGTCGCGCAAGAGAAACGTTTGCAGGTTTTGCCGGAAATCTATACCCAATACCAAGATTTGGCCTTGTCACGCAATAATGCCAAAAAAGCGGTTGTTTTCAGTGCGTTTGATTTTGCTTCCGAAGCAGAGAAGCAGCAGATTGTCACTGATTTGGAACAACGCTTCAACAGCCGTTTGGAAGCCACTTTCAAAACCGATCCGGCATTGATCGGCGGTATCAAAGTGGAGGTGGGTGATCAAGTATTGGATCTGTCCGTACAGGGTAAGTTGCAGAAGCTGTACGCGGCAATGACAAATTAGGAGAGTTTTCATGCAGCTTAATCCTGCTGAAATCAGCGATTTGCTGAAAGCCAAAATCGAGAACTTGGATACCAAACAGGAATTGCGTACCCGCGGTACGGTGATTTCGGTAACGGACGGTATTGTCCGCGTTCACGGCTTATCAGATGTAATGCAAGGTGAGATGCTCGAATTTCCGGGCAATACGTTCGGTTTGGCCATGAACTTGGAGCGCGACTCTGTCGGTGCTGTTGTATTGGGCGAGTACGGGCATATCAAGGAAGGTGATGAAGTCAAATGCACCGGCCGTATTTTGGAAGTGCCGATCGGCAGAGAGCTGGTTGGCCGCGTAGTCAATGCATTGGGTCAGCCGATTGACGGGAAAGGTCCGGTCAATACAACTCTGACTGCGCCGATCGAAAAAATCGCACCGGGCGTTATTGCGCGCCAGTCGGTCGATCAGCCGATGCAGACGGGTTTGAAGGCAATTGATTCGATGGTGCCGGTAGGCCGCGGTCAGCGTGAGCTGATTATCGGAGACCGTCAAACCGGTAAAACGGCTGTGGCATTGGATGCCATCGTGAATCAAAAAGGTACCGGTGTCATCTGTATCTATGTGGCAGTCGGTCAAAAAGCCTCTTCCATTGCCAATGTGGTGCGTAAATTGGAAGAGCATGGTGCGATGGCGCATACTATTGTGGTGGCTGCGACTGCTTCCGAAGCGGCGGCATTGCAATTTATCGCGCCGTATGCCGGTTGCACTATGGGCGAATTCTTCCGCGACCGCGGCGAAGATGCCCTGATTGTTTATGACGATTTGTCCAAACAGGCTGTTGCCTACCGTCAGATTTCCCTGCTGCTGCGCCGTCCGCCCGGTCGTGAAGCCTATCCCGGCGACGTATTTTATCTGCACAGCCGCCTGCTGGAACGTGCCGCGCGCATCAATGCAGATGAGGTGGAAAAGCTGACTAACGGCGAAGTCAAAGGTAAAACCGGTTCGCTGACTGCTTTGCCGATTATTGAAACACAGGCCGGCGATGTATCTGCGTTTGTACCGACTAATGTTATTTCGATTACAGACGGCCAGATTTTCTTGGAAACCGACTTGTTTAACTCGGGTATCCGTCCCGCCATTAACGCCGGTATTTCTGTATCGCGCGTGGGCGGTGCGGCGCAAACCAAAGTCATCAAAAAATTGGGTGGCGGCATCCGTTTGGCTTTGGCGCAATACCGCGAATTGGCGGCGTTCTCGCAATTTGCTTCCGATTTGGACGAAGCAACCCGCAAGCAGTTGCAACATGGCGAAGTGGTAACGGAATTGATGAAGCAGAAGCAGTTCAGTACACTCAATACCGCAGAAATGGCACTGACGCTGTGGGCAATCAACAATGGTTCGTACAGCGATGTACCGGTGTCCAAGGCTTTGGCATTCGAAAGCGAATTTCTGAGCCATGTGCGTACCCAGCACCCCGAAGTGCTGGATGCGGTTAATGCTTCAGGCGCTATGTCTGACGAAAACGAGCAAGTATTGACTGCTGCCATGAAATCTTTCAAAGCGGCTTACAACTACGCGGCGTAAGCACTTGATGAAAGGAGTCTGAAATGGCAGTAGGAAAAGAGATTCTCACCAAAATCCGCAGTGTTCAGAATACCCAAAAGATCACTAAGGCAATGCAGATGGTGTCAACCTCTAAAATGCGGAAGACTCAAGATCGGATGCGTTTGGCGCGTCCGTATGCCGATAAAGTGCGTCTGGTCATGAGCCATTTGGCACAGACCAGCGACCATCACGGTATCGCACTGCTGGAAGAGCATCGTGAAGTACGCCGTGCCGGTTTCATTCTGATTACCACCGATAAAGGATTGTGCGGCGGTTTGAATGCAAACGCCCTGAAAAAGTTTTTTGCCCAAGTGCAACAGTATCAGGAGCAAGGCGTAGAAGTTGATGTGGTGTGTTTCGGCAGCAAGGGTTTGGCAGCCTGCCAGCGTGTCGGTTTGAATGTTGTGGCCAGTGCAACCAATTTGGGCGATACGCCGAAAATGGAATTGCTGCTGGGTGCGCTGACGGAAATTTTCCAGCGTTACGAAAAAGCCGAGTTGGATGTCATCCATATGGTTTATTCCAAATTCGTCAATACGATGCGCCAGGAACCGAGCATCGAAGTATTGTTGCCCATCGGCAAAAATACGTTGGAAGAAGCCCCTGTCGGCGATTACAACTGGGATTACCGTTACGAACCCGATCCCAATGCTGTATTGGCATACTTAGTCCGCCGTTATTTAGAGTCTGTGGTATATCAGGCATTGAGCGACAATATGGCTTCCGAGCAGGCTGCCCGCATGGTGGCGATGAAGGCGGCTACCGACAATGCCGGTAATGCGATCAAAGAGTTGCGTTTGATTTACAACAAATCGCGCCAAGCAGCGATTACCACAGAGTTGTCAGAAATTGTGGCCGGAGCGGCAGCCGTTTAAGGCACGCAGGCCAGTTAAAATAGGATACGATAATGAGCCAAGGCAAAATCGTACAAATTATCGGTGCGGTTGTCGATGTGGAATTTCCCCGCGATTCGATTCCGCGTGTATTCGATGCTTTGAAATTGGTTGATACGGACCTGACGCTGGAAGTGCAGCAGCTTCTGGGCGACGGTGTGGTGCGTACTATTGCAATGGGCAGTTCAGACGGCCTTAAACGCGGTATGGACGTGAGCAATACCGGATCGCCGATTACCGTGCCGGTCGGTCAGGCAACATTGGGCCGCATCATGGACGTGCTGGGCAACCCGGTTGATGAAGCCGGTCCGGTCAATTCCGAACATACCCGTGCCATTCATCAGGAAGCACCGAAATTCGACGAATTGTCGAGCACAACCGAGCTGCTGGAAACCGGCATCAAGGTCATCGACTTGCTATGCCCGTTTGCCAAGGGCGGTAAGGTCGGTCTGTTCGGCGGTGCCGGTGTAGGTAAGACCGTAAACATGATGGAATTGATCAACAACATCGCCAAAGCACACAGCGGCTTGTCTGTGTTTGCCGGGGTGGGCGAGCGTACCCGTGAGGGTAACGACTTCTACCACGAGATGAAAGATTCCAACGTGTTGGACAAAGTGGCTATGGTATATGGCCAGATGAACGAACCCCCGGGCAACCGTCTGCGCGTCGCCCTGACCGGTCTGACGATGGCCGAGTATTTCCGCGATGAAAAAGATGCCGACGGCAAAGGCCGCGACGTCCTGTTCTTCGTCGATAACATTTACCGCTATACGCTGGCCGGTACCGAAGTATCCGCCCTGCTGGGACGTATGCCGTCTGCCGTAGGTTATCAGCCGACGCTGGCGGAAGAAATGGGCCGTCTGCAAGAGCGTATTACCTCAACGCAGACAGGTTCGATTACGTCAATCCAAGCCGTCTATGTACCGGCCGACGACTTGACCGACCCGTCTCCTGCAACGACATTCGCCCACTTGGACGCAACAGTGGTATTGAGCCGCGACATTGCTTCTCTGGGTATTTATCCGGCAGTGGATCCGCTGGATTCGACTTCGCGCCAACTTGACCCGATGGTGTTGGGTCAGGAACACTATGATGTGGCGCGCGGTGTCCAGTCTACCCTGCAAAAATACAAAGAATTGCGCGACATCATCGCTATTCTGGGTATGGACGAATTGTCTGATGAAGACAAACTGACCGTAATGCGTGCGCGTAAAATCCAGCGCTTCTTGTCCCAGCCTTTCCATGTGGCCGAAGTCTTTACCGGCTCGCCGGGCAAATATGTTTCGCTGCGCGATACCATCGCAGGCTTTAAAGCCATTCTTTCCGGCGAATACGACCACCTGCCTGAACAAGCGTTCTATATGGTAGGCGGCATCGAAGAAGCGGTAGAGAAAGCAAAAACCTTAAATTAAGGAGGCCGGCATGAGTGTCATGCAAGTTGAAGTGGTCAGTAACGAACAAAACATCTATTCAGGCGAAGCCAGCTTTGTTGTGGTGCCGACTGTACAAGGTGAACTCGGTATTTACCCAAGACACGAGCCGGTTATGAGTTTGGTGCGCCCGGGTGTTTTGCGCCTGCAAGTTCCCGGCCAGTCTGAAGAAGTGCTGGTAGCCGTATCGGGCGGCCTGTTGGAAGTACAGCCTGACAAACTGACTGTGTTGGCCGATGTGGCCGTGCGCAGTACGGAAATGGATCAGGCGCGTGCCGAAGAGGCCAAAAAAGCTGCGGAGGCGGGTATCCGTCAGGCAAAAGACGATGAATCGCGTGCCAAAGCCCAAGCTGCTTTGGCCGCTGCGATTGCCGAACTCAAAACGCTGGATTATATTCGTTCGCAAAAGCATTAAGTTGAAACGACTGATAAAAGCACGGTTTTGGCCGTGCTTTTTTTATTTGCCCACCCGGTGCGGCGATGTCTTTATACTCTGTCGGCTGTCGCGCCACGGTAAGTGGTGCGGTTGCGGATTGTGCAGGCCAATTTGGCAAATGAGGCCGTCTGAAAGCCGGATAACGGCGGGCGGGATAGTGAAATGTATGGTTGGAATCTGTGTATCCGTATCTTTCGTTGTGTGCTGCTGATGAGCCGGCAATTGCATACCTGAACGGTCTGCTGCGCTGTGCAGATGAGAGGGTGTGGTTCTGATTTTGTCTGCCTGACTTTGTCTATGGTGAAGAGAAACCCACTTCGTTCGTTTTAGATTCAGAAGCCTGCTATGCACGTTTTGGTTTGTAGAAACCCACCCCTGTCCGCTTTCAGACGGCCTGATCGGTTTGATACAGCCTTTATCAGATTTTTTGATGGAATAATTAAAATAATACGATTTGTATCAATTTGTGATTATTTGTATGATTTGACGGTCTGCAACGCAAAAGGGAGGAGTGAAACATGAAACCGGATATGCCGCATATCGCTTTTATCGGGTTGGGCAATATGGGTGCACCAATGGCGGTGAATCTGTTGAAGCAGGGTTACCGGGTCAGTGTAGCCGATGTGAATGCCGAAGCAGTATCGGCTTTGGTGGCGCAGGGGGCGTATCACAGTGTTACGCCGCATCAGGCGGCAGAGGGGGCAGATGCCGTCATTACCATGCTGCCGGACGGCAGGCAGGTAAAGGCTGTTTACTTGGGTGCAGAGGGCGGCAAAGGGATATTGGACGTTTTATCCGCAGGTGCACTGGCTGTTGATTGCAGTACGATTGCGGCAGATGATGCCCGTTTGGTGGCGGCAGAGGCGGTCAAGCGCGGCATTGCTTTTGCCGATGCGCCGGTGTCGGGTGGTACGGCGGGTGCGGCAGCGGCAACCCTCAGTTTTATGGTCGGCGCGGAAACTGCCGATTTCGAGCGTGCTTTGCCTCTGTTGCAGGCCATGGGTCGCAATGTTTTTCATGCAGGGGGCTGTGGTGCGGGGCAGACTGCCAAAATCTGCAACAATATGCTGTTGGGCATATTGATGACGGGAACGGCAGAGGCTATTGCGCTGGGCGTCAGAAGCGGGCTGGACGCGTCGGTGCTGTCCGATATTATGGCGAAAAGTTCCGGCGGTAATTGGGTGCTGAATGTCTATAACCCGTATCCCGGCGCGATGAAAAATGTACCGGCGGCAAATGCTTACCGTAACGGTTTTTCGAGCAGGTTGATGCTGAAAGATTTACGGCTGGCGGCCGGATTGTCCGAATCGGCGGGGCTGGAAACGCCGATGGGGGAACAGGCGCGGCAGATGTATGAGCATTTTGCTGCCGATACCCAAAACGGCAGTTTGGATTTTTCCGCCGTATTGGGCGAGTATCTGCCGCAGGTTCTGCCCCGGCGGTAAGGTTTGCCGGTATACGGGCAGCCGAAGCAGTGTGCCGCTTTCCGGCCGGAATGGATGCAAGACCGGCGCGGTTTTGAGACATGGCAGAGGCCGTCTGAAAATAGTGCTACGCACTATTTTCAGACGGCCTGGACAGAGCTGCCGTACGGGCTGCCCGCCTCAACCCAAAACCGGCATGGCGAATACCGCGCCCTCGCGCACTTCGGCGGTCGGCCAGCGCTGGGTAACGGTTTTGCGGCGGGTGTAGAAGCGGGTACCGTCAGGGCCGTAAGTCCCCAAATCGCCGAACATCGACTGCTTCCAACCGCCGAAACTGTGGTAGGCCACCGGTACGGGCAGCGGGATATTGATGCCGACCATACCTGCCGATACGCGGTCGGCAAAATAACGTGCGGCTTCGCCGTCGCGGGTGTAGATGCAGGTACCGTTGCCGTAAATATGCCCGTCAATCAAATCCATCGCTTCCTGCATAGTGTCCACACGGACCACCTGCAACACGGGGCCGAAAATCTCTTCCCGATAACTCACCATATCGGGCGTAACGCGGTCGATTAATGTCGCACCCAGATAAAAACCGTTTTCATAACCGGCCGGTACGGACGGATTGCGTCCGTCGACAACGATTTCGGCTCCCTGAGCCTGCGCACCTGCGATGTAGTCCTCCACTTTGGCTTTGTGTGCGGCGGTAATCAGCGGACCGAAATGGTTGGCCGCATCGGAAAACGGGCCGGTTTTCAGATGCCGCATACCCGCTTTGATGCCCGCCACCATACGGTCTGCCGTTGCATCTCCCACCGCCACGGCTACCGATAAAGCCATGCAGCGTTCGCCCGAAGAGCCGAATGCCGCCCCCAGCAGGGAATTGACGACATTGTCCAAGTCGGCATCGGGCAGAACGACGGCATGGTTTTTCGCCCCGCCCATCGCCTGACAGCGTTTGCCGTTGGCAGTCGCCGTGGCGTAAACATATTTGGCGACGGGGGTCGAACCGACAAAGCTGACTGCCTGCACGCGCGGGTCGGCCAGCAGCGTATCGACCGCCTCTCTGCCGCCGTTGACTACATTCAACACCCCGTCGGGCAAACCCGCTTCCTGCATCAGCTGCGCCAACAGCAGGCACACGCTGGGGTCGCGTTCAGACGGCTTCAAGACAAAAGTATTGCCGCAGACAATGGCCAGCGGAAACATCCACAGCGGCACCATCGCGGGAAAATTGAACGGCGTAATCCCGGCCACCACGCCCAAAGGCTGGAAATCGCTCCACGAATCAATCTCGGGGCCGACGTTTTTGCTGTACTCCCCTTTCAGCATCTCGGGGGCGGCACAGGCAAATTCGACATTCTCAATACCGCGCTGCAACTCGCCGGCGGCATCGTGGACGATTTTGCCGTGCTCCTCGCCGATTAAGGCACAGATTTTGTCGCGGTTCTGCTCCAGCAGTTCTTTGTAGCGGAACATGATGCGCGCCCGCTTCAATACAGGCGTTTTGCGCCATTCGGGAAAAGCGGCCTGCGCCGCCGCCACCGCAGCTTCCACGGTAGCCTTTCCCGCCAACGCCACCTGTCGAGCGACCGCACCGGTAGAAGGGTTGTACACATCTTGGACAGAGGCGGCATCGTGAACGGTTTTTCCGCCGATAAAATGGCCGACAATATGGGACATGATGTTTCTCCTTTTACAATAATCATCACAAACACCGGTTTTAGCTTCGCAGAAACCCGCTGCGCTCGTTTTCAGACGGCCTGATTCGGAGTCAGCGGAAAAGGCCGTCTGAAAATACGAAGCTCAAACCGGCAAAACGCTCACCAGAGCGAACGGTACAGCGCAACAATATCTTCTTTCGGCGGCACGCGCGGGTTATTGGCGGGCGAACCCGATGCCAGCGCCTGTTCGGCCATCGTTTCCACCACCGCCTCAAAATCGGCTTTGGCTACGCCGAATTCGGCCAAAGTCGGCACTTTCAACTCGCGGTTTAAGGCAATCAACTCATCAAGCAGTTTGCGGTTGGCCGTATCCGTATCGTCCGCCGTTCCTGCCGCACCGACGGCACGCGCGCAGTCGGCATACCGCTCCGGCGCGGCAGGCAGGGAATAGGCGGTAACGGCGGGCAGCAGCATGGCGTTCGACAAGCCGTGCGGCACATGGAAAAACGCGCCGATCGGACGGCTCATGCCGTGTACCAATGCCACCGATGCGTTATTGAACGCAATGCCTGCCAGTGTCGAACCCAGCATCATGGCTTCGCGGGCGGCACGGTTGCCGCCGTCGCGATAAGCCGTACGCAGATGACCGCCGATCAGGCGCATGGCAGCCAGTGCCTGCATATCGCTGTACAGGCCCGCTTTGCGGCTGACATAGGCTTCAACGGCATGGGTCAGCGCGTCGATACCGGTATCGGCGGTGGTGCGCGGCGGCACACTCAGGCTGAATGTGTAATCGACAATGGCGGCGGCAGGCATAAAGGCCGTACCGACACACAGCAGCTTTTCGCTGGCGGCATCATCGGTAATCACCGTTACCTTGCTGCACTCGGAACCCGTTCCCGCCGTAGTCGGTATGGCAATCAACGGCAGCGCGGCTTCGTTGACCTGACGCGGGAAGCAGTAATCGCGTATCGTGCCGCCGTATTTGCCCAATACGGCAATGGCTTTGGCACTGTCTATCGGGCTGCCGCCGCCCAATGCGATGATGAGGTCGTAGCCGCCGCCGCGCACCATTGCCGCCCCGTCCTCAATCGAAGCAGCCGTCGGCTCCGGCACAGTATCGTCGTACACATCGGCACCCAGCCCTGCTTCGTGCAGCAAGGTCAGTACCTGATCCGCATAACCCAACTGCACCATCGTTTTATCGGTAATCAGCAGCGGTTTGCTACCGCCCGCCGCCCGCACAAAATCGGGCAGTTTCGCGCAGGCTCCCTGTCCGATCTGCATCATGCGCGGCAGAATAACGGTTTGTGTAGTAGTCATGATTTTCTCCTCAGATGTAGGTACAGAGTCGGAAAGGCCGTCTGAAAATCAAAACGCACCCCACAGCGTACCGGCGGCAATCACCGCCGCTAACGCCGCCAGCGGTACCGCAACGGCCACGACAAAAATATCCAGATACGATTCTTTGTGGGTCAAACCGCAAATGGCCAGCATGGTGATGACCGCGCCGTTGTGCGGCAGTGCGTCCAAACCGCCCGATGCAATCGATGCCACACGGTGCATCAATTCCGGCGAAATACCGGCCTGCTGTGCCAACTGCATATAGGTTTCCCCCATCGCATTGAGCGCAATACTCATACCGCCCGATGCCGAACCGGTAATCCCCGCCATCACATTAATCACGACCGCTTCGGAAATCAGCGGGTTGTCCGGCGACAGGCCGACCATAAAGTCGCGCAGAATCACAAAACCGGCCAAAGAAGCAATAACCGATCCGTAACCCACTTCGGAAGCCGTGTTGAAAATCGGCAGCAGCGAACCCATGGCACCTTCATTAAGTGTTTTTTTCAAATTGCGCCAATATTTCAGGTTGGCAAACACCAAGATCAGACAGCCTGCCAGCAAAGCCGTGATAATCGCCCACAGACCCGATACCGCATTCAGCGAGGTCGCACCAAATTTCTTATCGGCCAGATAAGCCGTATCCATCATGGGAAAAACGAATTTGCTCAACACATAATTCAGCACAATCACGACCGCAATCGGCACCAGCGCCTGCCATAAAGCCGGCAGATGGCTGAAATCCTGTTCCCTGACACCGGCATCATCATGGCAACCGTAACCCTCGCCTGCCGCCAGCGCGCTTTTCAGACGGCGCTGCATCCACCATACGCCGCCCGCCAACATCACCGCTCCCGCCATCACACCCAAACCGGGTGCGGCAAAGGCGTCCGTCGCAAAATACGGCATCGGAATCGCATTCTGAATCGACGGCGTGCCCGGCATGGCTGTCATGGTAAACGTCAGCGCACCGACAGCAACCGCCCCCGGAATCAGGCGTTTCGGAATATCGATTTCCCGAAACAGCGCGGCGGCAATCGGATAAACGGCAAACGTTACAACAAATACCGATACCCCGCCGTAAGTCAGTACCGCCGACGCGGCAATAATCGACAACAGGGCTTTCTGCCTGCCGAAACGGTTTACCAGCGCATAAGCAATACTGTGCGCCGCACCCGAATCCTCCATCAGCTTGCCGAATACCGCACCCAACAGGAAAACCGGAAAAAACTTAACCGCAAACCCACCCATGCCCTGCATAAAGACCTGTGTGTAGGTTCCCAAAAGCTCGTTGCCCGGCGCGCCGAACACTACCGCCAGCATCGCCAAGAGCGGTGCCAATATCAGCACGCTGATGCCCCGATAGGCCAGATACATCAGCAGAAGCAGCGATAAGACAATGCCTGATAAGCTCAACATGATTCCCTCCTCCTCTTTTTATTTAATATTTTATAAATCGATACATTTTGTATCGATTTATAAAATATGGTAACCCGAATCAGAAGAGAAATGATTTTTTCTGATACCCTTCATCAGTTATTTTTTATATAATTGATTTTTAATGAAAATAACAAAACCGCTTGCAGAACTTACTATTGTTGATTGGATTTGAAAGATGGCTGGAAACAACCGCGAGCGCGGATCGTCGATTCTGCGCGTATTGGAAATTATCGAAGCGGTAGCCGCAGCCGGGCGGCCGCTTGCACCGCAGGATTTGATTCAGGACTTGGATATTCCCAAACCGAGCCTGCACCGCCTGCTGCAACTGCTGGAAAACGGACAGTTTATCCGTCAGGATATTCAGGGCGGTATCGTACCGGGGAGCCGCGCCCTGCGTCTAAGTGTCAATATCTGGCAAAACAGGCATTACAAAGCAGAACGCGAAGCCCTGTTGGGCGCACTGTCGGCAAAAATCGGCGAAACCTGCGGTATTACCGTGCCGCACGGCAATATGATGACTTATGCCGACCGTGTGCAGACCAACTGGCCGCTTCAAGTTTATCTGCCCAGCGGCACACAGGTTCCGCTCTACTGCACCGCAGGCGGCAAGCTCTATCTGAGTACGCTACCCGCCCACAAACGCCGCCGCCTGCTGGCGCACCTGCCGCTGACCCGCATGACGCAGAATACCTTATCCGCCCTGCCCGATTTGGAATACGATGTACGCCAGACGGAGCAGCGCGGTTATGGTGTGGATAATGAAGAATTTATCGCCGGCATGGTCGGCTTTGCCGTACCGGTGTACGACGGCAGCGGCCGGTTTACCGGCGGCCTCTACACCCATGCACCCACGATACGCAAGCGCCTGCCCGACCTGCTCGCCTTTCTGCCCGATATGCAGCAGGCTGCTCAGGAGCTGGGCAAACTGCTGTTTGAACTGCAAGACTAAGGGGCAAAACGCCAAGCAGACCGTCTGAAAACGAGCGAAGCGAGTTTCTGCGGAGCTAAAACGCAGTTTCTGCGCAGCTAAAACAGTGCGCAGCTGAAACAGGCAAAGAGCGTTTCTGCGCACGGAAACTGCGCCGGCCAGGTATCCGAATCCGACAACATCGGTTTTTTATCGATGCAGCAGGATTCGATAATCCGACCTACGTCTGTCATGCAGGCCGTCTGCAAACGCATTTTCTGCTGTTTTGGCTTCACAGACAATTGCCCCTGTCTTTCAGACGGCCTGTTGTACAGGCGGGGCACGCAGGCTATGGCGTGCGGCTGCGGGTATACAGCCGGTCGAACAGTGCGCCGTCGGCGAAAAACTGCTGCATGATGTTCTGCCATGAGCCGAACAGTTCGTCGGCCCGGAAGGTTTCGACCGGCGGGAAATCGGCAGCGTAGGCGGCGCGCACGCCGGGGTCTGCGGGGCGCAGGCTGTTGCGGGCGGCCAGTTCCTGTGCCGGTTTCGTCCACAGGCCGTTCAGGTAGGCTTCGGCCGCTTTGCGGGTGCCGCGCTTGTCCGCAACGCTGTCCACAACGGCTACGGGGCTGTTGATGGCGACGGAATAACTCGGATAAACAACCTCGTAGCCTGCATCGGAGAATTGGCGGGCGGTGTGTTTCAGTTCATTTTCGGCGTTGATTAACACATCGCCGATTTCCCGTTGGATAAAGGTGGTGGTGGCCGCGCGGCCGCCGTTTTCCAGCACGGCCACATTGGCCAGCAGCCGCTGCGTCTGTGCCTGTGCGGCCGCTTCATTGCCGCCGTGCTGTTTCAGCGCGGCACCGTAGGCGGCCAGAAAGGCATAGCGGCCGTTGCCCGAAACTTTCGGATTGGCTATAACAATCTGCACGCCGTCGCGGGATAAATCCGCCCAGTCGCGGATCTGCTTCGGATTGCCTTTGCGCACCAGAAAGACGGTGGTGCTGGTGAACGGGACGGCACGGTTGGGGAATGCCTGCGCCCAGTCGGGCTTGACCAGACCTTTCTGCACCAGCAGCTCGATGTCGGATTCCTGATTCAGGGTCACGACATCGGCCGCCAGGCCGTTGGCGACGGCCAGAGCCTGTTTGCTGGAACCGCCGTGCGACTGTTTGACCGTACCCGCCTGCGGGTTGGCCGTCTGAAACAGCGGGTTGTAGTCTTTGAAGAAGTCGCGCGAAACATCGTAGGACACGTTCATCAGGCCGCTGTCGGCGGCGGGTGCGGCGGATTCGGGCGTGCAGGCGGACAACAAAAAAGCGGCAAGCAGGAGGGACAGGCGGCGCATGGCGGTTTCCTTGAAAACGGTATGCGCCGACTGTACGGATTGCGGCTGTAAAAGAGAAAGAATCTTTGGCTATGTGGCGGACGGTTTTGGTTATATTGCCGAAAAAACACGCCGTGGCGGCGTGTATGCGGACATTTAGAGACCCAGTTCCCAATCCGATTCGGGCGAGATGCAGAAACCGCCCGCGCATTGCTCGTAGTGGGCGAAGATTTTGGCGATGATTTCGTCTTCGTCGTCAATGATTTCAAACAGATCCAAATCGCCCGGGCTGATCAGTCTGCGTGTCAGCAGTTGGCTGCGTATCCAGTCGACCAGCCCCTGCCAGAAACTGCGTCCCACCAGAATAACGGGGCGCAGCGGGATTTTTCCGGTTTGAACCAGTGTCAGACTTTCAAACAGCTCGTCCAGCGTGCCGAAGCCGCCGGGCATGACGACATAGGCCACCGCGTGTTTGACAAACATGACTTTGCGCGGGAAAAAGTGCTGGAAATTGACCGACAAATCCTGATAGGTGTTGGCACTCTGTTCGTGCGGCAGTTCGATGTTCAGGCCGACGGCGGGGCTTTTGCCCGCGTGCGCGCCTTTGTTGGCCGCTTCCATAATGCCGGGGCCGCCGCCGGAAATCACGCTGAAACCCGCGTCGGAGAGCTTGCGTGACAGGCGTTCGGTAAGCAGGTAGTCGGGGTGGTCGGCCGGCGTGCGCGCGCTGCCGTAAATGCTGACGGCAGGCTGGATGGCACGCAGCTCTTCGCCCGCTTCGACAAATTCCGACAGGATTTTCAGCAGGTGGTAGCTTTCTTTCGACCAGATTTCGCGGCGCGTGCCGTCGGTGAGCATGGGGGAGGGGAGTTTTTGTTGCAGGGACATAATGGCGGTTCGGTTGTGGATGGCGGTTTTTTTATAACCCGATTCGGCTGCCGGTGCAAGCGGCAGGCCGTCTGAAAATAGTGCGCAGCACTATTTCTGCAAAGCTAAAACGCAGTTGCTGGCAAGCTAAACCCGCCGTCCTTGTTTTGGCTTCGCCGGAAACGGCATGGTGCGCCGTTTCCGTTCCGCATGTTGGTGATGCAGAGACCCGCTTTGCCCGTTTTGCTGTACAGAAACGACACGTCTCGCGGTTTTCGTTTCGCAGAAATAGCGCTGCGTACTATTTTCAGACGGCCAGTGTGCGCCGACAGAGGGTAGGGATGCAGGCCGGATTCCCACATCCGGCATCGATAACGAGCGGTATTGCCGGATTCGGACAACGGCAGACGGTTCGGCTTTCAGACGGCCTGTACAGGGGCGGGGTCAGCCGCGCAGTTTCCAGCCCGATCGGATCAGCATAAAGGCGGTCAGGCCGGCTGCGGCGGCGAAGGCGGCAACGATGCCCAGCGACAGCCACGGCGAGGTGTCGGATACGCCGAAAAAGCCGTAGCGGAAGCCGTCTATCATATAGAAAACCGGGTTGGCGAGGCTGACGGTCTGCCAGAAAGGCGGCAGGCTCTGTATCGAGTAGAAAACGCCGGAAAGAAAGGTCAGCGGCATAATCAGGAAGTTCTGGCAGGCGGCAAGCTGGTCGAAACTTTCCGCCCAAATGCCGGTTATCAGGCCGAGCGAAGCCATCAGCAGGCAGCCGAGCAGGGCAAAGGCCGCGATAAAGAGCGGGTGGGCGGGCGGCGGCAGGCCGAACCAGGCGGTAGCCGCCACAATGCCCGCACCCACCAGCAGGCCGCGCAGGATGCCGGCGGCCGCATAGGCGGTAAAAAAGGCGGCGGGCGAAATCGGCGGCAGCAGAATGAACACCAGATTGCCGGTGATGCGCGACTGAATCAGGCTGGATGAGGCGTTGGCAAAAGCGTTCTGCATCATGCTCATCATGGCCAGGCCGGGAATCAGGAATACGCCGTAAGAGACACCCGGCAGGGCATCGACGTGTTTGCCCAGTGCCTGGGCGAAGATGAGCTGGTAGAGCAGCGCGGTCAGCACGGGCGCGCCCAGCGTCTGCTGCCAGACTTTGCCGAAGCGCAGCATTTCTTTGCGCAGCAGGGTGGTGAAGCCGGTCAATGGTCGGGTCATGAATCTGCTCCTGTCAGGCGGACGAAGACTTGTGCCAAATCGTTTTCCAAAATCTGTACCTGCCGCACGTTGATGCCTGCCGAACGCAGGTCGGCCAATACGGCGGCCAGTTGGTTGTAATCGTCCAGCAGCAGGGTGTATTCGAGGCCGTCTGAAACGGCGGCTTTGCCCTGCCGGAGTGGCGGCAGCGGCGCGTCCGTCAGCAGGCGGACGCGCACTTCGCTGCTGTGCAGCAGGTTTTCCGTGGCATCGAGCGCGGCCAGCCGTCCCTGTTTGAGTACGGCGATGCGCGAGCAGTTGTCCTGTGCTTCTTCCAGATAATGCGTGGTGAGAATGATGGTATGGCCCTCGCGGTTGAGCCGGCGCATAAACGCCCATAAGCTGTGGCGCAGTTCCACGTCCACGCCGGCGGTCGGTTCGTCCAGTACAATGACGGGCGGGCGGTGTACCAGTGCCTGTGCCACCATCACCCGCCGCTTCATGCCGCCGGAGAGCCGCCGCGTGTTGGTATCGGCTTTGTCGGCCAGTCCCAGTTCGGACAATAATTCGTCTATCCAGTCGTCGTTGCGGCGCAGGCCGAAGTAGCCCGATTGCAGGCGCAGGGTTTCGCGTACGGTGAAAAACGGGTCGAACACCAGTTCCTGCGGCACCACGCCCAGACTCATGCGCGCTTCGCGGGCGTGTTTCTGCACGTCGAAGCCCATGACTTCGATGCGGCCGCCGCTGAGGCGGTTCAGTCCCGCCATGGCGGAGATCAGGGTGGTTTTGCCTGCGCCGTTGGGGCCGAGCAGGGCGAAGAACTCGCCCTGCCGTACATCGAAACTGATGCCGTGCAGGGCGGTAAAGCCGTTGGCGTAGGTTTTCTGTGCCTGACAGATGCGGAGGGCGTGTGTCATAAGGTCGGCGGCGGTACGAAGTAAGGGAAAACCGCATTATATCTTGTCCGCAGGCGGAAAATAAGGGATAGAATGAGCGGTGCGCGCATCACGGGGCGGCGGGCCGTTCAGACGGCCTCGGCGGCCGGGACAGGAGGATCGTATGAAAGCATTTTTACAGGCCAGAAATATTGAATTCAGCGTGCAGCGTTACGCGGTCGAAGCGGTCAATTTGATGGCTTTGGGACTGTTTGCGTCGCTGATTGTCGGGCTGATTCTGAAATCGGCGGGTACGGGTTTGGGGCTGCCCTGGCTGGTGCAGGCAGGGGCGCAGGCGCAGGGCGCGATGGGGGCGGCAGTCGGTTTGGCGGTTGCGTATGCCTTGAAAGCCCCGCCTTTGGTGCTGTTTGCGGCGGCGGCCACCGGTTTGGCGGGCGCGGCTGCGGGCGGGCCTGCGGGCTGTTTTTTGGCAGCGGCCGCCGGTACGGAGGCAGGCAAGCTGGTCAGTAAAACCACGCCGGCCGATATGATTGTTACCCCTGCGGCCGCCCTGCTTGCGGGTTTGGCGGCCGCCCAGTTTGCCGGCCCGCTGGTCGGCTCGGCCATGACGGCGGCAGGGGGCATGATTGCCGCTGCGGTGGATTGGCAGCCGGTGCTGATGGGCATGGCGGTTGCTGTGGTGATGGGTATGCTGCTGACGCTGCCGCTGTCGAGCGCGGCGGTGGCGGTTGCGCTGTCCCTGGACGGTACGGCGGCGGGTGCGGCTACGGCGGGCGGCTGTGCGCAGATGGTGGGCTTTGCCGTTTTGGGTTTCCGCGACAACGGCTGGGGCGGCGTACTCAGTCAGGCCTTGGGAACCAGTATGCTGCAAATGCCCAATATCGTGAAAAATCCGTTCATTTGGCTGCCGCCTACGCTGGCCGGTGCGGCAGGCGGCAGTCTGGCGGCCGTTTTGGGGATGGAAAACGTCCCTTACGGCGCGGGCATGGGCAGCAGCGGACTGGTCGGGCAGATGGGCACGCTGGAAGCCATGGGCAATTCTGCCGGTGTCTGGCTGATGATGCTTCTGCTGCATTTCGTGCTGCCCGCGCTGCTGACTTGGCTGATTGCCCTGCCGCTGCGCCGCAGCGGGCGGATTCGGGCTGGCGATTTGAAGCTGGGGGCTTGAAGTCGGCCGCCTTGACCCCCATAGGCGGGAGATGTTTTTCCAACCTGATGATGCGGACGGCGGTTAAGGCCGTCTGAAAACCAGCGAGACTGACGATGATACAGAATACATTATTGAATTTGGGCGACGAGCCGCGTTTTCACGAAATCCGCACGGCAGACATCCGTCCGGCCATGGAGCAGGCGATGGCCGAAGCACGTGCTGCCATTGCGGCGGTTAAGGCGCAGGCGCAGGCCGATTGGGCGAATACGGTGGAAGTTTTGACGGATACGACTGAACGGGTCGGCCGTATTTGGGGCGTGGTATCGCATTTGAACGCGGTGGCCGATACGCCCGAGCTGCGTGCCGAATACAATGCACTGATGCCCGAAGTAACCGAATTTTTCACCGAAATCGGCCAAGATATCGAATTGTACGCGCGCTTTAAAGCGATTCGCGCTTCGGCGGCATTCGACAGGCTCGATGCGGCGCAGCAGACCAAGCTGGAACACGATTTGCGCGGTTTTGTGCTGGCCGGTGCGGAACTGGACGGGGCGGCACAGGCGGAATTTGCCGCACTGCAAACCGAATCGGCACAATTGGGCGCGCAGTTTGCCCAGAATGTGTTGGACGCCACCGATGCGTTCGCGCTCTACCTACCCGATGACGGCCGTCTGAACGGTTTGACCGACGACGAAAAAGCCATGTTTGCCGCCGCCGCTGCCGCCGAAGGCAGAGAAGGTTATAAAATCGGTTTGCAGATGCCGCATTATCTGGCGGTAATGAAGCATGCCGACGACCGCGCTCTGCGTGCCGAAATCCACCGTGCCTATCTGTCGCGCGCCAGCGATTTGGGCGAAGAACGTTTCGACAATACGGCGAACATCACGCGGATGCTGCACATCGCGCAGCGCGAAGCCGATCTGCTCGGTTTTGCCAATTATGCCGAATTGTCGCTGTATACCAAAATGGCCGACAGCCCCGAGCAGGTTTTGGCTTTCCTGCGCGATTTGTCCGCGCGCGCCAAACCGCACGGCCTGGCCGAGGCGGCCGAACTGATGGCGTTTGCGCGTGAAAAATTAGCCATTGCCGATCCGCAGCCGTACGACCTGACCTATGCTGCGGAAAAACTGCGTGAAGCCAAATATGCGTTTAACGAAAACGAAGTCAAACGCTATTTCCCGGCCGATAAAGTGCTGGCAGGGCTGTTTGCTCAAATCCACACGCTTTACGGCGTGAACTTTATCGAAAAAAGCGTCCCCGTCTGGCACCCCGACGTGCGCTATTACGAGCTGGAAAAAGGCGGTGCGCTGATCGGCGGCGTGTATCTGGATCTGTACGCCCGCGAAGGCAAGCGCGGCGGCGCATGGATGAACGATTACCGCGGCCGCCGCCGATTTGTTTCCGGTGCCAAAGCGGGGCAGGTGCAGACACCGGTGGCGTATCTGGTGTGCAACTTCACGCCGCCTGTGGGCGGCCGTCCCGCTTATTTGAGCCACGACGAAATCGTTACCCTGTTTCACGAAATGGGGCACGGCCTGCACCATCTGCTCACGCGCATCGACGAATTGGGCGTGTCGGGCATCAACGGCGTGGAGTGGGACGCGGTGGAGCTGCCCAGTCAGTTTATGGAAAACTTCTGCTGGGAGTATGATGTACTGGCCGCCATGTCGGCGCACGAAACAGACGGCCGCCCGCTGCCGCGCGAACTGTTCGACAAAATGCTGGCGGCGAAAAATTTCCAAGTCGGCATGTTTCTGGCGCGCCAAATCGAATTCGGCCTCTTTGATATGCTGATTTACAGCCGCAGCGGCGGTACGCGGCCGCTGGATTGGGCAAAGGTTTTGGATGAAGTGCGTGCCGAAGTGGCGGTGGTGCCGCAGTCGGACTACAACCGTTTCGCGCACAGCTTCGGCCATATTTTTGCCGGCGGTTACGCGGCAGGGTATTACAGTTATGCGTGGGCGGAGGTGTTGAGTGCCGATGCTTATGCCGCGTTTGAGGAGGGCGGCGACGTGAAGGCCGCCGGTACCAGATTCTGGAACGAGATTCTGGCCGTGGGCGGCAGCCGTCCGGCGGCTGAATCGTTCAAAGCCTTCCGCGGGCGCGAACCGCAGCCGGACGCGCTGCTGCGCCATTTGGGTTTGAATGCCGCCTGAATCGGTGAGGCCGTCTGAAACCTGAACCACAGCGTAGGTCGGATTCGAGAATCCGACACCGTTATGAGGCATGTGTCGGCGGCACAGAAAACCGCTGCTCCGTTTCAGACGGCCTTTGTGTATCAGCCGCCCCGTAGGTCGGATTCTTGAATCCGACGATTTCCATACCCCCTCGGCTCGGTTGTCGGATACAAGTATCCGACCTACGTCTGAAAAAAACGTACAGGTTCGTTTCAGCTCCGCAGAAACGGTGCAGCGCACCGTTTTCAGACGGCCTTTTCTAGGAAAAAGGCGGCAAATCCCGTACAATGTCCGGCTGAATTTTACAGACAGAAGAACATGATGGAAGCTGAAATTATCAATCAGTTGAACAACACCTTAAACGACTTGGAAACCCGCAGTACCGACATCCGCGCCTATATGGATTATCAGGGCAAAAAAGAGCGGCTGGAAGAAGTGGTCGGTCTGTCGGAAGATCCCGATTTGTGGAACGATCCGAAAAAAGCGCAGGAAATCGGCAAAGAGCGCAAAATGCTGGAAGACATTGTGCTGACGCTGGACAGCATCGCCACCGGTATCGAAGACAACCGCATGTTGATTGAGATGACGGTGGAAGAGGGCGACGAAGCAGGATTTGCCGCTGTGCAGGAAGATGTGGCCGCTTTGGAAGCCAAGATGGCCGAGCTGGAATTCAAGCGCATGTTCAACCAGCCTGCCGATGCCAACAACTGCTTTATCGATATTACGGCCGGTGCGGGCGGCACGGAAGCGGAAGACTGGGCGGGTATGCTGCTGCGTATGTACAGCCGCTACGGCGAGCGCAAAGGCTTCAAAGTCGAGATTCTGGAGGAAGATGAAGGAGAAATCGCGGGCATCAACCGCGCCACCATCCGCTTGGAAGGCGAATATGCCTACGGCCTGCTGCGCACCGAAACCGGCGTACACCGTCTGGTGCGTTATTCGCCTTTCGATTCCAACAACAAACGCCATACTTCGTTTGCTTCGGTATTCGTGTATCCCGAAGTGGACGACTCCATCGAAATCGAAATCAACCCCGCCGATTTGCGCATCGACACCTACCGCGCATCGGGCGCGGGCGGCCAGCACATCAATAAAACAGACTCTGCTGTGCGCATCACCCACGAGCCGACGGGCATCGTCGTGCAGTGTCAGAACGACCGTTCGCAACACGCCAACAAGGCCGCTGCGATGGAAATGCTGCGTTCCAAACTGTTTGAACTGGAAATGCGCAAGCGCAACGAAGAGAAACAGGCTTTGGAAGAAGGCAAAAGCGATGTCGGCTGGGGCAGCCAGATCCGTTCGTATGTGCTGGACTCTTCGCGCATCAAGGATTTGCGCACCGGATACGAAGTCGGCAACACCAAAGCCGTGCTCGACGGCGATTTGGACGGCTTTATCGAAGCGAGCCTGAAACAGGGTGTTTGACGGCGGGAACAGGTCGTCTGAAAACGGGTAGGTCGGATTCTCGAATCCGACAATATTCTGTGCATTTTCAGACGGCCTTTGTGCGGACATGAATCATATTCCCGCCCGATGTGTAAAGATTTCACACCGACTCCTTGCGGTTTTGGGCTAACATTGCCCTGATGTCGGACAAAGCAAGATTCAGGAAAACAGAATGGACAACAAACAGCAACTGCAAAACGGTTTGCAGGAAATGGGTTTGACGCTGGGTACCGCGCAACAATTGCTGCTGCTCGAATATGTGGCGTTGCTGAAAAAGTGGAACCGTACTTACAACCTTACCGCCCTGCGCGACGAAAACAAAATGATCAGCCACCACATTCTCGACAGCCTGACCCTGCTGCCGTATGTGGCCGGTGCCCAAACTTTGATGGACGTAGGCTCGGGCGGCGGAATGCCCGGCATTCCCACCGCCATCTGCCGCCCTGATCTGCACATCACCCTGCTCGATGCCAACACCAAAAAAACCACTTTCCTGCAACAGGCAGTGATTGAGCTGGGTTTGACCAATGTAACCGTGGCGGCCGGAAGGGTGGAAGCCATGCACGACAAAAAAGTCGATGTTGTGACCAGCCGCGCGTTTGCCGAACTGGCCGACTTTATCGCGCTCACCAAACACCTGCTGAACGAAAACGGCTATTGGGCGGCGATGAAGGGCGTGTATCCCTATGAAGAACTGGAACAGCTGCCGGCCGATGTCGAAGCGTTCAAAGTGGAAAAACTGTTTGTGCCGCAGCTGGATGCAGACCGCCATATGGTGCTGATGCGGCCGAAATAAGCACCGGTGTGCATCGTGTGAAAAATCCCCGAAACGGTTTGTCTGTTTCGGGGATTTTGTCTGTCCGGCAAGCGGCATCAGCCGCGCGGCAGCCATGCCCAAGTCATTTCAATTTCTACCGGCTGTTCGCCGTCCTCATCATACACGCGGCAGGGAACTGTCATATTGCCGCGTTCTTCGGCCGCGATGACCGCCGCCCGCGCTTCACTCAATTTGGCAACCGCATACAGATTGCCGCTGCTGCGGCGCGTATAGCGGATATTCATGCTTTTGCACACAATCATCTTGTCGTCGGGCGTGTTGAGCATGGTGACAAAACCCGTTGCGGTTTCGGCCAGCAATGCGGTGACGCAGGCGTGAACACTCTGAATATGGTTCTGCACTTCGGGGCGGTTGTCTACGCTGACACGCACTTCGTCTTGACGCAGCACGTCAAAGCGCGTGCCGACCGTGTTCAGAAACGGCACTAATTGATTCATGGCGGCGGTTTGCGCGGCGGCGCGTTCGGTTTCGTCCAAGTGGGAAAGGGCGGCGAGTTGGCGGGTGATTCGGTTTTCGGTGCGCATGGCGGCTCCTGTTCGGGCAGAGTGGGTACGGAGACTTATCATAACCCCTTAGCGCTGTTTTGCGGGCGGGATTTTAGTGCAAATATTCTCCATATCGTCTGAACGGGCATTTCAGACGGCCTTTCGGCAGGACAGTCTGCGTGTGCTATGATAGGGCAGTCCGGAAAGGGGTAATTATGTTGAAACATATAGTGGTTCTGCTGGCCTGTGCGGCAGCCGTTTCTGCCGCGCAGGCCGAAACGCGCCAAGCGGTGCTGGGCAACGGTATGAAGATATTGGTGAAAGAAGACCGGCGCGCGCCGGTGGCGGCCGTGCGCCTGTGGTACCGCGTGGGCAGTGTGGATGAAGAGGCGGGCAAGACCGGTCTGAGTCATGCGCTGGAACATATGATGTTCAAAGGAACGCCGTCTGTGCCTTCGGGCGAGTACAGCCGCCGCGTGGCGGCGCTGGGCGGCGACAATAATGCGTACACCACCCGCACCGATACGGTCTATACCGCCGATTTGGCAGTGAAAAATCTGCGCGAAGTGTTGCAGATGGAGGCCGACCGTATGGTCAACCTCAATTTCAGCGACCGCGATTTCGAGAACGAAATGAAGGTGATCCGCGAAGAACGCCGCTGGCGGGTGGAGGATAATCCGTTCGGCAAACTGAATGAGGCGGCGATGCGCCGTCTGTGGCACAAACCGTACAACCAAGTCAGCGTGATCGGCGAAATGGCCGACCTGCACGCGCTGACTGCCGAAGATTTGCGCGCGTGGTACCGCAAATGGTATGCGCCCAACAATGCCATGCTGGTGATTGTCGGCGATGTCGATGCGGCGCAGACGGTTCGGACGGCCGCCGAGATATTCGGCAAGATTCCCGCGCGCGCCCTGCCCGAGCGGCGGGATGATTATGAAGCGGTTCAGGCGGCCAAAGCAGGGAAAGGCGTCGTGTATTCCGTTACTGCTCAACCGGTGTTAAGCCTCAATTGGCGCGTACCGAAAATGCAGTCGGTTCAAGATGATGCGGGCTATGCGCTGTCGATGCTCGGCATGGTGCTCAGCGGTACCGATTCGGCGCGTTATGAACGCAAACTGGTGCGCGGCGACAGTCTGGCTTTGGGCGTATCGGCAGGCGGCAGCGGATACGGGCGTAAAAACGCGCTGTTTGCCGTGACGGCGATGCCCAACGGCGGTGTCAGTGTCGAACAGTTGAAAACGCGCCTGTTGGCGGAAATCCGCGATATTGCCGATAAGGGGGTGAGCCGCGAAGAATTGGCACTGATACGCGGCTCCTTGGAGAGCGGGAAAATTCTGGCCAAAGATTCGGTGCGCACGCAGGCTGATTTACTGGGCGAAGACGAGCAAAACGGCTTCGGCCACCAATACGAGGAAACCATGCTGCGCCGCCTGTTGGCGGTCACGCCGCAGCAGGTAAAGCAGGCGGCGCGGATGCTGCTGGCACGCCCTTACAGCGAAACCGTGCTGCTGCCCAATTTATCCGGGGAGACCGCCCATGAGACGCAATAAACCGTTTTTACATTCGGCCGCGCGCATACTGCTGACGGCTGTCCTGATATGGGGTTTTCAGACGGCCTCTGCCTTGGATATCCAACGCTGGCAGACCCCCGAAGACAACACGCTGACCCTGTCGGAGCGCCACGAACTGCCTACCGTGCATCTGCGCGTGGTATTCAAAGGCGCGGGAACGGCAGCCGGTGCGCAGCCGGATCTGGGGGGCGCAGTGGCCGCTATGCTGGTGTACGGTACGCAGAAATACAGCGAAGACGCATTGCGCGATGAGAGCAACCGTCTGGGCATCAGTATCGATGCGTCGGCCGGCACCGAAAACAGCGCGGTAACGCTGGTATCGCTCAGCCGTCCCGACACCTTAAACGCTGCTGCCGACCTGCTGAACGAGGTTTTGGTACGGCCGGTGTTCGATGCCGCCGTCTGGGCACGGGAACAGCGGCAGGCCGTAACCGCGCTCAAACAAAGCGAGCAGTCGCCGTCGTTTCTGGCCGACCGTGCCGCCACCCTGCTCAATTACGGCAGCCACCCCTATGCCAACGGCGCACGCAGCAGCGAGGCCGGCATTCTGGGATTGAGCCGCGACGACTTGGCCGCCTTCCACCGCCGCTTCTACCGCCGCGACAATGCGTATGTGTCGGTAGTGGGTGATGTAACGCGCGAGCAGGCCGAAGCCTTGGCCGGACGGATTCTGCGCGGCCTGCCCCGACAGTCTGACGGAGTGCGGCAGGCAGTGCCGGAAGTGGTACGGCAGGCAGGCCGTGAGCAGCGTATTCCGTTTGCCGATAAAGAACAGGCAACCGTGGTCATGAGTATGCCGCTGCTGGGCATTGACGACCCCGACCGCATCGCGCTGACCGTAGGCAACTACATTTTGGGCGGGGGCGGTTTCGACAGCCGTCTGATGAAAATCCTGCGCGATCAAGAAGGCTTGGTGTACGGCGTGTCCAGCAGCATGAGTCCGCTGGCCGAAAAAGGGCCGTTTACCGTGTCGTTTACCACCCAAAAGGGCGGGGCAGACCGTGCGCTGGCCGTAGCGCGGCGGGTACTGGCCGATTTTGCCGCTCAGGGGCCGACAGAGGCCGAATTGCAGCAGGCGAAAAACTATCTGATCGGCAGCCACCCGCTGCGCTTCGATACCAACGCCAAAGTGCTGCCGCACACTTCGTCGGTCGGCGTGTATCAGCTGCCGACCGACCGTTTCGACCGCTATCCGCAGGAAGTGGCGGATCTGACCGCCGACGAAATCCGCCGCGTGTGGCAGCGTCGGGTGGACCCGAGCCGTATGAACGCAGTATTGGTCGGCGCGCAGTAGGCGGGATTCAGACGGCCTGTCTGTGCTGGAATTTTGCGGTTTGCGGGCAATCAGCTGCGGATGCGGCGCAAGACTTCTTCTTTGCCGATTAGAGCCAGCACTTCATCGACGCTCGGGGTTTTGGCGGTACCGGCCACGGCAAGGCGCAGCGGCATACCGAGTTTGCCCATTTTGATGCCTTCGGCTTCGCAAAACGGTGCGAATAAGTCGTGAATGGCGGCGGGGTTCCAGTCGTTCACGCTTTCGAGACGGTCGGCAAAGCGCAGCATACGCGCGGCGGCTTCGTCGTCCCAGTGTTTGGCGGTATCGGCTTCGGCCGGGGTCTGTTTGGCGTAGAAATACAGGCATTCGTCGGCCAGTGTGTTCAAATCCTGTGCGCGGTCTTTGACCAAAGCCAGCACGTCTTCCAGCGGCGGGCGGGTGCTGTCGGCGATGCCGCGCATTTCGAGGCGGGGGCGGACGTGTCCGGCCAGTTCTGCATCGGACATGGCTTTGATGTGTTCGCCGTTAATCCAGTACAGTTTTTTCAGATCCATGCGGCTGGGCGAGGGGGAAACGTCTTTTAAGTCGAACCATTCGATAAACTGCCGCATGGTAAAAAATTCATCGTCGCCGTGTGCCCAGCCCAAGCGGGCCAGATAGTTGAGCATGGCTTCGGGCAGAATGCCCATCGCGCCGTAATCGGTAACGGCAACGGTGTCGCCGCTGCGCTTGGAGATTTTTTTGCCCTGTTCGTTGAGAATCATCGGCAGGTGGGCGTATTCGGGCAGTTCGGCACCGATGGCTTTCAGGATATTAATCTGTTTCGGCGTATTGTTGACGTGGTCGTCGCCGCGGATAACGTGGGTGATACCCATGTCGAAATCGTCTACCACCACACAGAAGTTGTAGGTGGGCGTGCCGTCGGCGCGGGCGATGATTAAGTCGTCCAAGGCTTCGTTGGGAATGGCGATGTCGCCTTTGACCAGGTCGTGCCAGCGGGTAACGCCGTCGGTCGGGGTTTTGAAGCGGACGACGGGGGTAACGCCTTCGGGTACGGGCGGCAGGGTTTTGCCCGGCTCGGGCCGCCAGCGGCGGTCGTATGTAGCCGTGCCGTCTTTTTCCGCCTGTTCGCGCATGGCTTCCAGCTCTTCTCTGCTGCAATAGCAGTGGTAGGCATGGCCTTTTTCGAGCAATTCGGCGATGACTTCTTTATAGCGGTCGAAACGGCGGGTCTGATAGACCACGTCATCGGCGTTGGCATAATCCAGACCCACCCATTTCATGCCGTCCAGAATGATATTGACCGATTCGGCGGTGGAACGTTCCAAATCGGTGTCTTCGATGCGCAGCAGAAATCTGCCTTGGTGTTTTTTGGCAAAAGCCCACGAAAACAGGGCGGTGCGTACGCCGCCGATGTGCAGGTAGCCCGTGGGGCTGGGGGCGAAACGGGTTTTCACGGTCATGATGGTTTCCGACTGAAAATAAAGCCCTTATTTTATGCCTTAATGCGGTGTGCAACAATGCTACAATAGCCGCTTTGCCGCTGTGGCCGGAAAACGAAGGGGATTGCGATGAAGAAACAGACCGCGCCGAAGTCTTTTGAAGAAGCATTAAGCCGTCTGGAAGTGCTCACGCAGCAGATGCAGTCGGGCGATATGCCGCTGGAAGCGGCTCTGGCCGCCTATCAGGAGGGCAACAGACTGGTGCAGTATTGCCAGAACAAGCTGGCCGAAGTGGAGCAGAAGCTGCAAATATTGGACGGAGAACAGTTGAAGGAATGGAACCTTGAACACAGCGAATGATTTTGCCCTGTGGCAGCGGGCGGTGCAGGCGCAGACGGAAGATGCGTTGGCACGGTTGATGCCGTCTGAAAACAGCCTGCCCGTGCGTTTGCACGAAGCGATGCGCTATACCGCGCTGGGCGGCGGCAAACGCCTGCGGCCGATGCTGGCGGCGGCGGCGGCCGAATTGGGCAGGGCGGACACGGCGGCTTTGACGCGCGTGATGGCGGCGGTGGAGCTGATTCATGTCTATTCGCTGGTGCACGACGATATGCCCGCGATGGACAACGACAGCCTGCGCCGGGGCAAACCGACCTGCCATGTGCAGTATGGCGAAGCCACCGCGCTCTTGGCCGGCGATGCCCTGCAAACGCTGGCGTTCGATATTCTGAGCAGCGGCGACGGCGAAGCGGCCGACACGGCAGACGGCGCACGGCGCAGACTGGCGCAGGTGGCCGTTTTGGCGCGTGCGGCAGGCAGTTTGGGCATGGCGGGCGGGCAGGCGGTCGATTTGGCCCATGTCGGCCTGCCGATGACCCGGCCCGAGCTGGAACAGATGCACCGCCTGAAAACCGGTGCGCTGATCCGTGCCGCCGTGCGTATGGGCGCGCTGTGCTGCGAAGATTTGGATACGGCGGCTTTGGCGCGTCTGGACGCTTATGCCGGCCAAATCGGGCTGGCGTTTCAAGTGGTGGACGACGTGCTCGACTGCGAAGCGGATACCGCCACTTTGGGCAAAACCGCCGGCAAAGATGCCGACAACGACAAGCCGACCTATGTCCGGCTGATGGGTTTGGCCGAAGCCAAAAATTATGCGCACCATCTGATTGACGGGGCATTGGCCGAATTGGCAGACTTCGACGGTCGCGCCCTGCGCCTGCGCCAATTGGCACAATTCGTTGTGGCGCGCACCCATTGACAGCCGGGCCGTCTGAAAACCGTTGCCGTCAAACCGTTTTCAGACGGCCTCAACCGATACCGACCGTTCCGACCCCGTTGTTGAAACGGTTTTTTTACAGCCGCGTTATCCAAATTTGTTATAACACCTATGCGGCACAGGTGCTTTTTTCCGTTTTGTATCTCTTCAATAATCCGTACACCATAACAGCAATACAGGAGAGAAAGATGAAACCGGCAGAAACCGTCAATATCCAGCAGTTTCTCAACGAATCGCGCTTTTCGCCCTATCAGTGGCTGATTTTTGCCGTCTGCTTTCTGGTGGCCTTTTTCGACGGCATGGATACCGCCGCCATCGGCTACATCGCCCCCAGTCTGCTTGTCGACTGGGGCATCGAGAAAAAGCAATTGGCACCCGTTTTGAGTGCGGCCCTGTTCGGCCTGGCGGTCGGCGCGGTGTCGTTCGGGCCGGTGGCCGACAAAATCGGCCGCAAAGTCGTGCTGACGTTTTCGGTCATACTGTTTTCCGCCGTCTGCGCCGTTTCCGCTTTTGCCGAAAACCTGACCCAGCTGACCGTTTTGCGTTTTATTACCGGCCTGGGTTTGGGTGCGGCGATGCCCAACGCGGTCACGCTGCTGTCCGAATTCTGCCCCGACCGCAAACGCGCCCTGATTGTGAATACCATGTTCTGCGGTTTCCCTGTCGGTGCGGCGGCGGGCGGTTTTGCCGCCGCGTGGCTGATTCCCGAATACGGTTGGCGTGCCGCACTGATGTGGTCGGGGCTGGTGCCGCTGGCCTTGGGCGTGCTGATGATGGTGCTGCTGCCGCGCTCGCCGTCGTTTCTGGTGCAGCGCAACCGCCCGGCCGCCGAAGTGCGTGCCATCCTGCAACGGATTAACCCGCAGGCGGATTTGTCCCACGCACACTTTGCGGTAAACGAGCAGCACAACGCACGCGATGCCAACCCGATGGCGACCGTTTTGGGCAGACATTTCCGCACCGGATCGCTGCTGCTCTGGCTGGCCTATTTCAGCGGCCTGATTATTTTCTATGCCATGATCAACTGGATGCCGGTACTGTTTAAAGAAGCCGGTATGCCGTCTGAATGGGGGCCGCGCATTTCCGGCCTGTTTGCCCTGGGCGGCTTGGGCGCGGTATTCAACGGCTATCTGATGGACCGCTTCAACGGCAACAAACTGATTGCCCTGCTCTCTTTCCTGACGGCCGCATCCGTTGCCTGCATCGGCTGGGCGTTGGGGCAGGGCGTGGGCGTATTGATTGCCGTGGTCCTGTTTGCCGGCGTGATGCAGAACACCGCCCAATCCTCGCTGCCCGCACTGGCGGCCAAATTCTACCCCACAGGCTGCCGCACCACGGGCGTGTCGTGGATGCTGGGCATCGGCCGCTTCGGCGCCATCGCCGGCACCTTTCTGACCGGCCAGCTGGTGGCGTGGCAGCTGGACTTTACCGCCATCTTCCTGATTCTGTCCGTACCTTCGCTGCTGCTGAGTGCCTGCCTGCTGCTCAAACAGAAACTGTACGGCGGCAGTTGAGCCCGCCTCCGAACCTGCCGCCTGCGGCAGGTTTTTTTTGGCCGTCTGAAACGGATACCGCCTGCGGGCACGCTATACAGATTCGTTATAACTCCTAGTCCGGCCGTTTAAAAATCAAATATATCATGATGAGTCGGGAGTAAGGCCGTCTGAAAACCCGTTTTTCAGACGGCCTGATGCCGTTTGCGGTAGAATCGCTGCTTTTGACTGACGCAAAGCCTGCCATGACCGATACCGCCCGCATTATCGCCAGTTACGGCCGCCGTTATACCGTCCGCACGGCTGCCGGGCGGGTATACGATGCCACCACGCGCAAGAAGCGGGTGGATTTTGCCTGCGGCGATTGGGTGGAAATCGAGGTGCAGAACGGCGAGCAGGCGGTGATTGCCGGTTATCTGCCGCGCGCCAGCCTGCTTTACCGGCAGGACGCGCGGCGCACCAAGCTGATTGCCGCCAATGTGGACAGGGTGTTTATCGTGCTGGCGGCGGTGCCCGCGCCCAGCGAAATGCTGTTGCAGCGCGCTTTGCTGGCGGCCGAGGCGGGCGGCATCGAGCCTGTGATTGTGCTGAACAAGGCCGACCTGCCGCAAACCCGGGACTGGTGGGACAAGCTGGCGTTTTACCGCGGTTTGGGCTATCCCGCCGTCAGGGTGTGCGCACTGGAAAGTGCCGAAGTGTTGCGGCCGTGGCTGGAAAACGCCACCGGTATTTTTCTTGGCCAGTCGGGCATGGGCAAATCCACGCTGACCAACGCTTTGTTGGGGAAAGAGGCGGCGCGCACGGGAAAAATTTCCGCCGCACTCGATGCCGGACGCCACACCACCACCCACGCCCAACTGTATGATTTGGACAGCCGCAGCCATCTGATTGACTCGCCGGGTTTGCAGGAATTCGGCTTGTTTCATTTGCAGGCGGCCGATTTGCTGCATTATCTGCCCGATATGCGCGGCTTGGCCGGGCAATGCCGCTTCCACAACTGCCGGCACCGGCAGGAACCCGGCTGTGCGGTCAAGGAAGCGGCACAAAACGGTACGGTGAGGCCGGAGCGGCTGGCGTTTTTGCAGCGTATTGCCGAAGAACTGGATGCGCGTGCCTGAATGCGGCCGACGTGCGTAAAAAATCCGTATCCGGCGGGCTAAATCCTTGCCCTGCCGCATATTTTTCCCTATAATCCCGCCCGTTCCCGATTGGCGGGAACTTCTTATTTTTTACAAGCCCGCATTCCGCGCCCGAAGGGTGCTGCACCGGAAAAAGGGGCAGCCATGCTTTTAATGGCTGTTTTCCGTGCGGTTCTGTGCGCGAATGTTTGCGATAACCCTTTCATTTTAAGGAAAAACTATGTCTCAAGTTACCATGCGCCAAATGCTGGAAGCCGGCGTACACTTCGGCCACCAAACCCGTTACTGGAACCCGAAAATGGAGCAGTACATTTTCGGCGCGCGCAACAAAATCCACATCATCAATCTGGAAAAAACCCTGCCGCTGTTCCACGAAGCACAGGAAGTGGTGCGCCGTCTGGTGGCGAACAAAGGTACCGTGCTGTTTGTCGGTACCAAACGCCAGGCACGCGAAATCGTGCGCGAAGAAGCCCAGCGCGCCGGTATGCCTTATGTAGACCACCGCTGGTTGGGCGGTATGCTGACCAACTACAAAACCGTCAAACAGTCGATCAAGCGTCTGGAAGAAAAAGCGGCCGTTCTGGAAAACGCCGAAGCCAGCGGTTTCAATAAAAAAGAACTGCTGGACATGACCCGCGAAGTGGAAAAGCTGGAACGCTCTTTGGGCGGCATTAAAAACATGAAAGGCCTGCCCGATGCGATTTTCGTCATCGATACAGGCTACCAGCACGGCACACTGGTTGAAGCGGCCAAGCTGGGTATTCCCGTGATTGCCGTGGTGGATACCAACAACAGCCCCGACGGCGTGAAACACGTGATTCCGGGCAACGACGACTCGGCCAAAGCCATCCGTCTGTACTGCCGCGGCATGGCCGATGCCGTGTTGGAAGGCAAAAATCAGGCTGTGGCCGAAGTGGCCGCCGCTGCCCAAGCCGCACAGGAAGCCGCCGAATAATTCCGGCTGCACCTGAGGCACAGAGGCCGTCTGAAAACGGGCAGCGGTGTTCCGTACCGTACTTTCAGACGGCCGCCCCATTCACACAGGCCGCACGGCGGCCTGCCTTTCCCGTTTAGGAGACACAATATGGCAGAAATTACTGCAAAAATGGTGGCCGATCTGCGCGCCGCCACCGGCTTGGGCATGATGGAATGTAAAAAAGCCCTCGTTGAAGCCGAAGGCGATATGGAAAAAGCCGAAGAAATCCTGCGCATCAAATCCGGCGCGAAAGCCGGCAAACTGGCCGGCCGTACGGCTGCCGAAGGCGTTCTGGCTTATGCCGTTGAAGGCAACGTGGGTGCGCTGGTCGAAGTGAACTGCGAAACCGACTTTGTCGCCAAAGACGAAGGCTTTGTCGCCTTTGCCAACTCGGTAGCCAAGACCGCCGTTGCCAAAAAACCGGCCACCGTCGAAGAGTTGAGCGGACTGGTGGAAGAAGAGCGCAAAGCCATTATCGCCAAACTGGGCGAAAATATGTCCGTACGCCGCTTCCAGCTGATTGAAACCGCCGACAGCCTGACCGCCTACATTCACGGCGCGCTGGCGACAGAAGGCGTTTTGGTCGAGTTCAAAGGTTCCGAAGACGTGGCGCGCAAAGTCGGTATGCACATTGTTGCCGCCAAGCCGCAATGCGTGAGCGAAGCCGAAGTCGATGCCGACCTGGTGGAAAAAGAGCGCCGTATCTATACCCAGCAGGCCATCGAGTCGGGCAAACCGGCCGACATCGCCGCCAAAATGGTCGGTGGCCGCATCAAGAAATTCCTGGCCGAAATCACCCTGAACGGCCAAGCGTTTGTCATGAACCCCGATCAAACCGTGGCACAGTTCCTGAAAGAAAACGGCACCGAAGTGCTGTCTTTCGTGCGCTACAAAGTGGGCGACGGCATTGAAAAAGCCGTTGTCGATTATGCCGCCGAAGTGGCCGCTGCCGCCAAAGTATAAACCGGCAAGCACACGCAGACACCTGCCCGAACGGCAGGTGTTTTTTATGCGCATCGGGTTTTTGAGTCCGACAAAATCGGGCGCAGGTCGGATTCTCGAATCCGACACGAGCGGTTACAGCCGTTCGGACTGCCGAAGCAGGAGGAAAAGCGGGCGGCGGTGTCGGATACGGAGTATCCGACCTACACGGATTGCTTGCGTTCGGTTAGGAGGCGTGGGGCGGATTTTTGAATTTCAGCAGGCGTAGGTCGGATTCTCGAATCCGACACGAGCGGTTACAGCCGTTCGGACTGTTGAATCAGGGGGAAAAGCGGGCGGCGGTGTCGGATACGGAGTATCCGACCTACACGGGTTGTTTGCGTTCGGTTAGGAGGCGTGGGGCGGATTTTTGAATTTCAGGCGTAGGCCGGATTCCCGAATCCGACACGGCCGTGCCGAACCGGGCGGCTACATTTCCTGCGGATCCACATCGACAGACCAGCGTATCCGCCCGTCGCGGTGCTGCTGCATC
This sequence comes from Neisseria leonii, assembly GCF_028776105.2. Classification (NCBI taxonomy): domain Bacteria; kingdom Pseudomonadati; phylum Pseudomonadota; class Betaproteobacteria; order Neisseriales; family Neisseriaceae; genus Neisseria; species Neisseria leonii. Next base: position 1,488,317 of record NZ_CP145606.1, on the reverse strand, counting down.
ACCTGCACCCACAGGCTGACGGCGCGGTGCAGGCTGCGGCGGTCGGCGGATTCGAGAAACACTTGCGCGCGCTCGCGCTCTGCCAGCCGTGCCATCAACATCGGTGCAGGGCCGAAAACGGAAACCTGCCCGTCCGTCAGCGGGGCGGTAACGGCATGAATATCGGTGAGAAACGTCATGGCATCGGCCAAGTGCGCGGCATCGGCGCGTATGGCCGTCTGAAAACCGTAGGGCGGCATATTCATCACGCGGCGTTCGGCCGTTTCAGTCTCGGCAAAGCGGCGGTAGTCCTGTGCCTGCACGGCGGCAAAAACGGGGTGTTCGGGCACTTGGGTCTGAATCAGCACGCGGCCTGCGCGGTCCGCCCGTCCGGCGCGGCCGGAAACCTGCATCAGTTCGGCAAACAGCCGTTCTGGTGCGCGGAAATCCGCGCTGTACAGGCTGCCGTCGGCGTTGAGCACCACCACCAGATTCAGCCGTGCAAAGTCGTGGCCTTTGGCCAGCATCTGTGTGCCGACCAAGACATCGACGCCGCCTTCGGCAATGCGGCGGTACAGGCCGTCCCAGTCGCTTTTGCGCGCGGTGCTGTCGCGGTCTACGCGGACAACGGCCGCCTGCGGCAGCAGCGCGCGCAGGGTTTCTTCCACGCGCTGCGTGCCTTGGCCGACGGCGGTTAAATCCTGATTGCCGCAGTCGGGGCAGCGGTGGGGAACGGGTTGGCGCAGGTCGCAATGGTGGCAGCGCAATTGGCGTGTGTGGCGGTGCAGCACCATTTTGGCCGAACAGCGCGTACAGCCGAACGTATGGCCGCAGTCGCCGCAGAACAGGGCGGGGGAGAAGCCGCGCCGGTTCAGATAAACCAGCGACAGGCCGCCTTGGCGGTAATTGTCTGCCAATAATGCGAGTGCCTGCGACGAGAAACCGTTGTCCAGTTTCAGACGGCCGGTGTGCAGAATATCTACTTGCGGCGGGCGGGCGGCGGTGCGGGCGCGTTTGTCCAAGGTTAAAAGGCGGTATGCGCCGCTCTGTGCCTTGTGCCAGCTCTCCAAACTCGGCGTGGCCGATCCCAGAATAATCGGGCAGCCGCTCTGTTTGGCGCGCCACACCGCCAAATCGCGCGCATGGTAGCGCAGCTCGTTATCCTGTTTGAACGAACCGTCATGCTCTTCGTCCACCACCATCAGCCCGGCATCGGCCAGCGGCGCAAACACCGCCAGCCGCGTGCCGATAATCAGTTTGGCCTGCCCCAGCATGGCGCGCAGATAATCCCGTGTGCGCTCGCCCGCTGCGGCCTGACTGTGCAGCACCGCCGTCGGTACGCCGCCGAAACGGCGGCGGACGCGCGCGAGCAGCTGCGGAGTCAGATTGATTTCCGGCAGCAGGAACAGCACCTGTTTCCCCGCCGCCAGCACTTCGGCCATCACCTCGAAATACACTTCCGTTTTGCCGCTGCCCGTGATGCCGAACAGCAGAAAGGGCGCGAAAGTGCCGATGGCGGCGGTTACTGTGTCGGCGGCCGCCTGCTGCGCGCTGTTGAGTGTGTATTCAGACGGCCTCAATACCGGCGCGGCGGCCTCAAACGAATCCACCCAGCCCGCATCTGCCCATTTCTGCACCAAACCGCCCGCCTGCGCGCCGAACTGCCTGAGTGCCGCCGCATCGAGGCCGTCTGAATACAGAGCCTGCCACAGCGCGTGCTGTTTGCGGAAACGTTCGGGCGGCGGCGTTTGCGCCCGTCCTGCCGCATTGAGCGTGTAGCGCAGCGGCGGGGCGGGCGGCGAAACGGGCTTGGCGGCGCGCAATCCCGCCGGCAGCGCGGCAAACACCGCCTGCCCCAGCGGATAATGATAATAGCGCGCCGTAAACGCCAGCAGCGCGCGCCAGTGTTCGGGCAGCGGCGGCTCTTGGTCGAACACCGCATCAACCGGCAGGATTTTGTCCGCCGCCAGCGTGCTTTCCACACCGCCCGCCCACACCACGCCCGCCACCGTCCGGCCGCGAAAGCGTACCGCCACCCGGCAGCCTGCGGGCAGGGCGGACGGGTGGCGGTAGGTCAAAAGGCCGTCTGAAAGCGGCACATTCAGGGCGATATGGTGCAGAATCATGCCGCCATTATAAAACAAAGGATGCGTTTGCCGGTTGCAGGAAAATGCCCGAACCCTGCCGCCCCGTTTCAGACGGCCTTGACGCAGGTCGGATACTTGTATCCGACAAACCCGTTGACCGCAATCCCGCCGTATGAAATCCGTTATGCCGCGTCCGCCGTTACGGTGTCGGATTCCAGAATCCGACCTACATTAAAGCGGCGGATATTTGAGATTGAATGGCGTGGTGGTTGCGGACAAATTCCCGACCCCTGCCGCCCCGTTTCAGACGGCCTTGACGTAGGCCGGATACCCGTATCCGACAAACCCGCTGACCGCAATCCCGCCTGTATCCAATCCGTTATGCCGTGCCTGCCGTTACGGTGTCGGATTCCAGAATCCGACCTGCATTAAAGCAGCGGGTGTTTGAGGTTGGGCGGAGCGGCGGACGACTAGACATGGCTGCGCTTGTCGGCCGGGGGTTTCGGGCAGATAATCCGCTTTTTGCCGTTTGATTATGAATGCCGTCCGAACCGCCGCTTCCCGAGAATTCCGCCAAGGCATTTGGTATGCCGCCGGCTGTTATGCCGTTTGGGGCATGTTTCCGATTTACTGGTATCCCGTCAATCAGGCGGGTATGGCGGCCGATCAGGTACTGGCGCAGCGTATTGTCTGGTCTGCGCTGTTTGCGGGTGCGGTGATGCTGTTTACCCGCAACACGGCCGCTTTTGCCGCTGTGGCGCGGCAGCCGAAACTCATTGCCGCGCTGATGTTGAGCGGTTTATGCATCGGCATGAACTGGCTGGTGTACCTGTGGGCGATTACCGGCAATCATGTGCTCGATGCCAGTTTGGGTTATTTTATTTCGCCGCTGTTCAGCGTGTTTCTCGGCCGTGCCGTGTTGAAAGAGCGTTTGGACAAATTGCAGGCTGCGGCCGTTTGTCTGGCGTTTGCCGGTATTCTGTGGCTGGCGGTTCCGGCGGGGCAGGTGCCTTGGGTGGCGCTGCTGCTCACGTTCACTTTCGGCCTGTACGGTTTTATCCGCAAAACCGCGCCCGTCGGCGCGCTGGTGGGGCTGATGTGGGAAACGCTGGTACTGCTGCCGTTTGCGGCGGCCTATCTTGTTTACCATGCGGTTGCGGGCAGCCTGCAATTTGCCCAATACGGTGTTGTGCCGTCGGCCGTCTTAATCGGATCGGGTGTGATGACCACCCTGCCGCTGCTGATGTTTGCCGCAGGCGCGCGGCGCATATCTCTGTCCGTGCTCGGCATGATGCAGTATATTTCCCCCGTTTTGCAGCTTCTGGCGGGGCTGCTGCTGTTCGGCGAAACCTTCGATACCGCCCGCCTGATCGGCTACGGTTGGGTCTGGCTGGGCGTGGTGCTGTATCTGGCGGCGGCCTGGCGGCAGCAGCGTACCGCCTGATACGGAATCGGCACGTCAAGGCCGTCTGAACATACCCGTATCCCGTTATCCCCGCCCGGCAGGCCGGATTTCCAAACAGACAAATGCCGCCGGTGCCGCAAAGGCGGGAACACCGCCTTGCCGGATGAGCGGACAAAGCACAGCCCGCAGGGCAGATGTTCAAATCCGCCCCTCGGGCAGACAACTTGCGGACAGCCGTGCCGGCATCTGCCGTATATCCCGCCGGGAAAGCACAACGCCCGTTTTAGTTCCGCAGAAACCCGCTTCGCGGGTTTTAGCTTCGCAGAAACAGCGCACCGCGCTGTTTTCAGACGGCCTCCAATCCGCCTGCCGGACGTTTCTTTGCACCGCTGTAAAAAAATTTGCAAACATTAATAGTTCTCAATTAAAATGCCGCCTTATGAAAAACGAACCTATGCTGACACCGCAGACTTTGGCCGTTGTGCTGCTGATACACGCCCTCCTGTTTGCATGGAGCTGGCAGAGCAGACCGCCCCAACTGTTGAAGTCGGGCGATATTCAATTTGTCGATCTGGCCGCCTTCGGTACCCCCGAAGGCGGTTCGGCTGCGCCGCCGCTGCCCGAACCCGCGCCGCCCAAACCCGCACCGAAGCCCGAACCGAAACGGGAGCAGCCCAAGCCCGAGCCGAAGCGCGAAAAACCGCCCGTCAAGGCTGTGGTAACGGACAATCCCAAGGCCGATATGCGCCGCGAGGAACCGAAGCCCAAACCCGAACCGCGCCCCGAGCCCAAGCCCCGTCCCGAGCCCGAGGCCAAACCCGAAACCAGACCTGCCGAAGCCAACCCCCGGGGTGAGGCCGTACACCGCGCCGCAGGCAGCAGCGGCAACGGCGAAACCGCCGCCGTGGGCAGCAGCAAAAGCAGGGGCACGCCCGACGGCGGCGGCAGCGGCTCGGGTGCGGGCAGCAGTGCGGGCAACCCGATTAGGGCTACCGGCAGCATCCCGCGCCCCGCCTATCCCGCGCTGTCGCTGGAAAACGGCGAAGAAGGCACGGTGATGCTGAAAGTGCTGGTTGCCCCGGGCGGCCGGGTGGAAAGGGTCAGCGTTGCCAAAAGCAGCGGTTTTGCCCGTCTCGACCGTGCGGCGGCCAACAGTGCCAAAAACGGCCGCTTCAATGCGTCGGCATGGATGGAATTCAGCGTACCGGTTGCCTTCCGTATCGAGTAAGCCGAAGCCCGGATACCGAAATCCCGCCCGGCCGGTGCGCCTGAACCGTAGGTCGGATTCTTGAATCCGACACCCCGCTTGAACCGTATAGCCGCAGGCCGGATTCCGGAATCCGACGCCCCGGAACAGACGGCCAACCCTTTAACCCATCAACCAAACCAAACAGGAAAGAGCGAAACCCATGAACTTAGGACTGGTATTCCAACAGGGCGATCCCGTATTGATTGCGGTATTTCTGATGCTTGTCGCCATGAGCGTCATCACATGGACGGCCGCCATCGTCCGCTACCTGCGCCTGCGCCGCGCCAAAGCGGCCAACGCCGAAATCCGCCCGCAGCTCGAAAACGCGCAAAACTGGCAGCAAACCCTTGCCGCCGCCCAAAACAGCGAAGCCCCGTATGCCCGTCTGGTGCGTCATGCCGCCGAAGCCGAAGCCGCCTACCGCAGCGGCGGCGGAATGCCCTATGCCGAATACATGCTGCACAGCATCCACCATCAGGCCGGCCAACAGATGCGCAGCTTTGAAGGCGGCATGACCGCACTGGCCACCATCGGCGCCACCGCCCCCTTCATCGGCCTGTTCGGTACCGTCTGGGGCATCTACAACGCCCTGATCAACATCGGCACCAGCGGCCAGATGAGCATTGCCGCCGTCGCCACCCCCATCGGCGAAGCCCTGGTGGCCACCGCTTTGGGTCTGTTCGTCGCCATTCCCGCCGTCTTGGCCTACAACTTCTTGGTGCGCGGCAACAAAACCCTCAGCCAAGACCTGCACGCCTACGCCCATACCCTGCACATGCAGGCCGTCAACCGACAAAAGGACTAAACGCATGGCATTCGGATCCCTGAACGGCCACGGCGATGATGCGCCGATGAGCGAAATCAACGTAACCCCGCTGGTCGATGTGATGCTGGTCTTGCTGATTGTCTTTATGATCACCATGCCCGTACTCACCCACACCATACCCATTTCCCTGCCCACCGCTTCCGATCAGGCCAAGCCCGCAGAAGAACCGAAAGACCCCCTGCGGCTCACCATAGACCGCGACGGAGCCTATTATCTGGGCGACAAACAGACCTCGCCGGAAGCCTTGGCGCAAACCTTCGTCCAGGCCAAAACCGCCAACCCCGATACCGTTCTCGCCATCGATGCCGACAAAGACACCGCCTACGATGCCGTCGCCCAAGCCCTGAACATGGCCAAAGACGCGGGCTTGGCCAAAGTCGGCTTCGTAACCGAAAAACGCGCCGACTGAACCGCTTCCCGCTTCCGCCTGCACGCCCCGGGCATCAGCGTGCAGGCCGGATATTCCCTGCGTAGGCCGGATGCTTGAATCCGACAAACCCCGTCTCCGACAATCTTTCTATTCTTTAATTTCAGCAGTAGGCCGGATATCCGCCACAAACGGCGGTATGCCGCAGTATCGGGGAAAGTAGGATTCAAGAATCCGCCCTGCGTTCTGATTCGGCAATTTGAACGGCCGAAACAACCCATGTAGGTCGGATACTCCGTATCCGACATGCCCCCGCCTCCTATCCGCTTCGCCAGCCCAAACGGCTGTAACCGTCCGTGTCGGATTCAAGAATCCGACCTACGTCTCTACGTTCTGATTCGGCAATTTGAACGGCCGAAACAACCCATGTAGGTCGGATACTCCGTATCCGACATGCCCCCACCTCCTATCCGCTTCGCCAGCCCGAACGGCTGTAACCGTCCATGTCGGATTCAAGAATCCGACCTACGTCTCTACGTTCTGATTCGGCAATTTGAACGGCCGAAACAACCCATGTAGGTCGGATACTCTGTATCCGACATGCCCCCCGCCTCCTATCCGCTTCGCCAGCCCAAACGGCCGATCGGATTCAAGAATCCGACACGGGCGGACTCATACGCTTTCTGTTTCGGCAGGCGTGTTTGGTAGAAAATATGCCGGTTGGGCATTTCTGTGTGCGAATGTTTCAAAAAAGTTACAGATTGCGCGGAAAATAGTGCATGATTAAGTCAAAAAATGTAAACCTGCGGGGGGGGGTAGACCTATTGCCCTGATTGACAAGAACAATCGTTATTTTAATTGATTGAAATCAAAAAAAGATTAATATGCATACTGCTATGGCTTGCGGAGCAGGCGGCGTTACCGCCTGACCCCATAGGATATGGTAACTACTTGTCAGCACAAGATGAATCCGTACAATGGCAGAGTTTTTCGTCTGCCTTGTGGTCGCTTGCTCTAAAAAGAGTGGTGGCAATATTGGGTCGGATTCCGGAATCCGATAAAACCAAATGGAAGCACAGGGCGGATATTTATCGGTAAGACCGACAAGCAGCGGCGGATTCGGGAATCCGACCTACGGTTTTCGCTGAGAAGCTCGCGGTGCGCATTTCAGCTGCGCAGAAACGGTGCAAAGCACCGTTTTCAGATGGCCTGCGGATAGAGTTTTTTTATTGTTTTATTTTTTGATTAAACCGGTTGCAGAAAATTCGGAGAATGTTATGAACCATATTTATAAAGTCGTATTCAACAAAGCCACCGGCACATTTACTGCCGTGGCAGAGTTTGCGAAATCACAGGGTAAAAATAACACTGTGAATAATAGTGCGGCATCAACTGCGGTTAAAGCCGTGAAATTTCTCAAAATCACACCGCTTGCAGTGGCGGTGTTTGCAGCATTGGGCTTTGCATCACAGGCAAACGCCGTTACTTACCGCACAGCCACCAATGCCGACCAGCTGATTTTGGGCGGTAACAATGTCGTGCAAACTGCCGATGCGACCTCACCGCTTGTGGTATTTGGTCAATATATATAATGATGTCCGTGATCAAAACGCTTTTAAAGGTACTATCATTGAAGCCACAGGCAATGCTGCTTATGACGAAAACACCCCGTCAAAGGTCAATGTCATCGGTACAGAAAACACCGCCAATGGCGATGTCATCAATGTCGTTGGTTCAAACAACACGGCAGGACATAACTCGGTGGTTATGGGTTTTCGCAACACCACCAACCGCTTAGCGGTCGCTATCGGTCAGCGTAACCAAGCCAGTGCCGACTCATCATCTGCGGTGGGTTATAACAATATCATTACCAACAGCCCTGATTCTAACGGTGCGTTGGCATACGGTTTTAACAACCAAATCAACCGTGGTGTCATCGCTTTGGGTATCAATAACCAAGCCACAGGCAAAGATGCTGTGGCATTCGGTTACGATAGCACCGCATCGGCTCAAGATGCCTATGCCATCGGTCGTAATGTCAATGTCGGACAAACCAACACTTTTGCCCTAGGTCGCAATATCACCACCAGCCAAGCCAACAGCGTGGTGCTGGGTAATGAAAGTACCGACCGTGCTGCTACTGCCGAGACAGGTATGACTGTCAACGGCAAAAACTATACCTTTGCAGGTCAAGGTAGCCCATCAAAAGGCGTACTCTCGGTAGGTAAAGCAGGTGGCGAACGCCAAATCATCAATGTTGCCGCAGGTCAAGTCTCTGCCACCAGCACCGATGCGGTCAATGGTAGTCAGCTATACGCTTTACAACAAGCCATTAACAACTCAGCAGGCACTGACAAACAAAACTACTTCCACACCAATGGTACAGGCTCGGCTCAGGCGGGTAATGCCACCAACTTAGATGCGGTTGATGGTATCGGTGGGGCAAAAGGCGATAAAGCGGTTGCCGCAGGGGTATCTGCACAAGCCACCGACAGCCATAGCATTGCCGTGGGAACATCAGCCACCGCTTCAGGTCAAAGTGCGATTGCAATGGGGCGTGAAGCAACAGGCACAGAGATTAACGCAAGTGCAATTGGTTATAAAGCCAATGCGAGTAAAAACGGGGTGGCGTTAGGTTCGGAAACCCAAGCGAATGCACAATCGGTTGCGGTGGGTAATATTGCCAAAGCAACGGGAGCGGACAGCATTGCCGTGGGTCAAAACGCACAAGCCACAGGCAATTCGGCGGCGGTGCTGGGTAAAAATGCCTTGGCATCAGGGGAAAATGCCCTTGCCTTGGGAACAACCACTCGTGGCAATACCACCGCCAGCGGTCAACGGGCGACCGCCATTGGCTCATCTGCCAACTCTTCCGCCCAAGATGCGATCGCCATCGGTACTGGTTCTGTTGCCTCTGGTGAATCAACTGTAGTAGTTGGTAAAGCAGCCAAAGCGACAGGTATTAATTCATTGGCGGCTGGCGTACAATCTGAGGCTTACGGTCAAAACTCTGTTTCTATCGGTACAGGAGCGACCGCTGGCACATCAACGATGACGAGCGAAGATAACGCACAAGCTGTTGCGATTGGTCGTTTTGCAAAAGCTTCAGGTTTCCAATCTACTGCCTTGGGTGCAGATTCGATTGCGTCTGGTCATTCATCGATCGCTATCGGTGCTGATGATATGGATAAATTGGTCGACACTCAGTCTGCAAACAATTATAAAAATTTAACAGGCGACACCATTACAAAAGGTGATTTCAAAAAAGTTACTTCAAGTGGCGGAGCTTCGGCTGCTGTGGGGACACAATCTAAATCAGCGGGTGATTTTGCAGCTGCCTTTGGTACCCGTGCTAATGCCTCAGGTTTTGCTTCTACTGCTTTAGGGGTGGCTTCTGCTGCATCCGGTCAAGCCGCTGTTGCTTTGGGGGTTGCTTCCCAAGCCTCCGCAGCCAATGCCACGGCAATCGGTAACAAATCCAAAGCAGCGAGTGCCAACGCATTCGCAGCAGGCTCGGAAGCTGCCGGTTACGGTAAGAACTCGATTGCCATCGGTACAGGGGCGGTCGCCGGTATACGGGATTACAGGAGTCAAACCTACATTGGCTCAGACTCTATCGCAGTCGGCACAGCTGCCCAAGCCACAGGCGAGCGTGCTATCGCCATCGGTCCGAACGCCCGAGCCACAGGCTCGCAGTCCATTGCGGTGGGTGTGGGTAACCGAGTCAGCGGTAAAAACGCAGGGGCATTCGGCGACCCTAACGATGTGCGTGGCGACGGCAGTTACAGCGTCGGTAATAATAATGCCATCGGCGAAACCTCTGCCAATGCCTTTGTGATGGGTAACCAAAATATCATTGGTACTGAAGTGAGTTATTATAACGGTCAGTTAGACTCTGATAACAGCTTTAGTGGTGATAGGGATTCTTCTGGCTCGATTTCCATCGGTAGCCACAACCGTATCTTAACCCCGAAAACTCTGGTGTTTGGTAGTGGTATTGATACCGTAGGCACGGGTGATGAAATTCGCTACTTGCGTGGCACGATTGCCAACTCGGTCTATTTGGGTGATGACAGCTCTGCCAACGGCTCTGGGGCAACTTGGGACGCAGCCTCAGGCACTTGGATAAATCATCAAGTTGATAAAGGCGGTTACAGAAACGACCGCAAAGATGTCCAAGCCTTAGGCACAAACACCACGGGCGGTATGAGTAAAGTGGAGACAGGCGTTGTCAGTGCCACGGTCAATGGCGAACAAGTCGGCGATTTGACTTTCGGCAAATTTGCTGGTCATAGCCCGCAAGGTGTGGTAACCGTGGGGGCAAACGGTATGGAACGCCGTATCCAAAATGTCGCCGCAGGTCAAATCTCCGCCACTTCCACCGATGCCATCAACGGCTCGCAGCTGTATGCGGTTGCCGAAGTGTTGGGGGCAGGCTGGGAGCTGCAAAAAGACGGCACAAAAGTGGATAATGTCCAGCCAAGAGATATTGTCAACTTTAAATCCAGCGATAAATCGGTCAGCATCGAGACAGGTTTAAGCAACGACCAAAAAACCAGCACCCTTGATTTTAAAGTCAATGTAGACGGCACAACCGTAACCATTAACGACCAAGGTCAATTAGTGGCAAACGGCAAAGACACCTCAGCCTCTGTCTCTGGCTCAAACTTAATTGATGTCCAAAAAGGCAGCGAAACCACCGTAGACGGAGCAACCGTAACCAACTACACCGTGGATTTGTCCGCCGATGCCAAACGCCAACTTGCCAAAGAAGAAAGCGTATCGGCAGGCGATAATATTACCGTTACCGACAACGGCACAAACGGCACAGGCGGTAAAGACTTTAAAGTCAGCCTAAATAACAATGTCAATTTGACCGACAACGGCTCATTGCAAGTCGGTGGCGTAACCATCAATAACGGCGGCATTAACGCTGGCAATAAGCCAATCAGCAATGTGGCAGACGGCACAGCGCCGACTGACGCAGTCAATGTCAAACAGCTAAACGCCGCCAAAACCGAGCTGGAAAACGGCAAAAATACCACCGTCAGCAGTCGTGATGGGGCAAATGGTCAGAAAATCTACAAAGTCGATGCGTGGGATACCACCGCCACAGGCTCTGACGCAATCACGGTAACGCCAAACAATGACGACAACGCCAAAACCCGTGCTTACACCGTTGATTTGTCTACCAAAACCAAAGAAGACATTCAAAAAGGTGTCGATGCCAAAGATAAGGTGGACAACCAAGGCATTACCTTTGCCGGCGACACAGGCACTAATGTAACCCGCAAATTGGGCGAAACCGTCAATGTCAAAGGCAATGCGACCAATGCAGCCAATCTGACCGATGGCAATATCGGCGTGGTGGCAGACGGCAACGACACTTTGACCGTGAAACTCAATAAAGATGTCAATTTGGGCGACACAGGCTCATTGACCATTGGCGGAAGCTCGCTCAATAAAGACGGCTTAAATACGCCAAAAGTAACCGCCAACGAAGCCAAAATCGGACCTGTAACCATCAATTCAGACGGCATTAACGCAGGCGATAAAACCATCACTGGCGTGGCAGACGGCGTAAACCCGACTGACGCAGTCAATGTCAAACAGTTAAAAGCCGCCAAAACCGAAGTTCAAGCGGGCGAAAATGTAACCGTAACCCCAAGCCAAGGCACAGACGGCAACCCTGTCTATACCGTCTCGGCAAAAGACACCTCGGCAAAAGTAACCTCAGCCACCGATAAATTGACCGTTGCCAACAAAGGCACGGCAAAAGAAGGTGCGGCTGATGTAACCAACTTTGAGCTGGATTTATCGCAAGCTGCCAAAGAAAGCCTAGCCAAAGCCGACACGGCGGTGCAGTCATTCACCACTTCGGTAAATGGTCAAACGGTTGAAACCATCAACCAAGGCAATAACGATGTGAACTTTGTCAATGGTAACGCCACCACCGCTCGTGCAGACGGTCAAAACATTACCTTTGATGTCAATACCGACAACACCACGATTAAGGTTGCAAGCGGTCAGATTTCTGCAAATACTACACCGCTGACCGTAACAGACGGCAAAGTAGCACCCCCTGCCACCACTGGGGCGTTGGCAACCGCCGGCGATGTCGCCAATGCGATTAACAACTCCGGTTGGAAAGTCAAAGTTCAGGATATGTTGTATCCACCGAATTTCGATGCTGGCGAGATAATTAACCCGGGCGATACCGTAAGTTTCAACACAGGTGATCGAAACTTATCTGTGGTACGCGAAGGTTCAAACATCACCTACTCAATCAAGCGTCAAGTAGATTTTGATAACGTAACGCTTGACGGCGGTATGGTGAGACTTCAGCATGATGGCGACGGCAACCTGATGGTGGGCAGCAATAAGGGCGAACCTGTCAAAATCACCAATGTTTTCGATGGTGAAAATGATGAAGATGCAGTGAATGTAAGACAGCTCAAAGGTGCAAGAACCGTGGTGGAAGCCGGCAAAAATACGGCGGTAACTTCAACCGAAGACCCAGATACCTTTGCCAAAACCTTCACCGTGGACGCTTGGGATACCAAAGTGGCAGCGGCTGACGGTGCGGCGGTAACTGTGTCATCAAACGATAACGACACCGACAAAACCCGCAACTACACCATCGATTTAAGCCAAGCGACCAAAGACCAAATCGCCAAAGAAGAAAGCGTGATTGGTGAGGGCAATATCACCGTTGCCGAAAATGGTACGAACGCCACAGGCGGTAAAGAGTACAAAGTTACTTTGAACAACGATGTGGATTTGGGTGATAACGGCTCAGTCAAAATCGGCGACACTGCATTGACCAAAGATGGTTTAATCATCAATGACGGTCCAATCTTGACCCACGACAACCAAGGCAACTTTAAAGTTGGCAAAGTTGGCGATGACGGCACGGCTGCCCCTGTGAAAATCACCAACTTGGAAGCTGGCACAGACGACAACGATGCAGTCAATGTATCGCAGTTGAATAAAGCCGTTGCTGCGTCTAAAGAAGTGGTGAAATCTGACGACAAATCAGTAACTGTGGTTACCACGCAAAATGCTGACGGTGCGAATGTCTTTGATTTGAGCGTGAACACCGACAACACCACCATCACCAAAGACCCAACAACAGGTGCGGTGAAAGCGGTTACCAGCGGTATCACCAATAATGACGGCAAAGCCACGGCGACCACGTCATCTAGCCTTATCACCGCTGGCGATGTTGCCAATGCGATTAACGAAAGCGGTTGGAAACTGGCGGCAGAGGGTACAGACGGCACTGAGCTGATTAACCCAGCCGATACCGTAACTTTCAAAGCCAAAGACAACTTAAATGTCAGCCGTGAAAATGGCAACATCATCTATGGCTTGAATAAAGATGTCGATTTGACCAAAGACGGCAGTGTGAAGCTGGGTGATACCTTGCTGACCGAAGACGGCTTGATGATTAACAATGGTCCAATCTTGACCCACGACAACAATGGCAACTTTAAAGTTGGCAAAGTTGGCGATGACGGTCAAGCCCAACCTGTGAAAATCACCAACCTTGCCGAGGGTACGGACGACAACGATGCGGTGAATGTGAAACAGCTCAAAGCAGCGAAGACAGAAGTTGCAGACGGCAAAAACACCACCGTGCGTAGCGAGGCTGGCACAGACGGTCAAACCATCTACAAAGTGGACGCTTGGGATACCAAAGTGGCGGCAGGCTCTGCCTTGACCGTTACACCAAACGACAACGAAGATGCCAAAACCCGTGAATACACCGTTGATTTGTCTGACGAAACCAAAGCTCAAATCGCCAAAGAAGAGAGCGTAGACGGCGATAGCAATATCACCGTGGTGCAAGACAGATTGAACGACACCAACGGCAAAAACTTCAATGTCCGCTTGAACAAAGATGTCGATTTGACCCAAGATGGTTCACTCAAAATCGGCGACACTGCTCTGACCAAAGACGGACTTATCATCAATAACGGTCCAATGCTTGTGGCAAATGGCAACAACTTAAAACTTGGTTCTGTTGACGGCACAACCGTATCACCAATCCAAATCCAAAACTTGGATAGCGGATTGAAAGATACAGCTGGCAATACCGTTGATTTGGCAAATGCTTCAGGTGATGTGTTAAACAACGCTGTTAATGTCGGCGACCTACAAAAAGCCGCCGCAGCAGCCACCACTAAGGTTCAAGGCGACCAAGGTGTAACCGTTACCCCTGAAACCAATACAGATGGTTCAACCACTTACACCGTTGCTGCCAAAACTGACGGCACAACTGTAAAAGTTGATGACAAGGGTAATATTGCAGCCGTTACCAGCGAATTGACCAACAATACAGACGGCAAAGTAAACACACCTGCCGCTGCCAATGCCTTGGCAACTGCTGGCGACATCGCTAACGCCATCAACAACTCTGGTTGGAACTTGGCAGCCGAAGGCACAGACGGTAAAGAGCTAATCAACCCAGCTGATACCGTAACCTTTAAAGCCAAAGACAACCTGAATGTAACCCGTGATGGTGCAAACATCACTTATGGTCTAAATAAAGATGTCGATTTGACCAAAGATGGTAGCTTGACCATTGGCGAAACCGCTCTGACCAAAGATGGCTTAATCATCAACAACGGTCCGATGCTTGTGTCAAACGGCAACAACTTGAAATTGGGTTCAGTAAATGACAACGGTGAAGCTTCTCCAATCCAAATCCAAAATGTGGACAGCGGATTAAAAGATGCGAACGGCAACCCAGTTGAACTTGCTAACGCCACTGGCGAAACCTTAAACAACGCAGTGAATGTGGGCGATTTGAAAACCGCTTCACAAAACTTGGTTGAAAAAGGCTTTAACATCGCAGCCGACAACGGCACTGATGACAATGTGAATCTCGGCGAAACCGTGAAATTCACCGACCCTGACGGCAACATTGTTACCACCGTGTCAAACAACCAAATCCAATTTGGCTTGAATGACCAAATCAGCGTTGGCGGTAAAGACGGCAAAGACGGTCAAATTGGCGTGAACGGCAAAGACGGCAAAGACGGCTTGACCTTGACCCCTGATGCCATCGTATTTAACGGCGTAGACGGCAAAGACGGCAAAGACGGTCAAGTTAAACTGCAAGTTGAAAAAGCCCAACCTGCCCTTGACGGCAAAGACGGTCAAAACGGTGAAGACGGTCAAACCCGTATCGTTTACGAAAAACCAAACGGTGAAAAAGAAGAAGTGGCAACACTCAATGACGGCTTGAAGTTCAAAGGCGATGACAACCAAATCATCAGCAAAAAACTGAACGAACAGCTAGACATCATCGGCGGTGCGGACAAAGACAGCTTAACTGACAACAACATTGGCGTGAACTACGACAATGGCAAATTGAAAGTTCAGCTGACCAAAGATGTTGATTTGACCAAAGACGGCAGCGTGAAGCTGGGTGATACCCTGCTGACCGAAGACGGCTTGATGATTAACAACGGTCCAATCTTAACCCACGACAACAATGGCAACTTTAAAGTCGGCAAAGTTGGCGATGACGGCACGGCTGCCCCTGTGAAAATCACCAACCTAGAAGCTGGCACAGACGACAACGATGCAGTCAATGTATCGCAGTTGAAGACCGAAGTGGCTGCTTCAAAAGAGGAAGTGAAATCTGACGACAAATCAGTAACCGTAACCACCACCAAAAATGCGGCTGGTGCGAATGTGTACGATTTGAGCGTAAACACCGACAACACCACCATCACCAAAGACCCAACAACAGGCGAGGTGAAAGCGGTTACCAGTGATATCACAACCGATAACGATGGTAAATCAACTGCAACGACACCGACCAGCCTAGTTACTGCTGGCGATGTTGCCGAAGCAATCAATGCTTCTGGCTGGAAACTTGCTGCCGAAGGCACACCTGACAGCGAGCTAATCAACCCAGCCGATACTGTAACCTTTAAAGCCAAAGACAACTTGAATGTAACCCGTGATGGTGCAAATATCACTTATGGTCTAAATAAAGATGTTGATTTGACCCAAGACGGTTCACTCAAAATCGGCGACACTGCATTGACCAAAGACGGACTTATCATCAATAACGGTCCGATGTTGGTGAGTAACGGCAACAACTTAAAACTAGGTTCTGTTGATGGCACAACCGTATCACCAATCCAAATTCAAAACTTGGATAGTGGATTAAAAGATACAGCTGGCAACCCAGTTGAACTTGCTAACGCCACTGGTGAAACCTTAAACAACGCCGTGAATGTGGGCGACTTGAAAACCGCTTCACAAAACTTGGTTGAAAAAGGCTTTAACATCACCGCGGATAACTCTGCCTTGGCAGGCAATGCCAAAGAAGACAATGTGAACCTTGGTCAAACGGTGAATTTCACCAGCACCGACAAAAACATTGTTACCACCGTGGCTGATAACGAAATCCGCTTTGCTCTGAACAACAACATCACTGTTGGCGAAAAAGGCGAACCAGGTCAAAACGGCGAACCAGGCAAAGACGGCGTTGATGGTACTATCGGCGTAAACGGTAAAGACGGCTCAGCGGTTGTGATTAACGGCAAAGACGGCTCTATTGGCTTGAACGGTAAAGACGGTGCAAACGGCTTAACCCTAAAAGGTGCTGACGGTGCACAAGGTGTTGATGGTACAAATGGTACAAACGGTCTACCAGGTAAAGACGGTACAACTCGTCTTGTCTATGAGACCAAAGACCCACAAGACCCAACCAAGTCTGTTACCCAAGAAGTAGCCAACCTAAACGATGGCTTAATCTTCACAGGTAACAACAGCGATACCCTAAACCGTCATAAGCTAAACAGCGTGGTAACCATTGAGGGTGAAGGCGTTGATAAAGATGCGGCGAAGACCTTCCAGTCAGCTGCTGGCAATATCAGCGTTGAAGCTGATGGTACAGACAAACTGACCGTGAAGCTCAACAAAGACATTGACCTAACTGATGCTGGCTCATTGAAGATTGGTGAAACCGCTCTGACTAAAGACGGACTTATCATCAATAACGGTCCAATGCTTGTGGCAAACGGCAACAACTTAAAACTTGGTTCTGTGAACGGCACAACCGTATCACCAATCCAAATCCAAAACTTGGACAGTGGATTAAAAGATGCAAGCGGCAACAAAGTTGAACTTGCCAATGCTTCTGGTGATGTGTTGAAAAACGCAGTGAATGTGGGCGACCTACAAAAAGCCGCTGCTGCTGCGACCACTAAGGTTCAAGGCGACCAAGGTGTAACCGTTACCCCTGAAACCAATACAGATGGTTCAACCACTTACACCGTTGCTGCCAAAACTGACGGCACAACTGTAAAAGTTGATGACAAGGGTAATATTGCAGCCGTTACCAGCGAATTGACCAACAATACAGACGGCAAAGTAAACACACCTGCCGCTGCCAATGCCTTGGCAACTGCTGGCGACATCGCTAACGCCATCAACAACTCTGGTTGGAACTTGGCAGCCGAAGGCACAGACGGTAAAGAGCTAATCAACCCAGCTGATACCGTAACCTTTAAAGCCAAAGACAACTTAAATGTAACCCGTGATGGTGCAAACATCACTTATGGTCTCAACAAAGATGTTGATTTGACCAAAGATGGTAGCTTGACGATTGGTGGCAGCAAATTGACCAAAGACGGCTTGACCGTGGGCGGCGACAATCCTGTAACCATCGACGGCAACAAAGGCACAGTGGGCGGCTTGACCAACACCACTTGGAATCCTGACAACATCGTCAGCGGACAAGCAGCGACCGAAGACCAGCTCAAACAAGCTGCGGCGGCTGCCACCACCAAAGTGGTTGAGGGCGATAACATCACCGTTATCCCAACCGTGAACGCAGACGGTTCAACCACTTATAAAGTGGAAACCAAGCGTGATGTGAACTTTGACAAAGTGTCATTTGGTCCAAAAG
Source organism: Neisseria leonii (assembly GCF_028776105.2). NCBI lineage: Bacteria > Pseudomonadati > Pseudomonadota > Betaproteobacteria > Neisseriales > Neisseriaceae > Neisseria > Neisseria leonii. The sequence continues at coordinate 1,470,469 of NZ_CP145606.1, read as the reverse complement.
ACGCTGCCAATAATCCGTCTATCACGAACGACGGCAACGGCAACCTGAAAGTAGGTGATACCAACGGCAATGCCGTGAAGATTACCAATGTTGCTGATGGCACAGCTCCGAATGATGCGGTCAATGTCAGCCAGCTGAACACAGCGGTTGCAGCTTCTCGCGAAGAAGTAACCTCAAAAGACGGCTCGGTGAAAGTGGACGACTCAGGTCGTACAGCAGGCGGTGCGAAAATCTTTGATTTGAGCGTCAATACCGATGGCACAACCATCACCAAAGGCGACAACGGCGAAATCAAAGCCAACACTACACCGCTGACCAATACAGACGGCAAGGTAACCACGCCTGATGCTGCTGATGAGAACAAGCTGGTAAATGCTAAGACTGTGGCTGATGCCATCAACAACTCTGGCTTTACCTTAAAATCATCAGCCACCGATGGCGGTGAAAAAGTCTCAGGTAACGATGAGCTGATTAAATCTGGCGAAACCGTTGAATTGGTTGCTGGCAAGAACTTGACTGTGAAGCAAGAAGCTGACGGCAAAATCACCTTTGCCACCAAAGGCGACCTAACCGCCGATAATATCCAAGTTGGCGAAAAAGGCGAACCAGGCAAAGACGGCGTTGATGGTACTATCGGCGTAAACGGTAAAGACGGCTCAGCGGTTGTGATTAACGGCAAAGACGGCTCTATCGGCTTGAACGGTAAAGACGGTGCAAACGGTCTCACCCTAAAAGGTGCTGATGGTGCGCAAGGTGTTGATGGTACAAATGGTGTCAATGGTCTACCAGGTAAAGACGGTACAACTCGTCTTGTCTATGAGACCAAAGACCCACAAGACCCAACCAAGTCTGTTACCCAAGAAGTAGCCAACCTAAACGATGGCTTAATCTTCACAGGTAACAACAGTGATACCCTAAACCGTCATAAGCTCAACAGCGTAGTTACTGTCAAAGGCGAGGGCGTGGATAAAGACCAATCGGCTGCCTTCCAATCGGCTGCTGGCAACATCAATGTCAAAGCTGATGGTAACGGTACTTTGGAAGTTCAGCTTGCCAAAGATGTGAAAGTGGGCAGCGTAACGGCGGATACCGTTACTGCAGGCAACACGACCGTCAATACAGACGGCATCACCATCGGCGGCAGCAACGGTGCAGCCCCTGTGAGCCTGACGGGCAGCGGTCTGAACAACGGCGGCAACCGCATCACCAATGTGGCGCCGGGTGTGGCGGATACCGATGCGGTGAATGTCGGTCAGTTGAAAGGCCTGGCACAAGGTATCAGCAACCGTATTGACGAAGTCAATGCCGATGCCAAAGCCGGTGTGGCGCAAGCTTTGGCCACAGCCGGTCTGCCGCAGGCCTATCTGCCGGGCAAGAGCATGATGGCTGTCGGCGGCGGTGTGTACCGTGGTGCGACCGGTTATGCAGTCGGCTATTCGAGCATTTCAGACGGCGGTAACTGGATTATCAAAGGTACGGCTTCCGGCAATTCGCGCGGCCACTTCGGTGCCACTGCGGCTGTGGGTTACCAATGGTAAACGGCAGGTAGCCAGAACCGGCGGTTGCTGCTAGAATCCCTGCTTGTTTTAGCAGCAACCGTTACTGTGTTCACTATTTGTTAAGGAATGAAAGATGAAATCCATTAAATTCTGGAAAACAGGCGCGACCCTGCTGGCGGTCAGTCTGCTGGCTGCTTGTGCCACCAAGAGTGATGTCCGTGCCGACGGTACGACAGACGAACCTGTTTTCCCCGAACCATATTCGCTGACGTTCAACAATAAGCGCGGTACGTTCCCGACCACCGATGAATTGGTTAACATCAAAGCGGGTATGACGAAAGACGAGCTGTACAAGCTGATCGGCCGTCCGCATTACGATGAAGGCATGTTCAATGTACGCGAGTGGGATTATCTGTTCCACTTCCATACCCCGGGTGTGCCGAAGGATCCCGACAATACGGCGAACGTGGCCGATGTGACCACCTGCCAGTTCAAAGTTATTTACGACAAAGATAAATTCGCCCGCAGCTTCTATTGGAAGCCGGTATATCCGAAAGATGCCGTCTGCCCGCCCAAAGGCCCGGTATCGGAAAAATCATCTACCCAGCGGCTGACTTTGGGCGCCGATGCGCTGTTTGCCTTCGATAAGAGCGGCAGCAGCGATATGTTGCCCGAGGGCTATGCCAAACTCGACCGTTTTGCCGAAGACGTTAAGCGTTTCGAGCGCATCAACGCCATCCGTATCATCGGCCATACCGACCGCAAAGGCAGCGATGCCTACAATGACGCGCTGTCGATGCGCCGTGCCGAAACCGTACGCCGCTATCTGGTGTCGCGCGGTGTACCGGTCGGCATCATGAGCGCGCAGGGCTTGGGCAAACGCTATCCGGTCAAAGAGTGTGCCGCCACGCTGCCGCGCGAGCAGGAAATCGCCTGTCTGCAACCGAACCGCCGCGTGGAAATCGAAGTGGACGGTATCGGCCAGCTGCGTCAAGACTGATATTGACAGCGGATTTTCCGTTTTGTATCCCAACCCGCAAAACCTGTGTTTTGCGGGTTTTTTGTGTCCGCAGGCAGGGTATCGCTGCCGGAAATCCGTCTGTATGGCCGTCTGAAAAAGCGTAGGATTGAGAACGTAGGCCGGATACTTGTATCCGGCAAGGGCGTGAATCCGACCGGTTAGCGAAGAGCATAGGCCGGATATCTGTGCCGATATAAGGAGGTCGGGAGTGGGATTTCCGCATATCGAGTATCCGATACAATGCTGCCCGTATCCGGCCAAAAACACATCTTGCCAGCAGCCAAGCTGGTGTCGGATACGAGTATCCGACCTACGCATATTCGGCTCAATCGGCATTCAGACAGCCTTGGGTAAGGGCTGAAACCAGTTTCAGGTATTTTAGGGCAGTCTTGGTAGGACGGAGATTTCATATCCGGCATGATTCAGTCAGATGAGGTATTTCGGATAATCGGGTCTCCGGCGATAGCGTACCGATTGTGTTTGTGAAAACCGATCCGGTGGCGGCCGAGCCGGTGTCGGATACAGCGTATCCGACCTACGTGTATCCGGCCAAAGCTGAATTTCAGACGGCCTTTTGTTGTGTGCTTTCGGCATTGCGCTTGATTGGGGCGGCCGATTGTTTTGCTGTCTGAACGTAGGTCGGATACTTGTATCCGACACGGTTCGGTCAGGCAGAAAAAGGGTGTCGGATTCAAGAATCCGACCTACCGCAAGGTGCGGCTGGCAAGGCGTATCCGTCTTACTTTCGTGCTTGATAAACGGTATGGGGGCATAGGTTGAAACGCTGCGGGCACATTTGCGCGCTGCCGTGCTGCCGTTCAGACGGCGGTTTCGGGTTATAATCGGCGGCTGGTTCCGATGCGGCAGGGGGCGGTGCGCCGCTGCGGCCGCAAGCGGAAAACGTCCGTTCCAACGATTCGGGGGCGGGCGCAGAGGCCGTCTGAAACGGCGTTTTTTTGATCAATCGGATACTAAGGAACAGATTATGTGCGGTATCGTCGGCGCGGTTCGCGCCCATCACAATGTTGTGGATTTTTTAACCGACGGCCTCAAAAGGCTGGAATATCGCGGTTATGATTCATCGGGTATCGCGGTGCACGACGGGGATCGTATCCGCCGCGTGCGCCGTGTCGGCCGTGTGGCCATGATGGAGGCGGCGGCCAAAGGCAAAGGGCTGAGCGGCCATACGGGCATCGGCCATACCCGCTGGGCGACGCACGGCGGGGTAACCGAGCCGAACGCCCACCCGCATATTTCGGGCGGCCTGATTGCGGTGGTGCACAACGGCATCATCGAAAACTTTGAAGCCGAGCGCGAGCGTTTGCAGGCTTTGGGCTATGCGTTCGAGTCGCAAACCGATACAGAAGTCATCGCCCACAGCGTGCAGCACGAATACGGCCGCAACGGCGGCTGCCTGTTTGAAGCGGTGCGCGCGGCGGCGGCGCGTTTTCACGGCGCGTATGCGATTGCGGTGATGGCGCAGGACAAACCGGGCAGCATGGTGGTGGCGCGTATGGGCTGCCCGCTCTTGGTGGCTTTGGGCGAAGACGAAACCTTTATCGCGTCCGACGTGTCGGCCGTGATTGCGTTTACCCGCCATGTGGCGTTTTTGGAAGACGGCGATATTGCCGAACTGAATGCGCAGGGGTTTGTGCGGCTGACGGATAAAAACGGCGCGGCGGCAGAGCGCAAAGCACGCGTGTCCGAGTTGTCGCTCGCATCGCTGGAACTGGGGCCGTACAGCCATTTTATGCAGAAAGAAATCCACGAGCAGCCCAAGGCGGTGGCCGATACGGCCGAAGTGTTTCTCAACGGCGGTTTTGAGGCGGAAAACTTCGGCACCGGTGCGCGGGAAGTGTTCGATGTCGTGCGCAGCATCAAGATTTTGGCCTGCGGTACGTCCTATTATGCTGCGCTGACGGCCAAATACTGGCTCGAAGCAGTGGCGAAAATCGCCACCGATGTCGAAATCGCCAGTGAATACCGCTACCGCCAAGTGATTGCCGACCCCGACCAGTTGGTCATCACTATTTCGCAGTCGGGTGAAACGCTGGACACGATGGAAGCCCTGAAATACGCCCAATCGCTCGGCCACCGTTACAGTCTGTCCATCTGCAATGTGATGGAGTCGGCCTTGCCGCGCGAAAGCAGTTTGGTGTTCTACACCCGTGCGGGTGCCGAAATCGGTGTGGCATCGACTAAGGCGTTTACCACGCAGCTGGTGGCGCTGTTCGGCTTGGCGGTGACGCTGGCCAAACAGCGCGGCCTGATCGGCGAAGCGCAGGTGCAGGCTTATACGGAAGAACTGCGCCAGCTGCCGGGCAGTATCCAGCACGTGATGAACCTCGAACCGCAGATTGCCGCATGGGCACAAAAGTTTGCCAAGAAAACCAGCGCGCTGTTTCTCGGCCGGGGCATTCATTACCCGATTGCGCTGGAAGGCGCGCTGAAACTGAAAGAAATCACCTATATCCATGCCGAAGCCTATCCGGCAGGCGAGCTGAAACACGGCCCCTTGGCCTTGGTGGACGAAAATATGCCCGTGGTGGTGATTGCGCCCAACGACAGCCTGCTCGATAAAGTGAAAGCCAATATGCAGGAAGTGGGCGCGCGCGGGGGCGAACTGTTCGTATTTGCCGATTCGGACAGCCATTTCAGCGAAGATGCGGGCGTTTATGTCATCCGTACCCCGCGCCACGTCGGCATTTTGTCGCCTGTCGTGCATACCGTCCCCGTGCAGCTGCTGTCGTACCATACCGCCTTGGCACGCGGTACCGATGTCGATAAACCGCGCAATCTGGCCAAGTCGGTAACCGTGGAATAAAGCTGTATCTTGGGTAGGTCGGATTCTTGAATCCGACGGAAGACAATCCAACCGACAGCCCATCCGTATCGGCGGTGTTCAATGACATCGGATCGGGCAGGGCAATGTTGCGGTTTGGTGTGTCGGATTCCAGAATCCGACCTGCATACTGAGGCCGTCTGAAACCTTGATTTGGGGATTCAGACGGCCTTTTTTGGACAACGGTAACCGTTGTGCGGGCTGTTTGACTTTGGACGGATCGGGCTGTAAATGGGTGGGCCGGATTCCCGAATCCGACAAATCAAAATCCAATCAACAATCAATCCGTATCGGAATCCTCAATGTTGGCGGTTGGGTGTGCCGGATTCGGGAATCCGACCTACGGGCTGGTAGATCGGGAGCAGGAAGCAGGTCGGATACCGGTATCCGGCAGGAGAATCTGCGCGGGCAGAAAATTTAAGGCCGTCTGAAAACGGCTGTGTATTCAGACGGCCTTTCGGCTGATTTTTCAGACTGCCAAACCGCTGCCTATTTTTTCAGATAGGCGGCCAAAGTGTCGGGGAAGTCGGTAAAGATGCCGTCGGCGTGTGCCTGATTGAACAGGGCGGCATACATTTCGTCGATGTCGGCAACATAGGGCGGCAGCGCGTCGCGGCGCACGGTGTAGGGGTGCAGTTTCAGGCGCGCGTTCTGAATGTCGGCCACCATCGGGGTAACGGCGATGCGCCCGCGTTGCGATTTTTTCCCGTCCAGCAGCATATACCAGGCCGGCCCCACCCCGTCGGCATAGCGGGCGATTTCTTTCATTGCACCGGGCTTGAACATCCAGTCGTAGCTGTAATTGACCCATTTGCCGTTGCGCCGCTCCTGCGTTTCTTTCCAGTCGGTATAGGCCACCAGCTGCACCAGTTTCACATCCATGCCCATCTGCGGCATCAGCTCCTGCTTGATGCGTTTGAGTTCGTTAAAGTCGAAGGTTTGCAGGAAAACGGCATCTTGCCTGCCGGTGTAGCCGTATTTTTTCAGCATTTCCAAAGTGGCGCGGGCGATGTCTTTGCCTTCCTGATGGTGCAGCCACGGGGCTTTGATTTCGGGATAGATGCCGATGGTTTTGCCGGTGGATTTTTCCAGTCCGCGGATAAATTGCAGCTCTTCTTCAAAAGTGTGGATGCGGAAATTGCCCTGCCACAGCGGGAAGCGTTGGGGATAGACGGCCACTTGGCGGCCGTTTTCGGTTTTGAAGTTTTCCGTCATGCGCAGCGAACGGATTTCGTCCAGTGTGAAATCCACCACATAAAACCGGCCGTCGGCACGGGCGCGGCCGGGAAATTTTTGTGCGACATCGGTCAGGCCGTCGAGGAAATGATCGTGAATGACAACCAGTTGGTTGTCTTTGGTCATCGCCAAATCCTGTTCCAGATAGTCGGCGCGCTGGCCGAACGCCAGGGCTTTGCTTTCCAGAGTGTGCTCGGGCAGATAGCCGCTGGCACCACGGTGGGCGATAATCAGTTTTTGTGCCCACAGAGAGGCGGAAAGGCTCAACAGCAGCAGCGCGGTCAGAACGGTTTTCATATGCGGACTCCGAAACAGATGGAAAAGACGGCCAAGCCGTTGTGCCTACTGTAACGGGTGTTGATGGCAATTGTGTGTCAGGCCGTCTGAAAACCCGCGAAGCGGGTTTCTGCGCAGCTAAAACGGGCGAAGCAGAATTGCGCCGAAGCTGAAACGGTGTGCAGCACTATTTCTGCGCAGCTGGAACCAAGGTATCGGGTTGCGCGACGCAAAAGCGGGGGGCGGTCTGGCGGATTCGGGAGCCTGACCGGAGTGGGGCAGAAGATTGAAGGCTGTCTGAAAACCCGCGAAGCGGGTTTCTGCGAAGCTAAAACGAGTGAAACGGGTTTCTGCGAAGCGAAAACCCGAAATATGCGGTTTCAGACGGCCTGATTGTGGCGAAGGCTTATTTTTCGGCCGGTTTTTCGGGGCGGATCCAGCCTTCGATAACGCTTTGGCGCGCGCGCGCGATGCTCAGTTTGCCTTCGGGGCAGTTTTTGCTGATGGCGCTGCCCGCGCCGGTGGTGGCGCGGTTGCCGATCTCTACGGGGGCAATCAGGACGTTGTTCGAGCCGATGCGCACTTCGTCGCCGATGCTGGTGCGGTATTTGTGTACGCCGTCGTAATTGGCGGTGATGGTGCCCGCGCCGATATTGGTGCGGCAGCCGATGTCGGCATCGCCCAGATAGGTCAGGTGGTTGGCTTTGCTGCCTTGGCCGATATGGCTGTTTTTCACTTCGACGAAATTGCCGATATGGACACCGTCGGCCAGTCGGGTGCCGGGGCGCAGGCGGGCGTAGGGGCCGATGTGGTTGTCTGCGCCGATTTCGCAGTTTTCCAGACTGCTGAACGGGGCGATGCGGCTGCCCGCGCCGATTTTGGCGTTTTTGATGACGCAGTGCGCGCCGATTTGTACGCCGTCGCCCAGTTCCACATCGCCTTCGATGATGACATTGACATCAATGACTACATCTTGGCCGTGTTTCAGACGGCCTCTGAGGTCGAAACGTGCAGGGTCGCGCAGGGTAACGCCCGCCTGCAATAAGGCCTGTGCCTGACCGGCCTGGAAAATGCGTTCCAATTCGGCCAGCTGCGCTTTGTTGTTGACACCGGCGGCCAGATGGGAGGCGCGCACCGGCACGGGCGTAACCGTGATGCCGTCTGTATGGGCCAGGCCGATCAGGTCGGTCAGATAATATTCGCCCTGCGCATTGTCGGCGGACAGGCGGCCGAGCCAGTCGGCCAGGCGGGCGTTGGGCAGCACCAGAATGCCGGTATTGATTTCGCGGACGGCTTTTTGCGCGGCATCGGCATCTTTTTCTTCCACGATGGCGACTACTTTGTCCTGCACGTTGCGGATAATGCGTCCGTAGCCTGTGGGATTCTCCAACACATCGGTCAGCAGGCCGACTTGGCTGCCCGCCGCGTCGAGCAGGGTGTGCAGCGTGGCGGTGTCGGTGAGCGGTACGTCGCCGTACAGGACTAAGGTGCGGCCGTCGGCGGGCAGGTGGGGCAGGGCGGTTTTGAGTGCGTGGCCGGTACCGAGCTGTTCGGTCTGCTCCACCCAGTTCACATCGCGCACGACGGTTTCGCGCACCTGCTCCCTGCCGTGGCCGATCACGACATGAATGCCTGCGGGGTTCAGGCTGCGCGCGGTGTCGATGACGCGCGCCAGCATCGGTTCGCCGCCGATTTCGTGCAGCACTTTGGGCAGTCGGGAATACATACGGGTGCCTTTGCCCGCAGCGAGAATAACGATATGCAGCGTGTTCATGGATACTCCGAAAAGGGAAAACGGCCGTCTGAAAACGGGTTTCAGACGGCCTCGGGCTTAGCGGGCGGGCGTTTGCCAGTGGGTACGGTTATCGGCGGGGAGGCCGGTACCGTCGGGTTTGACCGCGTGCTGCTCGGGGCGGTATTGGTGGTTGAGGCCGTTGCGCGAGTAGGTGCCGTCCTGATAGTAAACGCGGGTACCCGCTTCGTATTTGGGACGCAGGCCGGTGCGGCCTTCGCTGTTTCGGTAAGTCTCCCACGAGCAGGCACTTAATGCCAGACTGAGCATAAGCAGGGCGGCGGTTCGCATGACGGATTCCTTCGGATCGGTAAAACGGCGTATTTTAGCGCGTTGCGGCGCGATTTGCTATGGCGGCCAACTGCTGCATATCGGCGGCGGTGTAGTCGGCAAAGGCGGCGGCGCGGGCATGGCTGCCGTACCAAACGGTGGTCATGCCCAGTGTTTTGGCGGTGATCAGGTTGGCCGCGCTGTCGTCCACCATGATGCAACGGTGTGCTTCGACCGCCAGCAGGCGGCAGATGCGGCGGTAGGCTTCGGGCTGCGGTTTCGGCTGAAACCCCAAGCTGTCGATGCCGTAGGCGGCATGGAAATAAGACGTGATATTCATGGCTTCGAGCAGGCCGTCCACATAAAACTGCGGGCCGTTGGAAAAAACGGCACGCCGTCCGCCAAGGGCGGCCAGCGCGGTGTCGAGGCCGGGAGCAGGGCTGAGCAGCGGCAGAATCTGCGTCATGGGGTGGCTTTCGCGCAGAAAAGCGGCCGGGTCGGTTCCGGGGTGGTGCTGCATCAGGCCGGAAAGGGTGGCGCCGTACTGCTGCCAGTAGTCGCGGCGCAGACGGTCGGCTTCGTGAAGGGGCAGGTTGAGGCGGCGGGCGACGGATTCGGTCATGGTGCGGTTGATCAGCGGGAAAATGCCGCTGTCGGCATCGTGCAGCGTGTTGTCCAAATCAATCAGCCAAACGGGTTGCGGGTGCATAAAGTTTGAATCGGGTCGGGGTTTGGCATTATCATAGCGCAGCCGGATAGGGCGTGAAACGGTCAAACAGAAAAAGGATAGCGGAATGAAGGGAAAAAGCATGAAGGGAAAAATGTTGTGGGCGGCAGTGGCCGCCTGTTTGCTGAGTGCGGGCGTGCAGGCGGCAACCGAAGTGCGTCTGGCGGTGCATAAGTCGTTCAGTCTGCCCAAAGATGCGTTTGCCGCTTTCGAGCAGGCCAATGATGCCAAAGTCAGCGTGATTAAAGTGGGCAGCGGCAATGAGATGGTGAACAAGCTGATTTTGAGCCGTGCCCGGCCGGTGGCCGATGCGGTTTACGGTTTGGACAATACGACGGTACATAAAGCCCGCCAGTCGGGCATTCTGGCGGAGAAGCAGCCTGCGTCGGCTCCGGTGTCGGTGTCGCTGCCGGGTGCGCTGGCGGTGGATCACGGCTATATCGCACTCAATTACGATAAAGCCTGGTTTGAAAAGCAGAAACTGCCGCTGCCCGCCACGCTGGACGATTTGGTCAAGCCGCAATATAAAAATCTGCTGGTGATGCCCAATCCGGGTATGTCGAGTACGGGCTTGGGCTTCCTGCTGGCCAATATTCAGGGTATGGGCGAGCAGAGGGCGTTCGACTGGTGGCAGAAAATGCGTGCCAACGGCGTGAAAGTGGCGCGCGATTGGAGTGAGGCGTACTACACCGAATTCACGCAAAACGGCGGTTCGCGCCCGCTGGTGGTGAGCTATGCGACCAGCCCTGCAGCCGAAGTGTTTTACAGCAAGGGCAAATACAGCGTGCCGCCGACAGGCAATCTGTTTCTGAAAGGCGGCGTGTTCCGCCAGGTAGAGGGCGCGGCCGTGCTCAAAGGCGCGAAAGAGCCTGTGCTGGCGGCCAAACTGGTGCAGTACCTGCAAAGCGGTGCGGTACAGAAAGCGATACCGGCCGAAATGTGGGTGTATCCGGCGGTAAAAAATACCGAACTGCCCGCCGTGTTCCAACACGCCGGCCTGCCGCCCAAAGCAGACAATCCGAATGAAACGGATATCGGCATGAAGCAGCGCCGCTGGGTGAACCGCTGGATCCGTGTTGTGTTGAAATAAATGATCGGTACGGCGGGAAACGGTGTATCGGTTTCTGCCGTCGTCCGTTCCGCCATCAGGCCGTCTGAACCGTGTGTTTTCAGACGGCCTGTTTTATCGGAAAATTCCGTAGGTCGGATTCTTGAATCCGACTTTTTCGGGTGGATAGGTGCGATGGGATAGGGTTAGAGGGGGCAGGAATATCGGATTGCGAAACCCGACCGGCACATTGAATTTCTGTAATTGGAGTGTCGGATTCAAGAGTCCGACCTACGATTGTAAATAGTTGTTTGTCTCGAATCGAACGAGCAATGTGCGGGCGGCATAGGCCGCCTGAAACGGTGTAACGGTAGTTTGCTTTTGCAGAAACCTGTTTTAACAGTAGGTCGGATTCTGGAATCCGACAATTTGCCGTTGATGGAAAAGTATCTTGTCCCGAAACCGGACAGGCCCATGCACGTCCTTGCTGTGTTTGCCGTCATGCCCGTACCGGCAAATTGCTTTACAATGCCGCCTGCGTCAGATTGTCCACCCGTCAGATGGAAATTGTATGGAAACCGTGATGAAACCGTCTTCGGCCGTTGCCGGAGAAGATTACCTGCTGCTGGGCCGCTATGCCGAGCGTGCCTATCTCGAATATGCGATGAGCGTTGTCAAAGGCCGCGCCCTGCCCGAGGTTTCAGACGGCCAAAAGCCCGTGCAGCGGCGCATTCTGTATGCCATGCGCGATATGGGCTTGACCGCAGGTGCAAAGCCGGTGAAATCCGCCCGCGTGGTCGGCGAGATTTTGGGTAAATACCACCCGCACGGCGACAGTTCGGCCTACGAAGCGATGGTGCGCATGGCACAGGATTTCACGCTGCGCTATCCTTTAATCGACGGCATCGGCAATTTCGGTTCGCGCGACGGCGACGGCGCGGCGGCCATGCGTTACACCGAGGCGCGGCTCACGCCGATTGCCGAGCTGCTGCTGTCCGAAATCAATATGGGCACGGTGGATTTTGTGCCCAACTACGACGGCGCGTTTGAAGAACCGGTACATTTGCCCGCGCGGCTGCCGATGGTGCTGCTCAACGGCGCATCGGGGATTGCCGTCGGTATGGCCACCGAAATCCCGCCGCACAATCTCACGGAGGTTACCCAAGCCGCGGTTGCCCTGCTGAAAAAACCGTCGCTGACCACGGCCGAGCTGATGCAGTATCTCCCCGCGCCCGATTTTGCCGGCGGCGGCCACATCATCACTTCCGCTGCCGATTTGCAGCAGATTTACGAAAGCGGAAAAGGCAGCGTGCGCGTGCGTGCGCGTTACGAAATCGAAAAACTGGCGCGAGGCCAGTGGCGCATCATCGTAACCGAGCTGCCGCCCCATACTTCGGCGCAGAAAATTCTGGCCGAAATCGAAGAGCAGACCAATCCCAAACCCAAATCGGGCAAAAAAGCCCTGACCCAAGAGCAGCAGAACACCAAAGCCCTGATGCTTTCCCTGTTGGACCGCGTGCGCGACGAGAGCGACAGCGAATCGCCCGTACGGCTGGTGTTCGAGCCGAAATCCGGCCGCATCGACCCGGAAAACTTCATCAACACGCTGATGGTGCAGACTTCTCTGGAAGGCAATGTGCCGGTGAACCTTGTGATGATGGGAACGGACAACCGCCCCGCCCAGAAAAACCTCAAAACCATTTTGAGCGAGTGGCTGGAATTCCGTACCGCCACGGTTACACGCCGTCTGAATTTCCGTTTGGAGCAGGTGGAAAAACGCATCCACATTCTCGAAGGGCGCATGACGGTCTTTCTGCACATCGACGAAGTGATTCGGGTGATTCGCGAATCGGACGAACCCAAGCCCGACCTGATGGCCGCTTTCGGCCTGACCGAAATCCAGGCCGAAGACATTCTCGAAATCCGCCTGCGCCAGCTGGCCCGTCTGGAAGGCTTCAAGCTGGAAAAAGAATTGAATGAACTGCGCGACGAAGCAGGCCGTCTGAATATCCTGCTGAGCGATGAAAACGAAAAGAAAAAGCTGATTATCAAAGAGATGCAGGCCGATATGAAGCAGTACGGCGATGAGCGGCGGACTTTGGTAGAAGCCGCCGAACGCGCCACGCTGACTCAGACCACCGCCGATGAGCCGGTTACGCTGATTCTGTCCCGTCAGGGCTGGATACGCAGCCGCGCCGGACACCATCTCGATTTGGGGCAAACCGCATTCAAAGAAGGCGACGGCCTCAAACAGGTGATCGAAGGGCGCACGGTGTGGCCGGTTGTCGTACTCGATTCGCACGGCCGCACCTACACGCTCGATGCCGCCGATATTCCCGGCGGGCGCGGCGACGGCGTACCGCTGGCTTCGCTGATTGACTTGCAGAACGGCGCCCATGTCGTTGCCGTCATGACCGGCCTGCCCGACCGCCATTATCTGCTGGGCAACAGCGGCGGCTACGGCTTTATCGCCAAACTCGGCGATATGGTTGCCCGGGTGAAAGCGGGCAAAGTGCTGATGACCGTGAAGGCGGGCGAAACCGTCCTGCCGCCCGTGCCCGTATTGGCCGTTTCGCTGATTAATCCCGACTGTCAGGTGGTGGCGGTCAGCGAAGCCAAGCGGCTGCTGGCTTTCCCGCTCGGCGAATTGGAAGTGATGGCCAAAGGGCGCGGCCTGCAATTGATGAGTTTGGGCGACGGCGACAGGTTGGCGCATCTGGCCGTTGTGGCCGCGCCCGAATTTATCGTCGAGAGTACGGGCAGACGCGGCGGTGCGCATCAGGAGCGCCTGCGTATACAGGACATTGCCGCCAAACGCGGCCGCAAAGGCCGCCTGCTCGATATTGCCGGTGTCATTGATGCCGTCAAGGCGGCGGAGTAGGCCGTCTGAAAACGCACCTAGCGGTTTGGGGCGGTGCAGCCGTTTTAGCTGCGCAGAAACTTGCTTCGCTCGTTTTCAGACGGCCGGACAGTATGGGAAAACGTCATGTTTGCCTGCTATCATGATGGCGGATTCTTGGCCGACCGAAAGGATTTTCCGTGGCAAAAACAAACAGCAGACACAGTAATCAGGTACGCATCATCGGCGGCGAGTGCCGCGGCCGCAAACTGACTTTCCCTGCCGCCGAAGGATTGCGGCCGACACCGGATATGGTACGCGAAAAAGTATTCAACTGGCTGGGGCAGGATTTGACCGGCCAGTCGGTATTGGACGTATTTGCCGGCAGCGGCGCACTCGGTTTCGAGGCGGCTTCCCGCCGTGCCCGCCGCGTGCTTTTGCTCGACAACCACCGCCCGACCGTACATAACCTGAAAAAAAACGCCGCATTGATGGGCTTGGAGCGGGCGGAAGTGCGGCAGGCGGACGGTTTGGCCTATCTGCGCGACAGTCATGACCGGTTTGACGGTGTCTTTCTCGACCCGCCGTTTGCGTGGAAAAACTGGCCGCAGCTGTTCGCTGTGCTGGAAGGCCGTCTGAAAAATCATGCCTGGGTTTATATGGAGGCGGGCGACATGCCGCCGCTGCCCGACTGGCTGACGGTTTACCGCGAGGGCAAAGCGGGCATAAGCCGCTTCGCACTGCTGCACCGGACAGACAGGCAGGCTGCATCAATGTGACGGCCTTCGGTCAAACAGGCATAAGGCGGATTGTGCTATAATCCGCCCTTGGTTTGAAAAGTATGAATGAAGGATAGGGCAAATGTCTCTTTTTATTACCGATGAATGCATCAATTGCGACGTGTGCGAGCCGGAATGCCCGAACGATGCCATTTATCAGGGAGAGGAAATTTACGAAATCAACCCCGGTCTGTGTACGCAGTGCGTCGGCCATTACGACGAACCTCAGTGCCAGCAGGTCTGCCCGGTGGACTGTATCCTGATTGACGAAGAAAACCCGGAAACGCAGGAAGAGCTGCAGGCCAAATACGAGCGGATTATTGCGCAAAAATAATTTTATTTAGAATTAGCCGTTTGGTGATTATTTGTTGAAATGTACCAAATAGGCATTGACGGTTTCCGGCAAGAACTTTAATATTACGTTTCTCTTTTGGTGGGATTCCCGAGCGGTCAAAGGGGGCAGACTGTAAATCTGTTGCGAGAGCTTCGAAGGTTCGAATCCTTCTCCCACCACCAAATTCCAACTCGTTGGAGCAGAGAACAGTAAGTATGCGGGTGTAGCTCAATGGTAGAGCAGAAGCCTTCCAAGCTTACGGTGAGGGTTCGATTCCCTTCACCCGCTCCAAAATCAGATTGGCCCATGTAGCTCAGGGGTAGAGCACTCCCTTGGTAAGGGAGAGGCCGGCAGTTCAAATCTGCCCATGGGCACCAAAAGCTTACCCTGTTTATTTTAGTTTTAAGATAGGAATTTGCCATGGCAAAGGAAAAGTTTGAACGTAGCAAACCGCACGTAAACGTTGGCACCATCGGTCACGTTGACCATGGTAAAACCACCCTGACAGCTGCCCTGACCACCATCTTGGCCGAAAAATTCGGCGGCCAGGCCAAAGGCTACGACCAGATTGACAATGCCCCGGAAGAAAAAGCCCGCGGCATCACCATCAACACCTCACACGTAGAATACGAAACCGAAACCCGCCACTACGCCCACGTAGATTGCCCGGGTCACGCCGACTACGTGAAAAACATGATTACCGGTGCCGCCCAAATGGACGGTGCGATTCTCGTCGTATCCGCCGCAGACGGCCCCATGCCGCAAACCCGCGAGCACATCCTGCTGGCGCGTCAGGTAGGCGTACCCTACATTCTCGTCTTCATGAACAAATGTGACATGGTGGACGACGAAGAACTGCTGGAGCTGGTTGAAATGGAAATCCGCGACCTGCTGTCCAGCTACGACTTCCCGGGCGACGACTGCCCGATCGTCCAAGGCTCTGCCCTGAAAGCTTTGGAAGGCGATGCCGCATTCAAAGAAAAAATCTTCGAACTGGCTGCCGCTTTGGACAGCTACATCCCGACCCCCGAGCGTGCCGTAGACAAACCCTTCCTGCTGCCGATTGAAGACGTATTCTCGATTTCCGGCCGCGGTACCGTGGTTACCGGCCGTGTCGAGCGCGGCATCATCCACGTCGGCGACGAGATTGAAATCGTCGGTCTGAAAGACACCCAAAAAACCACCTGTACCGGCGTGGAAATGTTCCGCAAACTGCTGGACGAAGGCCAGGCGGGCGACAACGTAGGCGTACTGCTGCGCGGTACCAAACGCGAAGAAGTCGAGCGCGGTCAAGTATTGGCCAAACCGGGTACGATTACCCCGCACACCAAATTCGAAGCCGAAGTATACGTACTGAGCAAAGAAGAGGGCGGCCGCCATACACCGTTCTTCGCGAACTACCGTCCGCAATTCTACTTCCGTACCACCGACGTAACCGGTGCGGTATCGCTGCAGGAAGGCGTGGAAATGGTTATGCCGGGCGAGAACGTGAAGATCACGGTTGAGCTGATTGCCCCGATCGCCATGGAAAACGGTTTGCGCTTTGCGATTCGCGAAGGCGGCCGTACCGTAGGTGCCGGTGTCGTTTCTTCTGTCATCGCTTAATTTTAGAGGCCAGTAGCTCAATTGGTAGAGTATCGGTCTCCAAAACCGAGGGTTGGGGGTTCGAGACCCTCCTGGCCTGCCAAACAAAAAACTAACCGGCCTTGCCGGTTAGTTTTTTATTTCCGTGTTAGGTATTGTTATGTCTGAGCAGACACCTTTGAAGTCGCCCGAGGAAAACCAAAAAGTACCGTTTCGGTCGCAGGCTGTTTTGGAAGAGCCGAAGCCGAAATCCGGTGTCATCGGTTTTTTCCGTTTGTTGCTGGCTGCGGTTATTGTCGGTGCCGGTGTGTGGGTTTCCCATCAGAACCTGTTGTGGCTGGATAATCCGCTCAAAAGCCTGATGCCGTATTTGGCTTGCGTTGCGGCACTGATTGTTCTGATGGCGGGCAATTTCGGCAGGTTCGGCCGTTATGTGCGCGAATCTGTCAAAGAAGTGAAGAAAGTTGTTTGGCCGGAGCGCAGTTATACGCTTCGTATGACCATGTTTGTGGTGGCTTTTGTTACGGTTCTGGCTGTATTTATTTATGGTGTGGATACGCTGATTTCTTGGTTGTTTTTTGACGTATTAATGAAGAGGGGATAGAGATGTCTAAGCGTTGGTATGTGGTACAGGCGTACTCCGGCTTTGAGAAGAATGTCCAAAAAACGTTGAAAGAACGCATCGCCCGTGAGGGAATGGAGGCATATTTCGGCCAGATACTGGTACCGGTTGAAGAAGTGGTCGATATTAAAAACGGCCGCCGTACGGTCAGTGAGCGCAAATTTTTCCCGGGCTATGTGCTGGTGGAAATGGAAATGAGCGATGACTCTTGGCATTTGGTCAAGAGTACCCCCCGGGTTTCCGGCTTTATCGGCGGTACGGCCAACCGTCCGCTGCCGATTTCGCAGCGGGAGGTTGATGCGATTATGGCGCAGGTCCAAGTGGGCGGGGAGAAGCCCAAGCCGCGTGTGGAGTTTGAAGTCGGGCAGCAGGTACGCGTGACCGAAGGGCCGTTCGCCGATTTTAACGGACTGGTGGAAGAGGTAAATTACGAGCGCAACAAGTTGCGTGTATCGGTACAGATTTTCGGCCGTGAAACGCCGGTGGAGTTGGAGTTCGGCCAGGTTGAGAAAATCTGATTGCGGTGAGAATGATACGTTTCAGACGGCCTTGGAATGATTGATTTGATTTTGAATCGAAAAACCGATATAATGCGCGGTCTGATTTTTTGGGGAGCGGAAGATTCCGCGTGATTACCCGTTTTTTAGGAGCTAAATTGTGGCAAAGAAAATTATCGGCTATATCAAACTGCAGATTCCTGCGGGTAAAGCCAATCCGTCTCCGCCTGTCGGCCCGGCTTTGGGTCAGCGCGGTTTGAATATTATGGAATTTTGTAAGGCATTTAATGCGGCTACCCAGTCAATGGAGCCGGGCTTGCCGATTCCTGTGGTGATTACCGCGTTTGCGGACAAATCATTCACTTTTGTGATGAAAACCCCGCCGGCAACCATTCTGCTGAAAAAAGCTGCGGGTCTGCAAAAGGGTAGTGCCAATCCTCTGACGCAAAAAGTCGGTACAGTAACCCGTGCCCAGTTGGAAGAGATTGCAAAAACGAAAGAGCCGGATCTGACTGCCGCTGATCTGGATGCGGCCGTGCGTACCATCGCCGGTTCTGCCCGCTCTATGGGTCTGAATGTGGAGGGTGTGTGATGGCTAAGGTATCTAAACGTCTGCAAGCGTTGCGTGCGTCTGTTGAAGCCAATAAGCTGTACGCAATTGACGAAGCGATTGCGCTGGTTAAAAAAGCGGCGACGGCCAAGTTCGACGAATCTGTTGATGTGTCGTTCAATCTGGGTGTGGATCCGCGCAAATCGGATCAGGTTATCCGTGGTTCTGTCGTTTTGCCCAAAGGTACCGGTAAAACCACCCGCGTAGCGGTATTTGCCCAGGGTGCCAACGCAGAGGCCGCCAAGGAAGTCGGTGCGGATATTGTCGGTTTTGAAGATTTGGCCGAAGAGGTGAAAAAAGGCAATATGGACTTTGATGTCGTAATTGCTTCTCCCGATGCCATGCGTATTGTCGGCCAGTTGGGTACCATCTTGGGTCCGCGCGGCCTGATGCCGAATCCGAAGGTGGGTACGGTTACGCCGAATGTTGCCGAGGCGGTAAAAAATGCCAAGGCCGGTCAGATTCAATACCGTACCGATAAAGCCGGTATCGTACATGCCACTATCGGTCGCGCTTCTTTCGAAGAGGCTGCGCTGAAAGAAAACTTTGATGCTCTGCTGGATGCGATTGTCAAGGCCAAACCGGCTGCCGCTAAAGGCCAGTACCTCAAAAAAGTGGCTGTGAGCAGCACGATGGGGCTGGGTGTACGTGTCGATACGTCCAGCGTAAACAGCTGAGAAATTCAGACGGCCTGACTGCTTTGTCGGCAGTCGGGCGTTTGTATTGGGCTACTTATCATATAAGTAGATGTCCAAGACCGTAGGGATCGCAAGATTTAATCGTAACTGCCCTACGCAGACGGTAGTCCTGAAATATTTATCAAGCACTGCTTGTTCAAATGTCTTCTAGGGGTTGCCGCGCTGGTGGAATATTCTTTTGGGGAATATTCTGAATTTAAACAGTGGGAGGTAGACCTTGAGTCTCAATATTGAAACCAAGAAGGTAGCCGTTGAAGAGATCAGCGCCGCAATTGCGAATGCGCAAACTCTGGTGGTTGCCGAATATCGCGGTATCAGTGTTGCCAGCATGACTGAGCTGCGTGCCAATGCCCGTAAAGAAGGCGTGTATCTGCGCGTTCTGAAAAATACATTGGCTCGCCGCGCAGTAGAGGGTACTTCTTTTGCAGGTTTGGCGGATCAGATGGTCGGTCCGCTGGTTTACGCTGCATCAGAAGATGCCGTCGCTGCGGCAAAAGTGCTGCATCAATTCGCGAAAAAAGACGACAAAATCGTTCTAAAAGCCGGTTCTTATAACGGTGATGTGTTGGATGCTGCCCAAGTGGCGGAGTTGGCATCTATCCCGAGCCGCGAAGAGCTGCTGTCCAAACTGCTGTTCGTTATGCAGGCGCCTGTTTCCGGCTTTGCACGCGGTTTGGCTGCTTTGGCCGAGAAGAAAGCCGGCGAAGAAGCCGCTTAATCTTCGGCAGACATTTTGTTTCAACTGATTTATTTTTTGACAATATTTGGAGTTAAATAGCATGGCTATTACTAAAGAAGACATTTTGAGCGCCGTTGAACAGCTGACTGTTATGGAGCTGAACGAGCTGGTTAAAGCGTTTGAAGAAAAATTCGGTGTTTCTGCCGCCGCTGTTGCCGTTGCCGGCCCTGCTGCCGGCGGTGCCGCTGCTGCCGAAGAGAAAACCGAGTTTGACGTTATCCTGGTTGCGGCCAGTGAGCAAAAAGTCGGCGTGATCAAAGTGGTACGCGCTCTGACCGGTCTGGGTCTGAAAGAAGCGAAAGAAATTGTTGACGGTGCACCGAAAACCCTCAAAGAAGGTGTATCCAAAGCCGAAGCCGAAGACATCCAAAAACAATTGGAAGAGGCCGGCGCCAAAGTCGAAATCAAATAATCCGTTTTCCGGATGGAAGGCTGGCAGTCGGACTGCCAGCCTTATTGCGTTTCCATTGGTTGAAATCTGTGTTTTTTACCGTAATTTACCTGTTTGGTAATTTTATCAGGTAAATAATTGTAAATTTCATATTAAGGCCGTCTGAAAGCAGACGGCGGATCCGATTAGTGTCCTGTTATTTGTGTCTTCTCATCAAATGGAGTATTCCGCAATGAGTTATTCGTTTACCGAGAAAAAGCGCATCCGCAAAAGTTTTGCGAAGCGCGAAAATGTCTTGGAAGTGCCGTTTCTGCTGGCTACCCAGTTGGATTCTTATGCCAAGTTCCTGCAACAGGACAAACCCTTCGACCGGCGTGATGACGAAGGTTTGCAGGCCGCATTCAACTCCATTTTCCCGATTGTGAGCCACAACGGTTATGCCGAGTTGGATTTTGTCCATTACACTTTGGGCGAGCCTTTATTCGATATTCCCGAATGCCAGTTGCGCGGCATTACTTATGCGGCTCCGCTGCGTGCGCGTATCCGCCTGAAAATTTACGACAAAGAAGCTTCCGCAGCATCTAAGACTTTGAAGGAAATGCGGGAAAACGAAGTATACATGGGCGAAATTCCGCTGATGACACCGAGCGGATCGTTTGTGATCAACGGTACCGAACGGGTAATTGTTTCCCAGCTGCACCGTTCGCCGGGCGTGTTTTTCGAACATGACCGGGGTAAAACCCACTCTTCGGGCAAGCTGCTGTTCTCTGCCCGCATTATCCCTTACCGCGGTTCTTGGCTGGATTTCGAGTTTGATCCGAAAGATCTGCTCTATTTCCGTATCGACCGCCGCCGCAAAATGCCGGTGACCATTCTGCTGAAAGCATTGGGTTATAACGACGAGCAGATTCTTGAAACGTTTTACGACAAAGAAACCTATTATCTGTCGAAAGACGGTGTGCAGACCGATCTCGTTGCAGGCCGTCTGAAAGGCGAAACGGCCAAGCTGGATATTGTAGACGGTGAAGGCA
The DNA here is from genome assembly GCF_028776105.2 of Neisseria leonii. Lineage (NCBI taxonomy): Bacteria > Pseudomonadati > Pseudomonadota > Betaproteobacteria > Neisseriales > Neisseriaceae > Neisseria > Neisseria leonii. The sequence continues at coordinate 1,449,634 of NZ_CP145606.1, read as the reverse complement.
ATGTATTGGTGCAGGCGGGTAAACGCATCACGGCGAAAAATATCCGCGATATTGAAAAGGCCGGTTTGAAACGCCTGACGGTCGATGCCGATTCGCTCATCGGTAAGAGCTTGGCCCGCGATGTCATTGTGCCGGATACCGGCGAAGTGCTGGCAACGGCCAACGATGAGGTTACCGAAGAGCTGCTGGCACAATTCGATATTCACGGTATCGGCGAAATCCAAACGCTGTATATCAATGATCTGGATCAGGGCGGCTATATTTCCGCCACCCTGCGTACCGACGAGACTGCCGACCAGCAGGCTGCCCGTGTGGCGATTTACCGCATGATGCGCCCGGGCGAACCGCCTACGGAAGAAGCGGTGGAATTGCTGTTCAACCGCCTGTTCTTCAACGAAGAAAGCTATGACCTTTCACGTGTAGGCCGTATGAAATTCAATACCCGCACCTATGATCAGAAACTCAGTGCCGATCAGACGGCCTCGTGGTACGGCCGCCTGCTGAACGAAACCTTTGCCGGTGCGGCAGAGAAGGGCGGCTATGTTCTGAGCGTGGAAGACATTGTGGCATCCATTGCCACATTGGTGGAGCTGCGCAACGGTCACGGCGAAGTCGATGACATCGACCACTTGGGCAACCGCCGAGTGCGTTCGGTCGGCGAACTGGCGGAAAACCAGTTCCGCAGCGGCCTGTCGCGTGTCGAGCGTGCCGTTAAGGAACGTTTGAACCAGGCCGAAGCCGATAACCTGATGCCGACTGATCTGATTAACGCCAAGCCGGTTTCCGCCGCGATTAAAGAATTTTTCGGTTCCAGCCAGTTGAGCCAATTTATGGATCAGACCAACCCGCTGTCCGAAATTACCCACAAACGCCGCGTATCGGCTTTGGGCCCGGGCGGTCTGACCCGCGAGCGCGCGGGCTTCGAGGTGCGCGACGTTCACCCCACCCATTACGGCCGCGTCTGCCCGATTGAAACGCCGGAAGGTCCGAACATCGGTTTGATCAACTCGCTGTCGGTTTATGCGCGCACTAACGAATACGGCTTTTTGGAAACGCCGTACCGCCGCGTGGTGGACGGCAAAGTAACCGACCAAATCGATTATCTTTCCGCCATCGAAGAAGGCCGCTACGTGATTGCGCAGGCTAATGCCGATTTGGACGAAGCGGGCAACCTGACCGGAGATTTGATTACCTGCCGCGAAAAAGGCGAAACCATTATGGCCACTGCCGACCGCGTTCAATATATGGACGTGGCCACCGGACAAGTGGTATCGGTAGCCGCATCGCTGATTCCGTTTTTGGAGCACGATGATGCCAACCGCGCCTTGATGGGTGCGAACATGCAGCGTCAGGCCGTACCTTGCCTGCGCGCGGAAAAACCGATGGTCGGCACAGGCATCGAGCGCGATGTTGCGGTCGATTCGGCTACGGCCATCGTTGCCCGCCGAGGCGGTGTCGTTGAGTATGTCGATGCCAACCGCGTGGTGATCCGCGTACACGATGATGAGGCAGTGGCCGGCGAAGTGGGTGTGGATATTTACAATTTGGTGAAATTTACCCGCTCCAACCAATCTACCAATATCAACCAGCGTCCGGCCGTGAAAGCGGGCGACGTGCTGCAACGCGGCGATTTGGTGGCCGACGGTGCATCAACCGATTTGGGCGAACTGGCTTTGGGGCAGAACATGACCATCGCCTTTATGCCGTGGAACGGCTACAACTACGAAGATTCGATTCTGATTTCGGAAAAAGTGGCCGCAGACGACCGCTACACGTCTATCCACATTGAAGAATTGAATGTCGTGGCCCGCGATACCAAACTGGGTGCGGAAGATATTACCCGCGATATTCCGAACCTCTCCGAGCGCATGCAGAACCGTTTGGACGAATCGGGCATCGTGTATATCGGTGCCGAAGTGGAAGCGGGCGATGTGCTGGTGGGCAAAGTAACCCCCAAAGGCGAAACCCAGCTGACACCGGAAGAAAAACTGCTGCGCGCCATTTTCGGCGAAAAAGCCTCCGATGTGAAAGACACTTCGCTGCGTATGCCCACAGGCATGAGCGGTACGGTGATTGACGTGCAGGTGTTTACCCGCGAGGGCATCGAGCGCGATAAACGCGCCCAAGCGATTATTGATGCCGAGCTGAAACGCTACCGCCAGGATTTGAGCGACCAGCTGCGTATTTTCGACAATGATGCTTTCGACCGTATCGAGCGCATGATTGTCGGCCAAAAAGCCAACGGCGGGCCGATGAAACTGGCCAAAGGCAGCGAAATCACCAAAGACTATCTGACATCCCTGCCGAGCCGCCACGACTGGTTCGATATCCGTATGGCCGATGAGGGTATTGCCAAACAGATCGAGCTGATTAAAGGCAGTCTGGCCGACAAGCGTCAGGAAGCCGACGAGCTGTATGAGATCAAAAAGAAAAAAATGACCCAAGGCGACGAATTGCAGCCGGGCGTACAAAAAATGGTGAAAGTCTTCATCGCCATCAAACGCCGTCTGCAAGCAGGCGACAAAATGGCCGGCCGCCACGGTAACAAAGGCGTGGTGTCGCGCATTCTGCCGGTAGAAGACATGCCGTATATGGCCGACGGTCGTCCGGTGGACATCGTGCTGAACCCCTTGGGCGTACCGAGCCGTATGAACATCGGTCAGATTCTCGAAGTCCATTTGGGCTGGGCAGCCAAAGGCATCGGCGAGCGCATCGAACGTATGCTGGCCGAACAGCGCCAGGCAGGCGAAGTGCGCGCATTCCTGAACCGGCTGTACAACGGCAGCGGTAAGAAAGAGCAGTTGGACGAGTTGAGCGACGAAGAAATTATCGCCTTGGCCGAAAACCTCAAACGCGGCGCGACCTTTGCTTCGCCGGTGTTCGACGGTGCGCATGAAGACGAAATCAAAGCCATGCTGGAACTGGCTTATCCGAGTGATGACGAGCAGGTGCGGAAGCTGGGCTTCAACGACAGTAAAACCCAGATTACCCTGTACGACGGCCGTTCGGGCGAAGCCTTCGACCGCAAAGTAACCGTCGGTGTGATGCACTATCTGAAACTGCACCACTTGGTAGACGAGAAAATGCACGCCCGTTCGACCGGCCCGTACTCGCTGGTTACCCAGCAGCCCTTGGGCGGTAAAGCCCAGTTCGGCGGCCAGCGTTTCGGCGAGATGGAGGTGTGGGCACTGGAAGCCTACGGTGCGGCTTACACATTGCAGGAAATGCTGACCGTGAAGTCGGACGACGTTACCGGCCGTACCAAAATGTACGAAAACATTGTCAAAGGCGAGCACAAAATCGATGCCGGTATGCCGGAATCGTTCAACGTATTGGTGAAAGAAATCCGTTCGTTGGGCCTGGATATCGATTTGGAACGTTATTGAATACCGGAACGGTTTTCAGACGGCCTCACAGTCCGACCGCAGGCCGTCTGAAAAGCAAGTTATGGGAGAAGGCCGTCAAGGCCGTCTGAAAACCCGTTCCCCAAGGAGCAAAAATGAATTTAGCAAATCTGTTTAATCCGTTGCAGTCTGCCGGCATGGAAGAAGAATTCGATGCCATCAAAATCGGCATCGCATCGCCGGAAACCATCCGCTCATGGTCTTACGGCGAAGTGAAAAAGCCCGAAACCATCAACTACCGCACGTTCAAACCCGAGCGCGACGGCCTGTTCTGCGCCAAAATTTTCGGCCCGGTGAAAGACTACGAATGCTTGTGCGGCAAATACAAACGGTTGAAATTCAAAGGCGTTACCTGCGAAAAATGCGGCGTGGAGGTTACCCTGTCCAAAGTGCGCCGCGAGCGCATGGGCCATATCGAACTGGCTGCACCGATTGCACACATCTGGTTCTTGAAATCGCTGCCGTCGCGTTTGGGTATGGTGCTGGACATGACCCTGCGCGACATCGAGCGCGTGCTGTATTTCGAAGCCTTTGTCGTGATTGATCCGGGCATGACTCCGCTGCAACGCCGCCAGTTGCTCACCGAAGAAGACTATTATGCCAAGTTGGATGAATACGGCGACGACTTCGATGCCAAAATGGGTGCCGAAGCCATCCGCGACCTGTTGGCCAAAATGGATGTTGAATCGGAAACCGGCCTGTTGCGCCAAGAGTTGGAATCGACCGGTTCGGATACCAAAATCAAAAAAATCGCCAAGCGTTTGAAAGTGTTGGAGGCATTCCAGCGCAGCGGCATGAAGCTGGAATGGATGATTATGGACGTGCTGCCCGTGCTGCCGCCGGATCTGCGTCCGTTGGTACCTCTGGACGGCGGCCGTTTCGCCACCTCCGATTTGAACGATCTGTACCGCCGCGTCATCAACCGCAACAACCGCCTGAAACGTCTGCTGGAACTGAATGCCCCCGATATTATCGTGCGCAACGAAAAACGCATGTTGCAGGAAGCTGTGGACAGTCTGCTGGACAACGGCCGGCGCGGTAAAGCGATGACCGGTGCCAACAAACGCCCGCTCAAATCTCTGGCCGATATGATTAAGGGCAAGGGCGGCCGTTTCCGTCAAAACCTGCTGGGTAAGCGTGTGGACTATTCCGGCCGTTCTGTGATTACCGTCGGCCCCTACCTGCGCCTGCACCAATGCGGCCTGCCGAAAAAAATGGCTTTGGAGCTGTTCAAGCCGTTTATTTTCCACAAACTGGAACTGCGCGGTCTGGCTTCTACCGTTAAGGCGGCCAAGAAATTGGTCGAGCAGGAAGTGGCGGAAGTGTGGGACATCCTCGAAGAGGTCATCCGCGAACATCCGATTATGCTCAACCGCGCGCCGACACTGCACCGCTTGGGTATTCAGGCATTCGAACCGATTTTGATCGAAGGCAAAGCCATTCAGCTGCACCCCTTGGTCTGTGCCGCGTTCAATGCCGACTTTGACGGCGACCAAATGGCCGTCCACGTTCCGCTGAGTCTGGAAGCGCAAATGGAAGCGCGCACGTTGATGCTGGCTTCCAACAACGTTCTGTCCCCCGCCAACGGCGAGCCGATTATCGTCCCGTCGCAGGATATTGTTTTGGGTCTGTACTACATGACCCGCGACCGCATCAACGCACCGGGCGAGGGCAGCCTGTTTGCCGATGTGAAAGAAGTACACCGTGCCTATCACACCAAACAGGTCGAGCTGGGCACCAAAATTACCGTGCGCCTGCGCGAATGGGTGAAAAACGGCGAGGGCGAGTTCGAGGCGGTGGTGAACCGCTATGAAACCACCGTCGGCCGCGCGCTTCTGTCCGAGCACCTGCCCAAAGGCCTGCCGTTTGAATACATCAACAAGGCATTGAAGAAAAAAGAAATCTCCAAACTGATTAATGCGTCGTTCCGCTTGTGCGGCCTGCGCGATACCGTCATTTTCGCCGACCACCTGATGTACACGGGTTTTGCGTTTGCGGCCAAAGGCGGCATCTCGATTTGTGTGGACGATATGGAAGTGCCCAAAGAGAAAACCGCGCTGTTGGCCGAAGCGCAAGCCGAAGTGAAGGAAATCGAAGACCAATACCGTCAAGGTTTGGTCACCAACGGCGAGCGTTACAACAAAGTGGTGGATATTTGGGGACGTGCGGGCGATAAAATCGCCAAAGCCATGATGGATAACCTTTCGACCCAGAAAGTCATCGACCGCGAAGGCAGAGAAGTCGATCAAGAGTCGTTCAACTCCATCTATATGATGGCCGATTCGGGTGCGCGCGGTTCGGCAGCCCAGATTAAGCAGCTTTCCGGTATGCGCGGCCTGATGGCCAAGCCGGACGGCTCGATTATCGAAACGCCGATTACGTCGAACTTCCGCGAAGGCTTGACCGTATTGCAATACTTTATTGCGACACACGGTGCGCGCAAGGGTTTGGCGGATACGGCACTGAAAACCGCCAACTCCGGTTACCTGACCCGCCGTCTGGTAGACGTTACCCAAGATTTGGTGGTAGTGGAAGACGATTGCGGCACTTCAGACGGCTTTATGATGAAAGCCGTGGTACAGGGCGGCGACGTGATCGAACCGCTGCGCGACCGTATCTTGGGCCGTGTGGCCGCTCAGGACGTGGTAGACCCGACTTCGGGTGAAACCATGGTTGAAGCCGGTGTGATGCTGACCGAACAGTTGGTGGATATGATCGACAATTCGGGTGTGGACGAAGTGAAAGTACGCACGCCGATTACCTGTAAAACCCGTTACGGTTTGTGTGCCAAGTGTTACGGCCGCGATCTGGCGCGCGGCAAACTGGTGAACTCCGGCGAGGCTGTGGGCGTCATTGCCGCGCAGTCCATCGGTGAGCCGGGTACTCAGCTGACCATGCGTACCTTCCACATCGGCGGTGCGGCTTCGCGTGCGGCGGCAGCCAGCCAGGTGGAAGCCAAATCAAACGGTACCGCCCGCTTTAACAGCCAAATGCGTTATGTGGCCAACAACAAGGGCGAACTGATTGTCATTGGCCGTTCTTCCGAAGTGGTGATTCACGACGACATCGGCCGCGAGCGCGAACGGCACAAAGTGCCTTACGGCGCGACGCTGCTGGTGCAGGACGGCGAGGGCGTGAAAGCCGGCCAAACGCTGGCGACTTGGGATCCGCATACCCGTCCGATGATTACCGAACATGCCGGCCGCGTGAAGTTTGAAAACGTGGAAGAGGGCGTTACCGTGGCCAAGCAGACCGACGAAATCACCGGTTTGTCCACGCTGGTGGTTATTGACGGCAAACGCCGTTCGTCCAGCACGTCCAAGCTGCTGCGGCCGACTGTGAAGCTGATTGACGAAAACGGCGAAGAGGTGCTGATTCCGGGTACCAATACCGCTGTTTCGATGGCCTTCCCGGTGGGGGCGGTGATTACCGTACGCGAAGATCAGGAAATCGGTAAAGGCGACGTGCTGGCACGTATTCCGCAGGCTTCGTCCAAAACCCGCGACATTACCGGCGGTCTGCCCCGTGTAGCCGAACTGTTTGAAGCGCGCATCCCGAAAGATGCCGGTATGCTGGCCGAAGTAACGGGGACGGTTTCGTTCGGCAAGGAAACCAAAGGCAAGCAGCGTCTGATTATCACCGATGTGGACGGTGTGGCCTACGAAACCCTGATTTCCAAAGAGAAACAGATTCTGGTGCACGACGGTCAGGTGGTGAACCGTGGCGAAACCATTGTCGATGGTGCCGTGGATCCGCATGACATTCTGCGTCTGCAAGGCATCGAAGCCCTGGCACGCTACATCGTGCAGGAAGTGCAGGAAGTTTACCGTCTGCAAGGTGTGAAGATTTCGGACAAACACATCGAAGTCATCATCCGCCAGATGCTGCGCCGCGTGAACATTGCCGATGCGGGCGATACCCGCTTTATCACGGGCGAGCAGGTGGAGCGCGCCGATGTCATGTTGGCCAATGAGAAAGCCGAAGCGGAAGGCAAAGAGCCGGCACGTTTCGACAATATCCTGCTGGGTATTACCAAAGCCTCTCTGTCCACAGACAGCTTTATTTCCGCCGCATCGTTCCAAGAGACCACCCGCGTGCTGACAGAAGCGGCGATTATGGGCAAACAGGACGATTTGCGCGGTTTGAAAGAAAACGTGATTGTCGGCCGTCTGATTCCGGCCGGTACCGGCCTGACTTACCACCGCACCCGCCGCCGCCAGTGGGCGGAACAGGCAGGAGCAGCTGTCGAAGCAGAAGCGGCCGAGCCGCAGGAGTAAGCACCGTTTTCAGGCAAACCGCCTGCCGAAATACCGGCAGGCGGTTTTTTGTTGTGGGCAGTCCGTTTCAGACGGCATAGGGCGGTGCCGAGGCCGTCTGAAAACGGAGTAGGGTGCAGTTTTTGCGCAGCAGAAAGAACTGTGGGTTTACGTAGGCAGTAACGGCGGAAGAAGGCATATCAGGCAGCTGTACATGCTCGAAGCCGATGGAAAATATTGTCAGATAAAACAGTTTTTTAACTTGAACGGTATCAATTGCTGATGCTTTGGCTTGACGATAAATAAATGTCTGCATATAATACACTCTTTCGGGTCGTTAGCTCAGCCGGTAGAGCAGCGGACTTTTAATCCGTTGGTCGAAGGTTCGAATCCTTCACGACCCACCAGCATTTTGAAACCCCAAGCCTAGGCTTGGGGTTTATTGTTATGGCATTTCCGGGCACACTGTGGCGTTGGCAACCTGTTATCGGGCAGTGTGCATGGATTGTGCGGGAAACCGAAACCGATTGCTGCCGTTGCCCACATGCCCCGAATATCGGAAACGGTATTGTGATCCGATTTTTGTCGGGCAGCCAAAGGCCGTCTGAAAACGGGAATCTGTGTTTTCAGACGGCCTTTGGCGTTTTGGGGGTTATTTGACAATCTGTTTCAGCTCGCCTTTGGCATATCTGGCGGCCATTTTTTCCAGTGAAACGGGTTGGATTTTGCCGGCTTGGCCTTCGCAGCCGAACGCGGTGTAGCGGTCGATACAGATCTGCTTCATCGCTTTGACGCTTTCGGCCAGATATTTGCGCGGGTCGAATTCGGCGGGGTGCTCGGCCATGTAACGGCGGATGGCACCTGTGCTGGCCAGGCGCAGGTCGGTGTCGATATTGACTTTGCGCACGCCGTGCTTGATGCCCTCGACGATTTCTGCCACCGGCACGCCGTAGGTTTCGCCGATGTTGCCGCCGTGTTCGTTGATGACTTTCAGCCATTCCTGCGGCACGGAGCTGGATCCGTGCATGACAATGTGGGTGTTGGGCAGGGCGGCATGGATTTCTTTGATGCGGTCGATACGCAGCACATCGCCTGTGGGCGGGCGGCTGAATTTATAGGCACCGTGGCTGGTGCCGATGGCAATGGCCAGCGCGTCCACACCGGTGTCTTTCACAAAGCGGGCGGCATCTTCCACGCTGGTGAGCATTTGGTCGTGCGAGAGTTTGCCGGCTGCGCCCACGCCGTCTTCTTCGCCCGCTTCGCCGGTTTCCAGATTGCCCAAAACGCCGATTTCGCCTTCTACCGATACGCCGCAGGCATGGGAAAATTCGACGACTTTGCGCGTTACTTCGACATTGTATTCATAGCTGGACGGGGTTTTGCCGTCTTCCAGCAGCGAACCGTCCATCATCACCGAGCTGAATCCGAGCTGAATCGAGCGTTGGCAGACATCGGGCGATGCGCCGTGGTCTTGGTGCATGACGACGGGAATATGCGGAAATTCTTCAATGGCGGCCAAAATCAGATGACGCAGAAACGGCGCGCCCGCATATTTGCGCGCGCCCGCGCTGGCCTGCACAATCACCGGTGCGTTCACTTCATCAGCGGCTTCCATAATGGCGCGCATCTGTTCGAGATTATTGACATTGAAAGCGGGCAGGCCGTAGCCGTGCTCGGCGGCATGGTCGAGCAGCTGGCGCATGGAGACGAGTGCCATTTGAAACTCCTGTATCTGTGTAGTGGAATGTAGCGGCTATTATAACAGGCAGCGGTGCGGAAAATACAGCACTTGGGCGTGCGGAAAGCGGGGAGGGGCAGGTGGTTGTACGAGAGAAAAGGCCGTCTGAAATGGCGTAGCTGAAATAGCTTATGTAGGCCGGATACTTGTATCCGACAAAATTCTTTCCAAAAATATCCTTTCCAATCCCCAGAAATCAATCTCATTTAAAATATAGAGAAATCGATAAGCAACAACAACTGATAAAAAATGCGATCAATAACTTTTTCTTTATGATGATGCGGGCAAAAAGAATCGATAAGGTTAATATTCCATCCGCCCAATATGACCATTCATATTCAGGAAGTCTAGCGAGAGAGACATATTTGAGACAGGTTTGCGGCTATGGATTTGATTTAAACTTGAGTTCTCCTACTTTTTCTATCAACATCGGCTCTGTACCAAATTGCTGATAATTGTGTAAGTCTTGCTCTGCTTGCTGATAAATTTTTTGTCGCTCGGGATTGAGGGGATCCGCATCTACAAGGATTTTCAGCTTACTCACACGCTCACTTAATTGCCGGATAAATTTTTGCCGGTGTTCCTCTTGGATATGACGAGCGAATTCACTATCGCCTGTATTTAAAATTATCGGCCAGTCTTCTAAGCCCTTTAAATACAATACCTCAAATTTTTCCCCGAGCTTTGGATAGCGCACAAACTTGTCTTTAGGATGAGTGGGCACTACGCGACTTTGCGTAGGCAAAGGAATATCGCTAGACTTCAAAAAATAGTTTTTATGCATTTTTCCATGCACATCAACAAACGAAAACATACAACGAAAGATTTTGTTATGCTCCTCACGGTTGGGATTACCAATCTCAGAAGTCATTTCCATCAATGCATCCGCACGTTCTCCATAACGTGCAATGATTTTACAACATCGTGGCCAACTAAGAAAATCAATGACTATTGCCACCAGAAAAGAAAGGGCTAGAACAATAAGTAACAATTTCAACAACGTTAACCCTGCCGTCAAATAAGCACTCCAATCTCCTCCACTCGCCCTAAAAAATTCTCCCCCAGTCTTTCCAAAAACATCCTCTCCAATCCCCAGGAATAAATCCCATTTAAAATACAGAGACAGCAATAAATAGCCACAACTAATAAAAAACGCGATTAAAAACCTTTTCTTTATGATTATGCGTACAAAAAGAATCGATAAGGTTTTCATACTCATTATATCCCCTCTGCCTAATATGATAGTTCATATTTATGCAGTCTAGTGATGCTAAATGACATGACTGCGACAGCTTTGTGGCTATGGATTTGATTTAAACGCGAGTTCTCCGCTTACTTTTTCTATCAACATCGGCTCTGTACCAAATTGCTGATAATTGTGTAAGTCCTGTTGTGCTTGTTGATAAAGCCTTTGCCGTTCCGGATTGTGGGGGTCGGCATCCGCAAGGATTTTCGCTTTGCTTACACGATCACTTAATTGCTGAATAAAGTTTTGTTTACCATCCTCTTGAATAGAGCGCACAAATTCACTTTCCCCTGTATTTAGAATCATTGGATATTTTTCTAATCCCTTTAGGTACAAGACTTCAAATTTTTCCCCCAGTTTTGGATAGCGGACAAACTTTTCTTTAGGGTAAGTAGGCATTGCGCTACTTTGAGCAGGCCGCGGACTATATCGGATTTCTAGAAAGCTCTTTTTATGCTTTTGTCCAGAAGCATCGACGAATGAAAACATATAGCGGATAAGTTCCCTATTCTCTGCCCGATTAGCATTCACAATTTCAGAAGAGGACTCCATCATCGCATCCGCACGTTCCCCATAAGATCCGATTATCAATCGGAGAAACCACCACCGGGCATAAAAATAAAGACCGCTACTCACCAACCACAATGGGAATGCAGTACCCCAAATATTAGATTGACCATCTGGACTATATCGCCAAATACACCAAGCAATCAATAGGCTAGTTAAAATAGCTAATGGCCATACTCTTACAATCAAATGAGCAAAAAGAATTGATAGTATTTTCATTCTAGTCTTCCATCTACCTAATATGACAATTCATATTTATGCAGTCTAGCGCGAGTAAATGACATGACTGTGACAGGTTTTTGGCTATGGATTTGATTTAAACGCAAGTTCTCCTCTCACTCTTTCTATCAACATAGGCTCTGTGCCAAATTGCTGATAATTGTGTAAATCCTGTTGTGCTTGTTGATAAATCTTTTGTCGCTCGGGATTATGTGGGTCGGCATCTAAAAGGTATTTGGCATGACTGACGCGATATTCCAGTTTCCAAATAAACTCTTTTTTATATTGCACTCCGATACTGCGGGCAAATTCACTGTCTCCCGTATTTAAAATCACAAAATACTTAGGATTACCCGGAATATATTTCACCTCAAATTCTTCATCAACCTTCGGATAGCGGACAAACTGTCTGGTCGGATATGTCAAATTACCTCTTGGGGTATCAAGCCTATCTTTATCATAAACCCAAAAAAAGGAATGATACGGTTTGCCGTCTGCCTGCAAAATCACATAGTGGTATCGATAATACGGAGTACCCTCGCTACTACGACTTGTGATGATTTTGGTCATTTTCCCTTTACCAAGCACACCGTGTTGATAAATCAACTGATTACTTCGGCGAACCCGAAAATTATAAAGACCAAAGGTAAGGAATGCTGATAGCATAATCAGCACAAATGCAGCTACAACGTAAAATGCTTCACTAAATCCAAGTTTTTTTATAACCGATGAACCCAAAAGTGCAAACGATATTGTTATTGAAGATATGAAAAGAAAAAATAAAAATCCTTGCGTTCTTAATAGAAAAAGTTTTATTTTTAGCAAAATATTACTCCTTAAAACTTGGCTCAGTTTGGAGAGCCAGTCTATCGGAAGTAAATGGCATGATTGTGACAGGTTTAGGACTATGAGTCGGGTAACCGGCATGAGACATCAAACAAAAATCGGATTTTACAATCCGACCAACCCATCATGCCATTTTCAGACGGCCTGATATATTGCGGACTCAAAGTCCAGTAGGTCGGATATGCTCCGTTTTGGCTTTGCTGAAACGGTACTTGACGTCGCACCGTTTCAGCTTCTCAGAAATGGTGCGGCGCGCTATTTTAGCTGCGCAGAAACGGTGTTTTGCACCGTTTTCAGACGGCCTGTGCGGGACGGGTGGTTTAGCGGGCGAATGGTGCCAAAGCGGCTACGGCAGGCAGGGTTTTGCCTTCCAGAAATTCCAAAAACGCGCCGCCGCCGGTGGAGATATAGCCGATTTGGTCGGCAATGCCGAATTTGGCGATGGCGGCCAGGGTGTCGCCGCCGCCCGCAATCGAGAAACCGCTGCTCTCGGCCACGGCTTTGGCCAGTGTCTGCGTGCCGCCGGCAAATGGGGCAAATTCAAAAACGCCGACCGGGCCGTTCCAGACAATCGTACCTGCTTTGCGGACGATGTCGGCCAGTACGGCGGCCGATTGGGGGCCGATGTCCAAAATCATATCGTCATCGGCCACATCGGTAACGGATTTGGTTTCGGCTGCGGCGTTTTCGGCAAATTCTTTGGCGGTTACCACATCTTCGGGCAGCGGAACGATGCCGCCTTTGGCCGCCATTTTGTCGATGATTTTTTTCGCCTCGTCCACCAAATCCGGTTCGGCCAGTGATTTGCCGATCGGTTTGCCCGCAGCCAGCAGGAAGGTGTTGGCGATGCCGCCGCCGACAATCAGCTGGTCCACTTTGTCGGCCAGACTGTCCAGAATGGTGAGTTTGGTGGACACTTTGCTGCCGGCCACAATGGCCACCATCGGGCGGGCGGGTTGTTGAAGTGCTTTGCCCAAAGCGTCCAACTCTTCGGCCATCAGAATACCGGCGGCAGCACGCGGTGCGGCGGCGGCCACGGCTTCGGTGGAGGCTTGTGCGCGGTGGGCGGTGCCGAATGCATCGTTGACGAACAGGTCGCACAGGGCGGCATAGGCTTGGCCGAGCGCGGCATCGTTTTTCTTTTCGCCCGGGTTGATGCGTACGTTTTGCAGCAGCGCCACTTCGCCCGCCGCCAATTGCGGACGGTTTTCGCGCCAGTCGTCCAGCACGCGCACGTCCTGTCCCAGCAGTTTGCCCAGATGGGCGGCCACGGGCGCGACATCGTCTTCGGGACGGTATTCGCCTTCGGTGGGGCGGCCAAGATGGGTCATCACAATGACCGCCGCGCCGTTGTCCAGACAATAGCGGATAGAGGGCAGCGAGGCGCGGATACGGGTGTCGTCGCTGATGGTGCCGTCTTTCAGCGGGACGTTGAAGTCGGCACGGATTAACACGGTTTGGCCGCGGACGTTTTGATCGGTCAGTTTCAAAAAGTGCATGATTTCTCTTCTTCTCTGATGGATTGTGATGGACGAAGCGGAATTATCGAATGTTTTGGGCGGCGGGACAAGCAGGCCGTCTGAAACGGTGCGGCTAAGGTATCGGCGTTTCGGTTTGGCGGGCGGGGCAGCGGTTGGGCGTTTTGATGGGCGGGAATCTGTTTTCGTAGACAGGATAACGGTTCCGACCGTATCGGGTGGTGTCGGATTTAAAAATCCGGCCTACTTTTCAGTAAAGGTTTTAACCGGCAGAAACTTACCGTTTTCTTTTCAGCCCGCAGATCCCGTACAGTCGTAGGTCGGATGGTTTCAATCCGACATGATGTGTTCACGGCATAATCTTCTGTTTCCGTCCGCACCTGCCATATATAGTAGGTCGGATTTTCAAATCCGACTATTTTCAAATCTGGCCGTGTATTTTTTGTCGGATACCGGTATCCAACCTACATGGGCTGAACCGAAACCCGCTTCGCTCGTTTTAGCTCCGCAGAAACTGCACTACGCTTGTTTTAGCTACGCAGAAACGGTGCTGCGCACCGTTTTCAGACGGCCTGTGGGTGTTAGCGGCGGGCGGTTTTGCAGCGGCTGCGTACCAATTTGACCGCTTCGTCCAGTTTTTTGCCGTCTACTTCGCCCGTGATGCTGTGCTTGAATGAGCAGTTTCGCGCTTCAATCAAGGTGTAGGGAATGCCGCCGACGGTGTTGCCCAATGCGTTCATCCAGGCGCGGCTGTCGTTGCCGGTATAACGCCAGACAGGATAGTTCACCGGCGTGGTGCGCAGAAAGCGGGCGATATTGGCTTCGCTGTCGAGCGCGATACCGATTAAGGCCACCGAACCTTTGGGCTGTTTGGCATACCATGCCGACATCAGCGGCATTTCTTTGCGGCAGGGGGCGCACCATGCCGCCCATAAGTTGATGACGGTAACCGGTGCGCCGGTTTGGCTGCGCTGTTGCGGGCGGTTGTCGGGAAAGGACACCAGTTCGGACGCGGCGGCGGGCAGGGCGGCGGCCAGCAAGGCGGCAAGCAGGGTTTTCACGGGAGCTCCTGATAAGGCGGGTAAGGCGGTATTGTAACCTGTTTGGCGGGTGTTTTTTTGCGCGGGGACAAAAGGCGTACGGCTGTGCGGCAGACAAGGCAGCGGCAAGCGTGTAAAATGGCGTAAAGATATATTGGCCGTCTGAAAACGGTGCGCAGCACCGTTTCTGCGTAGCTGAAACTTAGAAGATTGTAGGTCGGATTTTCAAATCCGACTTGGTTTCTTTTGTCGGATACAAGTATCCGACTACAATGAGGAGCGTAGCCAGGTTCAAACGGGTAAGGCTGGTTTGTACGGTTGAAGGGATTTCAGACGGCCTTTCCCGGGCAGTTTGACTTTTGGTTTCTGATTGCGGTGATAAAGGGGGAGAAAATCATGGGCGAAGTGGTGCTGTATCACAATCCGCGCTGTTCCAAGTCGCGCGAGGCTTTGGACTGGCTGCGGCAGAACGGTTATGCCGTGCAGGTGGTGGAATATCTGAAAACGCCGCCCGATGCGGATACGCTGGCGCGTCTGGCCGCCATGCTGGGCGCGGAAGATGTGCGCATGATGATGCGGCGCAAGGAGGCGGCGTATCGGGCGGCGGATTTGGATCATCCCGATTTGACGCAGGCGGCATTGCTGGCCGCGCTGGCGGCCGAGCCGGTGTTGTTGGAGCGGCCGCTGGCGGTGTACGGCGGACGGGCGGCCATCGGGCGGCCGTTGGAAAAGATTGCCGCGCTGGTGGCAGAGGCCGTCTGAATCATGCGTTTCCCGTTCAAACGGCCCGGCCGCACCCTGTGGCGTTACGTCTGGCGCGGAATCAAGCTGAGTGTGTTGGCGGCGGTGCTGCTGTTTCTCTGGTGCGGGGGCGAGGTGTATTACTATGCGCAGCAAACGCTGCCGGAAGATTACCGCGGTGATGCGGCGGTGGTGCTGGGGGCGGCGGCGTGGGATGTGCGTCCCTCGCCGGTGTTCCGCGAACGGATTAATCATGCGATTGTACTGTATCAGAGCGGCAAGGTCGGCAAACTGGCGTTTACCGGCGGGACGCCCAAGCCCGGGTTTATGACCGAGGCCGAAGTGGGACGGCGTTATGCTTCGCGCCAGGGTGTACCGCTGCGCGATATGGTGCTGGAAAACACCTCGCGCGATACTTACGGAAATCTGCGCAATATCCGTCCGGTATTGGCCGGTCAGGGTTTGGGGCGGGTGGTGTTGGTCAGCGACCCGTTTCATTTGGCGCGTGCGGCGGCGATGGCGCGCCGTTTGGGTTTGGCGGCGGACTTATCGCCCACGCCCACCACGCGTTACAGCAAAGGGTGGGAAAAGTGGCGGTTTTGGTGGCAGGAAACTTCGCTGCTGTTTGCATATTATGTGGCGGATTGGGGCGGCCGCCTGCTGGATTGGGTTGTACCGTCGGCGCGCCGTCTGCCGGATTCCGAATAATTTCCTGCTGAAAGTGTTTTATGTATTTGTGGTTCAAACTGCTGCATCTTTTTTTTATCGTCGGCTGGTTCGCCGGTCTGTTTTACCTGCCGCGCATTTTTGTCAATCTGGCCCAAACCGATCCGGCCGACAAGGGGGAATACCGGCGGCTGCTGGGTATGGCGCGGCGGCTGTGGAAATTTATGACGCCGCTGGGCATCGGTGCGCTGGTGTGCGGTTTGGCGATTCCCTTTCTGACCGGCTGGTGGCGGCAGGGCTGGGTGCATACCAAAATCACCATCGGTGTGATTCTGCTGGCCTACCATTTCTACTGCTACCGTCTGCTGCTGGATTTTCAGGAAGAGCGCAACCGCCATTCGCATACATGGTTCCGCGTGTTTAACGAAATTCCCGTATTGTTTCTGATGGCGGCACTGTATCTGGCCGTGTTCAAACCTTTTTAAGATTTTTTAAGATTGAGGAGCCGGTATGACGGCAATCCGCAGCCTGACGGCTCATGATGCCGGTCTGGTGCAAACCCTGTACGGGCAGACACCGGATTATTTTCTCAATATCTCCGGCCGACCGGCCGAACCCGGTTCCGCCCGGGAAAATCTGACGCAGTTTCCGCCCGGTATCAGCGGTGCGCCGATTCTGTTGGGCGCATTCGAGGGTAGCCGTTTGGTCGGCATACTGATTGCCGTGGTCGGCTTTCCGACTGCGCAAACCGCGCATATCGGCCTGCTGCTGGTGCACCCCGACAGTCGGGCGCGCGGTGTGGGGCGGGCTTTGCATGAGGCTTATTTGGCGCGGCTGGATGAGCGCGCCGGTATTCGGACTCTGCGTTTGGGCATCGTGGGCAGCAATGCCCGTTTGGCCGAGCCGTTCTGGCGTTCGCTCGGTTATGAAGACAGCGGCGCGCGCAAGCCTTTTCAATTGGGTGCGGTCACTAGCGAAGTGCGGATTTTTACCCGTGCCCCAGTGCGCCCTAACGGCTGCCATAGAGCAGGTAGGCCGTCTGAAAAGTAGGTCGGATTTTCAAATCCGACATTGTCCGACATTCATTTTTTGTCGTGATTTTTGCCTGTTTCCGGCAAAAAGCAGCCCGCCGCCAAATCATGTCGGATTTAAAAATCCGACCTACTTTTCAGACGGCATTTTGATGGAATAAACGGAATATTTTGATGAGTAACGCAAATATCGAAATCGAACGCCGCTTTCTGCCGGCGCATGACGGTTGGCGGGCGGTGGCGGGGACGCCGCGCCTGATACGGCAGGGCTATTTGAGCGTGGATCAGGCGTGCACCATTCGGGTGCGCATTATCGGCAATCGGGCTTGGCTGACTTTGAAAGGCTACCTTTCCGACGTGTCGCGCAGCGAGTTTGAATACGAAATCCCGCCGGCAGATGCGGAAACCATGATGCGCACGCTGTGCCCGTTCCGTCTGGAAAAACACCGCTATGAAGTGCATGAGCAGGGTCATGTATTTGAAATCGACGAGTATTTCGGCGACAACGCGCCTTTGGTGGTGGTTGAACTGGAATTGGCCGATGAAAATGCCGGTTATCCGCGCCCCGATTGGCTGGGTGCGGAGATTACCGCGCACGGCCGTTACACCAATGCGTATTTAAGTACCCGCCCTTATTCGGCATGGACGGCTGAGGAACGTGCCGTTCCCGCCGACGGCCAGGGGGCGTAAAAGCCGCAAAAGCACACCGCCGCTGTTCAGACGGCATCTTTTTGTTGCATCAAGACGTTTTTTGCTGCAAACTTTTGAAAAGATAGGTAACGGAATCGGCAGGTGTGCCGCTACCGTTCCTTTTCTTTATCCTGTTAAATGTTTCATGTGAAGAAAAACAAAACCTTTCGGAGGTGTATTGTGTCCAACACACAGCAATCAGAACGCGCAACCTTCTCCAGCCGGCGGATGTTTATGTTTGCCGCCATCGGCTCGGCAGTCGGCTTGGGCAATATCTGGCGTTTCCCCTATATCGCTTACGACAACGGTGGCGGTGCGTTTATCCTGCCTTATCTGGTGGCTCTGCTGACCGCCGGTATCCCGCTGCTGTTCCTCGACTATGCCATCGGCCACAAATACCGCGGTTCGGCGCCTTTGGCATTCCGCCGCCTGAGCAAAAGCTTTGAAACTTTCGGCTGGTGGCAGGTGCTGATTAATGTGATTATCGCCGTTTACTATGCCGTGATTATCGGCTGGGCGGCCAGTTACACCTACTACGCCTTCAACAGCGGCTGGGGTGCGGATCCGGCGGCATTCTTCTTCGGCGACTTTCTGAAAATGTCCAAAGAAGTGGGCGTGGGTTTCGATTTTGTCGATACCATCGTCGGCCCGCTGATCGGTGTGTGGATCGCCGTGTTGCTGATTATGGCTTTGGGTGTGCAGAACGGTGTAGGCAAATCTTCGGTGTTCTTTATGCCGCTTTTGACTGTGATGTTTATTGTTCTGGTGCTCAGCTCGCTGACGCTTGACGGTGCGGCCAAAGGCTTGAACGCCCTGTTTACCCCCGATTGGAGCAAGTTGGCCGAGCCGACCGTCTGGATTGCCGCTTACGGTCAAATTTTCTTTTCGCTGTCGATCTGTTTCGGCATCATGATTACCTATGCTTCCTACCTGAAAAAGCAGACCGACCTGACCGGCACCGGTATGGTGGTGGGTTTTGCCAACAGCAGTTTCGAGCTGCTGGCCGGTATCGGCGTCTTTGCCGCGTTGGGCTTTATGGCGGTGTCGGCGGGTAAAGAAGTGAGCGAAGTGGCGACATCGGGCATCGGCCTGGCCTTTATCGCGTTCCCGACCATTATCGACAAAGCCCCGTTCGGTTCGGTTATCGGCGTGCTGTTTTTCGGTTCGCTGGTATTTGCCGGTATCACTTCGCTGATTTCGATTCTCGAAGTGGTGATTGCCGCCGTTCAGGACAAATTGCGCTGGAACCGCATCACGGCAACGTTTGCCGTCGGCCTGCCGCTGATGGCGGTATCGACGCTGCTGTTCGGCACGACGACCGGCCTGCCGGTACTGGATGTGATGGACAAATTCGTCAATAGTTTCGGTATCGTTGCCGTGGGCTTTGCATCTATCTGCGCGATTATGCTGACCAAGCGTTTCGATATTCTGGCCGCGCACATCAATTCGGTTTCGTCGTTCAAGCTGGGTGCGGGCTGGAAACTGTTTGCGGGCATCATCACGCCCGTCGTGCTGACCTATATGCTGGTATCCGAAATACTCAAAGTGGCCCAAAACGGCTATGAAGGCTATCCGTCTTGGTTTGTGGGCACGTTCGGCTGGGCGATGGCCGTCGGCCTGATTGTCCTGGCCTTTATCCTGTCGAAACTGGCTTGGCACGACGGTGCCGACAATTACCGTGAAGGAGACGATTCATGAGTGCAATTGCCATTGTGATGATGCTGGTGGCTTTGGTGGTGATCTGGGGCGGTCTGATTGTATCCGTCCTGCGCCTGCCGAAAGAATAACCGGCCGCAACCATGCAAAACCTGCCGTTCTGATGCGGCAGGTTTTGCATTTGGCGGCTTGGGGTGCGGCACGGCAGCTGTTAAAATAACAGTTTTGACAGGATAACGGCGGACAGGCCGTCTGAAAACGGTGCAAAGCACCGTTTCTGCGCAGCTAAATGGTGTGTCGTGCCTGTTTGCGAGGCTGGAATGCCGTTTTGCCTGACAGTAGGTCGGATACTTGTATCCGACACGGCGGGTATGTTTTTTGTCGGATACAAGTATCCGACCTACGGTGCTGCGTAGCTAAAATGAGCGCAGCTGAGTAGGTCGGATTATTCCATCTGACAGCAATACTGCTTTTGTCGGATTCGGGAATCTTACTGTGAGACAGGAATGCCGTTTTGGCTGAGTAGGTCGGATTTTCAAATCCGACATGGCGGGTATGCTTTTTGTCGGATACCAGTATCCGACCTACTGTGCTGCGCAGTATGGCTGTAGGTCGGATTTTCAAATCCGACGTGGCGGGTATGCTTTTGTCGGATACCAGTATCCGACCTACTGTGCAGGCCGGATTGTTCCGTTTTACATGGCAGTACTGTTTTTTGCAGATTTTGGAGTCCGGTCTGCGCATCAGTTTCAGTTTCGCAAAAACCCGATTCGTCCGCTTTCAGACGGCCTGAGTGCGCTGTCTTTTTTCAATTTTAAGGAATCACGATGAACCGTAACGAACAGCTTTTCCGCCGCGCGCAACAGATTATCCCCGGCGGGGTCAATTCGCCCGTACGCGCTTTCGGCAGTGTGGGCGGTGTGCCGCGCTTTATTAAAAAGGCAGAAGGCGCGTTTGTATGGGACGAAAACGGGCAGCGTTATATCGATTATGTCGGCTCGTGGGGGCCTGCGGTTGTCGGCCACGCGCACCCCGAAGTGGTGGAGGCTGTGCGCGAAGCGGCGTTGGGCGGCTTGTCGTTCGGTGCACCCACAGAGGCCGAAATCGTGATGGCCGAAGTGATTGCCGAAACCCTGCCTTCGGTGGAGCGGCTGCGTCTGGTCAGCTCGGGTACAGAGGCGACCATGAGCGCGATCCGTCTGGCACGCGGTTACACCGGACGCGACAAAATTGTGAAGTTTGAAGGCTGTTATCACGGTCATTCGGACAGCCTGTTGGTCAAAGCGGGCAGCGGTCTGCTCACGTTCGGCAACCCGAGTTCGGCAGGGGTGCCGTCTGATTTCACGCAACATACGCTGGTGCTGCCGTATAACGATACGGCTGCGCTGGAAGCCTGTTTTGCCGAATACGGCGCGCAGATTGCCTGCGTGATTTGGGAGCCGGTGGCGGGCAATATGAATCTGGTGAAACCCTCGGCCGAATTTGTCCGACTGTTGCGCGGCATCACCGAGCAGAACGGTGCCGTTTTGATTTACGACGAAGTGATGACGGGTTTTCGTGCCGCCTTGGGCGGGGTGCAGTCGCTGCACGGCATCCGGCCCGATTTGACGACGATGGGCAAGGTCATCGGCGGCGGTATGCCGTTGGCGGCTTTCGGCGGCAGGCGCGAGATTATGGAATGTATTTCGCCCTTGGGCGGCGTGTATCAGGCCGGTACGCTGTCGGGTAACCCCGTGGCGGTGGCGGCCGGTCTGAAAACGCTGGAAATTATCCGCCGCGCGGGTTTTTATGAAAACCTGAGTGCGCGCACGGAACAACTGGTCAAAGGCTTCAAGGAGGCGGCCGGACAGGCGGGTGTGGTCTTTAACGCCGATTGTGTCGGCGGTATGTTCGGCCTGTATTTTGCGGCAGAAATTCCGCAAAGTTATGCCGATATGGCCGCGTCCGATACCGAAGCGTTCAAGCGGTTTTTCCACGGTATGTTGGACGAGGGCGTGGCATTCGGCCCTTCGGCATTTGAAGCCTGCTTTATGTCGGCCGCGCATACGCCGGAATTGATTGATGAAACCGTGGCACACGCCCGAACGGTCTTTAACCGTATGGCCGTCTGAAAAGCGTATCGACAGTATTCTGCAACATACTAATCCTAGGGAAAATCATGAATCAGGTTCAACAGACTTTGGCCGCTTTGCGCGGACACATGGCGCAACACGGTTTGGACGCGTGGATTGTGCCGTCGGCCGATCCGCATTTGTCGGAATACCTGCCCGAACACTGGCAGGCGCGCCGTTATCTTTCCGGCTTTACCGGCTCGGTCGGGACTTTGGTGGTTTGCCGCGATACTGCGGGCTTGTGGGTGGACAGCCGTTATTGGGAGCAGGCGGCCGCGCAGTTGGCCGGTTCCGGCATTACGCTGCAAAAGGCGGGCGAAGTGCCGCCGTATCACGAATGGCTGGCGCAACATCTGCCCGAAGGCGCGCGCGCCGGTGCGGCGGCCGATATGCTGTCTTTAAGCGGCAAACGCCAGTTGGAAGCGGCTTTTGCCGCCAAGAAGATGACACTGCACCTGGACGGGGATTTAAACAGTGCGGTGTGGCCGCAGCGGCCGCCGCTGCCGCAGGAAACGGTGTATCCTCACGATGCGGCCTATGTATCCGAAAGCGCGGCCGACAAAATCCGCCGCGTGCGTGCCGCCATGCTGGCGCAGGAGGCGGATTATCATTTCATTTCGTCTCTGGACGATATTGCGTGGCTGACCAATCTGCGCGGCAGTGATGTATCGTTCAACCCCGTCTTTTTATCGTTTCTGCTGCTGAGTGCCGGTGATGCCGTTCTGTATGTCGATGAGGGCAAACTCAATCCGGCCGCACGGCAGGCTCTGGCAGCGGCAGCGGTGCGAACCCGCCCTTATGCCGCCGCTGCGGCGGATTTGGCCGGCGTTTCGGGCAGTTTGCTGATTGAGCCGAACAAAACCGCTGTGTCTACTTTGAACCGTCTGCCCGACACTGTCCGCCTGGTGGAAAACATCAATCCGAGCACCTTGTTCAAGGCACAGAAATCCGCTGCCGATCTGGCACATATCCGGCAGGCGATGGCGTATGACGGTGCGGCCTTGTGTGCGTTTTTTGCCGATTTCGAGCAGAAACTGGCCGACGGCGTGCGTCTGACCGAAATCGATATCGATGAAATGCTGTTGAACGAACGTGCCAAGCAGCCGGGTTTTATTTCGCCCAGCTTCGATACCATTGCCGGTTTCAACGCCAACGGCGCGCTGCCGCACTACCGCGCCACGCCCGAAGCGCACAGCGTGATTAAAGGCGACGGCCTGCTGCTGATTGATTCGGGCGGCCAATATTTGGGCGGCACCACCGACATCACGCGCGTTGTGCCTGTGGGCCAACCGTCGGCCGCCCAAATCCGCGATTTCACACTGGTGCTCAAAGCCCATATCGCGCTGGCCGAAACCGTTTTCCCCGAAGGCATTTTGGCACCGATGCTCGATGCCGTCTGCCGCAAACCCTTATGGCAGGCACAATGCAATTACGGCCACGGCACGGGACACGGCGTGGGCTATTTCCTGAACGTCCACGAAGGCCCGCAGGTCATTGCCTATACCGCCCAACCCAATCCCAACCACGCCATGCGCGAGGGTATGATTACGTCCAACGAACCGGGGCTGTACCGTCCCGGCCAATGGGGCATACGCATCGAAAATCTGGTGGCCGCCCGCAAAGTCGAAGCACCGCAGGAAACCGCATTCGGCAGCTACCTGTATTTTGAAGATTTGACACTCTGCCCGATCGACACACGCCTGATTGAGCGCGCGCTGCTGACGGAAAGCGAAACCGCCTGGCTGAACGCCTATCATGCCAAAGTGCGCGAAGCCCTGCTGCCGCTGACCGACGGCGCGGCACGCGATTGGCTGCTGGCGCGTACAGAGGCTGTCTGAATTTCTGAATCAGGTTTGGGGCAGGACGGATACCGGTATCCGGTAAAAGCGGCTGCCGGTATCGATCGGAAAATCCGGCTGAGGCGGTTGCGGCACCGGTAAAACGGCAAAAGGCATAGTTGGGTTCCTTTGAATTTAACGGATTGTAAATAAAGGAACCCGAACCAGGCTTACGCAAGTGATGATGACTGTGGCATCAAAGATGATGTGAAGTTTTGTTAAGCTCCTTCGAGCCTGTAAATATATAAGGCCGTCTGAAAACGTAAAGTGTGTTTTCAGACGGCCTTTCGTTTGGCGCGGTTTAAAACAGGGTATTGCTGCCAGTCGGTGCCGAAGCGGGGGTGGAAGCCGGTGCGGTGTCGCCGACATCGACTTCGATGGCCGTACCCTCGGGCAGCGTTTCGGTCGGTTCGGCCGGAGTGGCAGGGGTTTTGACGGCTTCGGTGCCGGTCAGTACGCCTCGGCCGCTTGTCCACTCAATCGATTGCAGGCTGCCTTTGACTTTGGCGGGGGCGGTGCAGGTAATGCAGTTCAGTGTGCCGGTACGGTTTTTCAGGACGGCTTCCAAACGTTTGGCCTGTACGGTTTTACCGTTGGCTTTTGCCCATTCGGCGATGCTTTTGCGCAGTGCGGCGGTATCGAGGTTTTTCTGTTTGTAGGGGTCGCGGAATGCCGCCAGCCAGAGGTTTTGGTCGCTGTCGCTGTTGAGGGCGGCCAGCTGGTAGATGACATCAACCGGTGTGCCGCGTTTGATGGTGCGGGCAAATTCCATCGCATCGGGAGATTTCATGCGCACGCAGCCCGCGCTGACGACACCGGGGACGCTGGAAGGCGTGTTGGTGGCATGGATGCCCAGCCCCAGTTTGGGTTCGCCCATGCGGATAAATACGCCGCCCAACGGGTTATCGGGGCCGGGCGGAACGACTTTGACACCGTCATTGCGTTTTTTCTGAATCGATTTGGGGACATACCATGTGGGGTTGTATGCGGTGGCACCGATTAAATGGCGGCCCAGATCGGTGGGGGTATCCGCTTTGCCTACGCCGACCGGATAGATTTTGACCAACTTGCCGTCCTGATACAGGAACAGGCGCTGTTGCGGAATATTGACGGCGGCGTGCTGGCCTTGCGCCAGCGGCGCGACATCGGGCAGGGCGGTTGGGTTGTTGGCGGCCGCTGCGGCACTCAATATGGCGGCCGGCAGGCTGAATCCGAGTTTTTTCATCATGATGGCAGACTTTCAGTAGGGCTGTCGGTTGGAAAAAATAACCGACTATCATACCGAAGTTTGCTGACGGTTGTGCGAAAATATGCGTTTTTGCCGCGCGGTGCGGCTGAGTAATGACAAGGATACAACATGATGAAATCCGGTGCGTTTCAGACGGCCTTGACGGGCGAGGGTCGGGTGTCGGGCATCGATCAGGAAGGGCGCGGGGTGGTGCGCGGTGCGGGGAAAACGGTGTTTGTGGCCGGTGCGCTGCCGTCGGAGCGGGCGGTATACCGTATTGTGCGGCGGCATAAGGGCTTTGATGAGGCCGAAGCGGTGTCGCTGTCCGACGTTTCGCCCGTGCGCCGCGAACCGCCGTGTCCGCAGTTCGGCGAATGCGGCGGCTGTGCGTTGCAGCATATTGAAGACAGTGCGCAGGTGGCGTTTAAGCAGCGGATTGTGGAAGAGCAGTTGTGGCGCATCGGCAGGGTGCGCCCGCAACGCTGGCTGCCGCCGATTTACGGTTTTGCCCGCCATTACCGCCAGCGCGGCCGTTTGCGCGCGCAATGGACGGAAAACGGCTTGCGGCTGGGGTTTCAGGCGCGGCGCAGTCATCGGGTGGTGGCGGCCGGCGGGTGTTTGGTACTGCCTGAGGCGGTGGCGCGAATGCTGCCCTTGTGGCAGCAGCTGCTCGGTGCTCTGCTGGACAAAGCAACCTTGGAGGGTCTGTCGTTTGCCCAAGGCAGCCGTGTACTGGCGTGGCAGATTCATACGCGCCACCCGCTGGCGGATGCGGTGCGTGCGCGCTTGATTTCGGCGTTGGCGGCATGGCAGGAGGAAACAGGTACGGTTTTGCAGCTGTGGCTGTCGCACGGGCGCGGGGCGGCCGAATGTGTGGCGGGGCAGGCGGCGGATTTGTATTATGAGTTGCGTCAATACGGTATCCGTATGCCGTTTGCACCGGGCGATTTTACCCAAGTCAATGCCGAAACCAATGAGCTGATGGTGGCGCGTGCGCTGGCATTGCTGAATCCCGCAGCGGGGGAGCGGATTGCCGATTTGTTTTGCGGTTTGGGCAATTTTACCCTGCCGTTGGCGCAAAGCGGCGCGCAGGTGCTGGCGGTGGAGGGTTTGGCTTCGCTGACGCGGCGGGCACAGGCCAATGCGTGCTTGAACGGTTTGGCCGGCCATATCCGTTTTCAGACGGCCGATTTGTTTGCATGTACGGCGCAAACGGTTGCGGCTTGGGGGCATTTGGATAAGATGCTGATTGATCCGCCGCGCGCGGGCGCGTATGCGCTGGTGCAGGCTTTGCCGGCGGGTATGCCGAAACGGCTGGTGTATGTGTCGTGCAATCCGGCTACGTTTGCGCGCGATGCGGCGGTGTTGGTGCGCAAAGGGTATGTATTGGAAGAAGCGGGCGTGATGAATCTGTTTGCGCAAACCGCCCATGTGGAATTGGTGGCGCGCTTCGAGTATGGCGGCTGAGTGCGGATGGAAATGGCATGCGGATAAAAAGGCCGTCTGAAAACCGCTATGGACGGTTTTCAGACGGCCTTGCCATTTCCTGTGTTACGAAACGACTTCGCCTTGCTGGCGTTGGCTTTCGATTTTCTTATTGATGTACCACTGCTGGGCAATCGACAGCAGGTTGTTCACCACATAGTACAGTACCAAGCCTGCGGGGAAGAAGAAGAACATGACGGAAAACACCAAAGGCATGATCTTCATCATTTTCGCCTGCATCGGGTCGGTGGGCGGCGGATTGAGTGTGGTTTGAAACCACATGGTGGCCGCCATCAGAACGGGCAGGATAAACCACGGGTCGGTACGCGACAGGTCGGTAATCCAGCCCAGCCACGGTGCCTGACGCAGTTCGACCGAGTTGAAAATCGCCCAATACAGGCCGATGAATACGGGAATCTGCAACAGCATCGGCAGGCAGCCGCCCAAGGGGTTGATTTTTTCGTTTCG
The DNA here is from genome assembly GCF_028776105.2 of Neisseria leonii. NCBI lineage: Bacteria > Pseudomonadati > Pseudomonadota > Betaproteobacteria > Neisseriales > Neisseriaceae > Neisseria > Neisseria leonii. The sequence continues at coordinate 1,422,926 of NZ_CP145606.1, read as the reverse complement.
GTAAAGCTGCATCATGGCCTGCTGCATGCCCATGCGGTCGTCGCCGTACTGCTTTTTGAGTGCTTCCATTTTCGGCGCGACGGCACGCATTTTGGCCATCGATTTGTATGAGGCATTGGTCAGCGGATAGAGCAGGGCTTTCACGATAACCGTCAGCAGGACAATCGCCCAGCCCCAGTTGCCGGTCAGTTTGTACATTTTTTCCATCAGCCAGAACAGGCCGGTGGCCGGCCAGTGGACGCGGCCGTAATCTTTGACCAGCTCCAATTTGTCGGCCACATTGCGGATGACGTCGGTGGTCTGCGGACCGGCGTAAAGCTGCATATTGGTGCTGCGGGCGGTGCCCGGCGCGATTTCGTTCATCGGAACGCTGACACCGGCCGAGTAAAGATTGTTGCTGCGGCGTTTGATCTCGATGTTGCATACACCGGTGGTGCAGACGCTGGCTCCGTCTTTGGGTTGGAGAATCCAAGTGGCCATGAAATAGTGCTGGGCCATGCCGACCCAGCCCGAATCGGTGCGGCGTTGGTATTCGGATTGTTCGCGGCCGCTCTCGAAATCGTCGTCCAAGTCGTCGAAAGCGACTTTCTGGAACTCGCCCGAGGGGGTGTAGAGCACGGGGCCGGTAAAGCTGTACATAAAGAAGCCTTCACCCTCGGGCGCACTCTTGTCGCGTACCACGCGGTAGGCCGGATCGGCTTTGACGGCGGTGCCGCTGTTGTTGGTTACGTCAAAACGGACATCGACCAGATAGCTGCCTTCGGTAAAGGTATAGATTTTATCGATTTGCAGGCCGTTGTCTGCTGTGGCCGACAGTTTCACTTCGGCTTTGCCGCCGTTGAGGTTGTAGGTTTTTTGCGGTGCGCTGAACGTCAGGTTTTTCGTCAGGCTGCGGCCCGCATCGTCCACCAAATCGGCCTGTGCGATGTAGGTATAGGCTTGGCTGTCGCCAAACAGCTGGAAATTTTTGGCTTTGTCGTTGGCCGCATCGTATTTCAGCAGCGTCATCTGGCGCAGGTCGCCGCTGTTTTCGTCGATGACGGCTTGGACGGTGTCGGTCGTTACCGTAACCGGGACGGCGGGCTTCAATGCCGTGTCAGCCGCTGCTTTTTGTTGTGCCTGCTGCTGCGCGGCGGATTGCGGCGCGGGTTTCGGGGTGGGAAACAGTTGTTCCCAGCCCAGCAGAATCAGCAGAGCCACAGCAAAAAACAGGGTCATGCGTTTGAAATCCATGGTGTTTTCCTGTGTTTCGGGATTAAGGGGTTGCGGCAACTCGGCCGCAGGCTGAAACGGCTAAGGATAGCAGATAAATCGGGCTTTGCCGAACGCTATTTGCATCAGGGCAGCGGGTCGTGGCCGTGGCCGCCCCACGGGTGGCAGCGGGCGATGCGTCTGGCGGCCAGCAAACTGCCTTTGAGGGCGCCGTACTTTTGCAGAGCTTCCAGTGCATATTGCGAGCAGGTCGGGGTATAGCGGCAGCGTGGCGGGATCAGCGGGCTGACGGCGTAGCGGTAGAACTGCACCAGCCATTGCAGCAGCCTGCTCATATTCGGCCGCCCAGCAGCCGTGCCAGCTGCGCGCGTGCCTGTGCGGCTTCTCTGCGGGTAAAGCCGCAGCGGACGCGCACGATAAAGTCGTGCGGCGGCAGCGTGTGGCGGTTGAGGCGGAACCATTCGCGGATCAGGCGTTTCATGTAGTTGCGCCGGTTGGCGCGCTTGGCGGCTTTTTTGCCGACAATCAAGCCGAGACGCGGGTGGCAGTGTCCGTCCGAAGCGGCAAACCAGACTTGGAACAGTGCGGAGTGACGCTGCTTTTTTAAAGCAAAAACGGAAGAAAAATCTTCCGTTTTGCGTAAGCGGTAAGGCTTGCCGAAGCCGTATGACGGCATGGGCGTTACACAGCCAAGCGTTTGCGGCCTTTGGCACGGCGTGCGGCCAAAACGGCACGACCGCCGCGGGTTTTCGAGCGGACCAGGAAGCCGTGGGTGCGTTTGCGTTTGGTAACGGAGGGTTGGTAAGTGCGTTTCATACTGTTTCCTAAAATGTATCAGAAATATCAAACGGACAATTACAACCTAAAAAGCGGCTTTTGTCAAACAATATAAACTCTTTGCGTGTGCGCGGAGTGTAAACGGAGCGTATATGCCGCAGCTTTATTCATAGCCGATGGTGGGGAAATTCGGTATAATCCGCGCATCTTGGCACGGCCGGTGCCTTTATGATTGGTTTCAGGGGTTTACCTGATTTTTCGGACGGTATGAAATGGATTTAGCCGATTTTTGGCCGCAGTGTCTGCGCCGCCTTTCCCAAATGCTGACGCCGCAACAGTTTGAAACTTGGATTGCGCCGCTGACTGTGGGAGAAGAGGCGGGTGTTTGGACGGTGTATGCCAAAAACCAGTTTTGCTGCAATATGCTGAAAACGCAGTTTGCCGTCCATTTGGAGGCGGTGCGTGCCGAGCTGGTGCCTGCCCGTCCGCCGTTGTTGATTAAAACCGGACGCGGGGAAAGTTATCCGATGGCGTCCGAGACTTTTGAGACGCAAAAGGCGGCTTCTTTGCCAAGAGTGCGGGAAGAGATGCAGGGCGATTTCAGGCCGTCTGAAAACGGTGTTGCGGAGCGGGTTGAGGCGGATGAAACCGTGATGCGCGGCAAGGCGGCCGATATTTTGAGTGAACGTGTGCGCCGGTTGTCGGCGAAAACTGCCGCCGCACCGGTTTCAGACGGCCGGACGGCGGCAACAGTGCAGGCTGATGCGGAAACAGGCGCGTTTGATGCGCATACCGAACGTTTGAAGCAAAGCAATCTGGCTCCCGACTATCTGTTTGAAACTTTGGTGGTGGGCAAGGGCAACAGCATGGCGGCGGAAGCAGGCAAGGCCATTGCCGAAAACCCCGGCCAGCAATACAATCCTTTTTTTCTCTACGGCAGCACGGGTTTGGGTAAAACCCATCTGGCTCAGGCCATCGGCCACAGCCTGCTGGCCAAGAATCCGCAGGCCAAGGTCTGCTATATGCACGCTGACGATTATGTGCGCGGCCTGATGGCGGCGTTCCGCAATAAGGGTTTTGAAGCGTTCAAGCAGAAATACAAGCAATATGATTTGCTGATTATCGACGATATTCAGTTTATCAAAGGCAAAGACCGCACGATGGAGGAGTTTTTCTACCTCTTCAACCATTTCCATGAAAAGAAAAAACAGCTGATTCTGACCTGCGATGTCCTGCCTGCGCGCATAGAAGAGTTGGACGACCGTCTCAAATCGCGTTTTGTCTGGGGCCTGACTCTGGAACTGGCTCCGCCGGAATTTGAGATGCGCGTGGATATTCTGCGCAAAAAAGCCGAATTGTCGGGCATAGAGTTGAGTGAAGAAGTGGCCGACTTTATCGCCAAGCATATCCGCTCGAACGTGCGCGAGCTGGAAGGGGCGTTCAAGCAGGTGGAAGCGCGCAGCCGTTTTCTGAACAAAAAAGTGGATCTGGATTTGGTGCGCGAAGCATTGGGTGCGATGGTGGCGAGTGCCTACAAGGTCATCACGGCCGATTTGATTATGGAAGAAGTGGCGCGCCACTACCGCATCAAAATCAGCGATCTTCTCGGCAAAAAGCGTTCGCAGAATATTGCCCGCCCGCGCCAGATTGCCATGTGCCTGACCAAAGAGCTGACCAATATGAGCCTGCCCGCCATCGGCGACGCTTTCGGCGGACGCGATCACACGACGGTAATGCACGGTGTGAAAAAAGTCGGCCAGCTGCGTTCGGAAGATCCCGAAGTGGCGCAAGATTACGAAAAACTGTTCAATTTAATCCGAAATTAATCCGCATAAAGGGATAACGAAAAATGCAGATTTTACAAGCCGAACGCGATGCGCTGCTCAAACCGCTGCAGGCAGTAACCGGCATTGTGGAAAAACGCCACACGCTGCCGATTCTGTCTAATGTGCTGTTGGAAAATGTGCACGGCCAAACGAATATTCTGGCCACCGATTTGGAAATCCAGATTAACACCGCCGGCCCCGACAGCGCGGCCGAAGACTTCCGCATCACCACCAACGCCAAAAAATTACAGGATATTCTGCGCGCACTGCCCGAAGGGTCGCTGGTGGCTTTGGATTGGGCACAAAACCGGCTGACACTGAAAGCGGGCAAGTCGCGTTTCGCCCTGCAAACCCTGCCGGCGGAAGATTTTCCGCTGATGAGTGTGGGCGAGGAAGTCAGCTCGGCTTTTTCGCTGACGCAGGAAGTGCTGAAAAATATGCTGTCTCAGGTGCAGTACAGCATGGCGGTGCAGGATATCCGTTATTATCTCAACGGCCTGCTGATGCAGGTTGAGGGTAACCGGCTGAGTCTGGTGGCGACAGACGGCCACCGTCTGGCCTATACCGCCACTTCCATTGATGCGCAGCTGCCCAAAGCCGAAGTGATTCTGCCGCGCAAAACGGTGTTGGAACTGTTCAAACTGCTCAACCAGCCGACAGAGCAGGTAACGGTCGAGCTGCTGAACAACCAAGTCCGTTTCCGCTGCAACGATACGATTATCGTCAGCAAAGTGGTGGACGGCAAATTCCCCGATTTCAACCGCGTGATTCCGCTCGATAACGATAAAATCTTTCTGGTCGGCCGCACCGCGCTGCTGGGCGCGTTGGAGCGTGCGGCGATTTTGGCCAACGAAAAATTCCGCGGCGCACGCCTGCTGCTCCAACCCGGCCTGTTGAGCGTGGTGTGCAGCAACAGCGAGCAGGAGGAGGCGCGCGAAGAGCTGGAAATCGCTTATCAGGGCGAAGAGCTGGAAGTGGGCTTCAATATCAATTATCTGATGGACGTGTTGCGCAATGTCCACAGCGACGATATGCAGCTGGCGTTCGGCGATGCCAACCGTTCGACGCTGTTTACCGTGCCGAACAATCCGAACTTCAAATATATCGTGATGCCGATGCGGATTTAGGCCGGGCTTGCGGTGTCCCTGAATAAGCGGTATGGTGCTGTCTGTATGAAGCAGGCGGCGGTGGCCGCAGATTATCTTGACCTGCCGTTTTCAGACGGCCTATTTAGACAAGCGGAGTAGTGAAATGAGTGAACAAGTGCAAGAACAGCAGGAAGTGCAACCGGTTTTCAGTATTGAAAAACTGTATATCAAAGATTTGTCTTTGGAAGTGCCCCATGCGCCGAAGATTTTTCTGGAAGCAGGCGAGCCGGAAGTGGATATGCGCATTTCTACCCAAAGCGAGCAGTTGGAAGACGAATTTTTCCATGTGGCCGTAACCGTTACCGTAACCGCCAAGCTGGCCGATGAGCGCGTGATGTTCCTGAACGAAGTAACGCAGGCGGGTATTTTCCGTCTGGCGGGTATTCCCGAGGAAGACCGCCAGCTGCTGCTGGGCGTTGCCTGCCCGAATATCCTGTTCCCGTATGCACGCGAGGCGGTTTCCAGTACCGTTACCCGTGCGGGCTTCCCGCCCGTGATGCTCGCGCCGATCAATTTCGAGGCGATGTACCAACAGCAGCAGGAAGCGGCGGGCAACGCCTGATTTCCGACTGCTGATGTTTGAAGGCTTGAAGGCCGTCTGAAACGCCGGGGGTGTTTTCAGACGGCCTTTTACCGTCCGGCCTGTTCGTCGGTGTCCGGGCTGCTGTTTTGCCGCTGCGCGCGCGGGTGGGCGGCATCATAGGCGGCGGCCAGATGGTCGAAATCCAGTTTGGTATAGATTTGGGTGGTGGACAGACGGCTGTGGCCGAGCAGCTCCTGTACTGCGCGGATGTCGCCTGCCGATTGGAGCAGGTGGCTGGCATAGCTGTGGCGCAGCATGTGCGGGCTTAAATGCTGTGGGCTGCCGTTTTTCAGTGCCCAGTCGCGCAGGCGGTTCTGGATTTGGCGCATACCCAGGCGGCGGCCTCTGTTGTTGGTAAACAGTGCCTGCTCGCCGCTTGGGGCATGGCGCCGGGGCAGATAACGGTGCAGGGCAGCCCTGCTTTGGCTGCCCAAGGGAACTTGGCGCGGTTTGCCGCCTTTGCCGGTAACACTGACCCAGCCGCCGTCCAGGTGGATATCGTCCACATTCAGGCCGTGTACTTCCGCCAGCCGAAGGCCGCAGCCGTACAGCAGTTCGAAAATGGCCAAGTCGCGGCAGTCGGGCAGAGTGTCGGCGGCGGCATGGTCGAAGGTGCGGTTGAGCGGTTCGGCATCGACGGCTTTGGGCAGCCTTTCGGGGGTTTTCGGGGCGCGCAGACCGGCAAGCGGATCGGTATCGATCAGGTTTTGTTCCTGAAGGTAGCGTGCGTATTGCCGCCATGCCGACAATTTGCGTGCCAGCGAGCGCGGATGCCGGTTGCGCTGCGAGAGTTTTTTTAGCGCGGCCGTGAAGTGGTGCGGGTGCAGTACACCGTTTTCAGACGGCATCAATGCGGCCAGTTCGGCCAAGTCGCGGCGGTAGGCGGACAAGGTGTGTGCCGATTTTCCCTGTTGGGCCAGGCGGGTGAAATAGGCTTCCTGATGGGCGAAAAAACCGGCAATGTCAGACATCGGTATCGTCCACCAGGCCTTCGGCGGTTTTCTGCGGGCGGAAGCGGACCGATTGCGGATAGGGGTAGAAATCGTCATACAGTCCGGCTTGCAGGCGTGTTTTTTTGCCCTGCCAGAATTCGACGGTCAGCAGGTCTTTGTGGTGCTTCATAAATACTTGGCGTACATCGGGTTCGCCCAGCAGGAAGGGGCCGAATTCTTCGGGAAAGACATCGCCGGGACGGACGGGATACCAGATTTCGTCGGACATTTCCATTTCCGGCGAGGGGGCGGGCGGGATTTTGCGGAAGTTGCAGTCGGTCATGTATTCGATTTCGTCGTAGTCGTAGAAAATCACTCTGCCGAAACGGGTCATGCCGAAGTTTTTATACAGCATATCGCCGGGGAAAATATTGGCCGAAGCCAGCTCTTTGAGTGCGAAGCCGTAATCGATAACGGCGGCGGCTTTTTCTTCCGGCGAGGCCTGCTGCATAAACAGATTGAGCGGTTTGAGGCGGTGTTCGATGTAAACGTGTTTGATGATGACCCAATCTTCGGTTTCTTCGATTTGATTGGGGGCAAGTGTGCGCATTTCTTGCAGGAAAGTTTCATCGCAGCGGTGTTTGGGCAGCGGCACATTGGAAAATTCCAGCGTATCCGCCATGCGGCCGACACGGTCGTGCTTTTTCACCAGCAGGTATTTCCCGCGCACATAGTCGCGGTCGAAATCTTTATTGTGGCCGAAAACATCTTTAATGACTTTGAAAACATAAGGAAACGAGGGCAGGGTGAATACACTCATCACCAAGCCTTTGATGCCGGGTGCGGGAATAAATTTATCGTCGGAATATTGCAGATGCTGGGTAAACTCGCGCCAGAAAATGCCTTTGCCCTGCTTGTGCAGTCCCAGCAGCGTGTAGAAGTCGCCGTCCGAACGCATCGGCAGCATTTCGCGCAGAAAACGCACATAGCTGCTGGGAACCGGCATATCGACCAAAAAATAGGCGCGGGCAAACGAGAACAATACCGAAATCTGCTTGGGATCGAACAGCGCAGCATCAATCATCAGCCTGCCGTCATCGTTGTGCAGAACGGGCAGGGCAAACGGGTGTTTGCTGCTGCCATTGACAATCTGGCCGAAAATATAGGCCGATTTGTTGCGGTAAAACGGCGAATGCAGTACTTGGATATGCAGGTTCATTTCCTGTAAGGGCCATTCCTGCCGCAGGTGCCGTTCGGCCGCCGTCAGAATATGGGCGATGTCTTCATCTTCGTGGGCAAACGGCACCTGCCAGCCGAAATGGTGCAGAATCTGGCGGAAACAGTCGGCCAGACTCGATTGGGCGGGATAAAAGGTGCGGAAAGCGGGCGGGTCGGAATCGATAAACTCGGTGCTGATGGCCGGTTTGACGAAAATAAACTGGTTGTTGAAGTATTCCTTGGCCAAAACCTTGGTGGATACCGAATTGAAAAACGTTTCGGCCAATTCAGGCTGTTTGTGGTTCACCAGCAGGGCGATGTATTCCTTTTTCGCACCCGCCCACAGCGCATCGGAACCGCAGCAGTCGGCCAGGGTTTCGCGCAATACGTCCACAGCTTCGCGTACGCGGTTGTCATACATTTGGATGCGGTAGGCCACCAAATCCTGAATGCCTTTCCAGTTGCGGGTTTCAAACAGATGTTTGGCCTGGGACGAGGCTTCGCGGTAGAGGCGGTAATGGCGGTTGAAACCGGCCAGAATGGTTTCGGCGATGGTGCGCGGGCAGGGTGGAGACATGGCGGATTCCTTTGCGGCTGCTGGATATGGTGCTGCCGCATAACCATATTGCTTTTCGCAGCAAATGGCAAGGCGGATAGGCCGTCTGAAATAAAGATGTCGTTCGGCAGACAGAGAAACCGGGCCGGCAGGGGCGGCAAAAATAAAAAAAGCAGTCGGACAAACCGACTGCTTTTTTTTGTTTGGTGGAGGTAAGCGGGATCGAACCGCTGACCTCTTGCATGCCATGCAAGCGCTCTACCAACTGAGCTATACCCCCGTATTCTGGTGGCGAATCAGGGACTCGAACCCCGGACACAAGGATTATGATTCCTCTGCTCTAACCGACTGAGCTAATTCGCCTAGCGAAGTTGCAACTATAAAGTCTGCCTGCCAGTTTGTCAAATACTGTCTGATGTTTTACTGATGGGCCGGCTGTTGTTGTTTGATTTATCTGTAAATTTAAATTTCTTTTACAGCTTATGGCAGATGTCGCCGTGCCGAAAGCCCGTCCAGTCGATGCCGATATGGCGGCCGAAGGCGATGACTTTGAAGAGTTCGCCCATTTCGTGCTGTGCGGTCAGTTGGTTGAGTGCGGCGGCTGCATGCAGATAAGCGGCGCTGTCGGGAGGGGCGGTTTGCGCGAGCAGGTCGGTGATGCCGAGATTCAGCAGAAAGCGGCTTTGCGGCAGATAGCCGATCAGGTCGAGTCCGGCCGAGCAGCCGGCATCGGCAATGTCGGTGAAATTGACGTGGGCGGTCAGGTCGGTCAGGCCGGGGAGAAACAGCGGGTCGTGGACGGTATGGTGGCGGTAGTGGCCGATCAGGGTGCCGTCGCTGCGCTGCGGGTGGTAGTACTGGGCGGCATCGAAGCCGTAGTCTATCCAAATCATCGCACCGCGTGTGAGTTTGTCGGCGAGTGTGCGGATAAAGGCGTGTTGGGCGGGGTGCAGCTCGCTGGTGTAGGGGGTGAGGTGCGGCAGGTAGGTTTCGGCTGCACGGATAAGTCCGGGATTATCCAGCGGACGGTTTTGCAGGCACAGAGTGTCGTTTTCGATGCCGGTGCCGACCTGCATCAGGCCGTCTGAAATGCGGGCAATGCGTTCGGCAGGCATGGCGTCCAGTACTTCGTTGCCGATGATGATGCCGTCGAACGTATCGGGCAGGGTGTTCAGGCGGTGGACTTTGGCGGCGGCTTCGGGGGCGTGGCGGCGGATATGGTCCAGCTGGCGGGCGGCCAAGTCGGGAGACAGTTCGATGATGCAGTATTCGCGCAGGCTGTGCGGCGGCAGGTGTTGCAGCAGGGTGGCGGCCAGTGCGCCGGTGCCTGCGCCGAATTCGTACACGGTACCGGCGGTTTGCGGCAGTAATTCGGCCAGCTGGCGGGCGAGGGTTTGGCCGAACAGCGGGGAGAGTGTCGGGGCGGTGATGAAGTCGCCTGCGGCACCGATTTTGTGCGCGCCGCCGGTGTAGTAGCCGTATTGCGGGGCATAGAGTGCCAGCTGCATAAAGCGGGAAAACGGTATCCAGCCGCCTTGGCGGCGGATTTCCTGCTTGACGGTTTCTTGCAGCATCAGGCTGGCGTGCAGGGCATCGGTTTCGGGTTGGGGCAGGTCGGGGGGCATCGGTTAGATTTTGTAAAAAGTTCAGGTGCGGCGGCTATTGTAGCGTGCCGGTTGCGGATTGTCATGGAGGTGTACGGTGTCGGCTGCCGGATAGTAAATGTTTGTATTTTTACCGAATATTTTGGTTTGGCTGGTTTTTTGGGGCGGTTTGGCTGCGGGTGTGTGCGGTTGGGTGGCGGCTAAGTGTTTGTTAGACGGATTGTTTTTGTGTCGGGCTTGTTTGACGTGGCTGCGGATTTTTCTTATAGTGTCGAAATGTGGGGCAAAGTGTCTTTAAGTGGGATATTTGCCGAAAGAGATCCAATCGGAGAACGGCGTGTTTTTTACCAGCGGCGCTCAGGAATTGAGCATAGACAGCAAGGGGCGTTTGGCTATACCGGCCAAGCTTCGCGATGTCCTGCACCGCCAATATACGCCGACGCTGGTCATCACGATTGCCAGTCAAAATCATCTGCTGCTGTTCCCCGAGCAGGTATGGGCGGGCTGGGTGCCCAAACTTTTGGATCCGACCACGGCGCAGGGTAATCCGTTGGCGCGCCGTGTACAGAATATGATGCTGCACAATGCCGAATCGGTCGATTTGGACGGCGCGGGTCGCATTTTGCTGCCGGGCGGGCTGCGGCGGCAGGTATCGTTTGACCGTGAAGTGAATCTGGTGCCCAAAGGCAATCAGCTGGAATTGTGGGATCGCGGTGTGTGGCAGCGGCAGCAGGCCGAAGTGCTGGCGATGGATCCCGAGGTGCTGGCTGCCGAGTTGGCCGGACTGGATCTGCCGTTATGACGAAAGAAGCGGTTCATATTACGGTGCTGCTGCATGAGGCGGTGGACGCGCTGGCAGTCAAACCCGACGGTGTGTATGTGGACGGCACGTTCGGCCGCGGCGGCCATTCGCGCCTGATTTTGTCGAAGCTTGGCGAAAAAGGCCGTCTGGTGGTGTTCGACAAAGACCCGCAGGCGGTGTCGGTGGCGCGTGAGCTGGCGGCGAAAGATAAGCGGGTGTCGGTGGTGCATGACGGATTTGCCGCTTTTCAGACGGCCTTGGACGGCTTGGGTATCGGGCAGATTGACGGTGCGCTGTTTGATCTGGGTGTTTCGTCGCCGCAGATTGATGAGGCGGCACGCGGTTTCAGTTTCCGTTTTGATGCGCCGCTGGATATGCGCATGGATCCGACGCGGGGGCAGTCTGCCGCCGAATGGCTGGCATCGGCTTCGGAAGACGAGATTCACGAAGTGATTAAAAACTACGGCGAAGAGCGGTTCAGCCGTCAGATTGCGCGCGCGATTGTGACGCAGCGGGCCGCAGCACCGATTGATACGACGGCCAAGCTGGCGGCGGTGGCGGCGCAGAATGTGCGCACCCGCGAGCGCGGGCAGGATCCGGCCACGCGTACGTTTCAGGCGGTGCGGATTTTTATCAACCGCGAATTGGAAGAAATCGAGGCGGTGCTGCCGCAGGCGGTAGGCCGTCTGAATGTCGGCGGCCGCTTGGCCGTAATTGCCTTTCATTCTTTGGAAGACCGGATCGTCAAACAGTTTATGAAACGCTGTGCCGGCCGCGAGCAGCTGCCCAAGTGGGTGATGGTGCGCGAAGCGGATTTGCCGCAGCCGCCTTTGACGTTGATCGGCAAGGCGCAAAAGGCTTCGGCGCAGGAAGTGGCGGCCAATCCGCGTGCGCGTTCCGCTGTGTTGCGGGTGGCCGAGCGTACCGCAGGCGGATTTGCAGTACACGGATTGCCCGACAGAGAACAGGCCGTCTGAAAATGAATAAAGTGAACATTATTTTGCTGGCGGTGGCTTTTGCTTCGGCCATGACGGTGGTGACGGTCAAAAACCAAACCCGCCTGCGGTTCAGCGAACTGGATCGGGCACAGAAGGCCGAAATCAAACTGGAACAGGATTATGCGCGCCTGCAACTGGCTCAGGCAAAACTGGCCAATACCCGCCTGATTAAAGCGGCGGCCGAGCGTCAGAAATTGCAGCCGCCTATTGCGGCCGACACCAAAATCATTACGGTAAAACAATAAAAAAGCAGTATTCGGAAGTCATATGCTGATTAAGAACGACTACAAGCCGCGGATGCTTCCGCGCCAGCCCAAAGGCAAAAAACCGGTTACCAGTAACGGCCGTATCGTTTTGGTACTCGGTGCGTTTGCCGTGGCGTTCAGCGCCATTATTTTTCAGGGCGTGCGCATGAATACCGTGAAATACGAAGAGTACAAGAAGTACGGCGACGACCGTTTTGTGCGTACGGTTACCCTGCCTGCGTCGCGCGGCCTGATTACCGACCGCAACGGTACGCGCCTGGCCATTTCCGCGCCCACGGAATCACTGTATGCCGTGCCGGCGGGTATGGAAATGCCGGGTGATGATCAGTTGGCGCAATTGTCCGCACTGCTGGATATGCCGCAGGAAACCCTGCGCAGCCGTTTGGCGCGCAAGGAAACCGAATCGGGCAGACCGGTGGAATTTGTTTACCTGAAACGCCAGCTGCCGAAAGAGACGGCCGATAAAATCGCGGCATTGAATATTAAAGGTCTGGCGTTTGAGAAGGAAACGAAACGCCATTACCCGTCGGGCAGGCTGTTTGCCCAAGTGGTCGGTTTTACCAATATCGACGGCAAAGGGCAGGAAGGTCTCGAACTGGCGTTGGAAAAACGCCTGCGCGGCGAGAACGGTGCCAAAGTGGTACTGCGCGACAATAAAGGCAATATCGTGGACGGCATCGATTCGCCGCGCAACCGCGAACCGAAAGACGGCCTCGATGTCCGGCTGTCGCTGGATCAGCGCATTCAAACGCTGGTGTATGAAGAATTGAACAAGGCGGTGGCTTACCACCGTGCCAAGGCGGGCAGTGCCGTTGTTCTGGACGCACAAACCGGAGAAATTCTGGCTTTGGTCAATGCGCCGGATTACGACCCCAATAATCCCGGCAACGCAAACAGCGAACAGCGCCGCAACCGCGCAGTAACCGATATGCTGGAACCCGGTTCCGCACTCAAACCTTTTCCGGTGGCCAAAGCGTTGGACGACGGCAAAATCGGCGTAAATTCGTGGTTCAACACCAACAGCTATAAAATCGGCCCCGCCACCGTGCGCGATACCTACAACTATGCCTCGCTGGACGTGCGCGGCATTATCCAGAAATCGTCAAATGTCGGAACCAGCCGTATTTCCGCCATGTACGCGCCGCAGGATATGTACAATTTCTACCGGCAGATCGGTGTGGGGCAGCGTATGTATTCCGGTTTTCCCGGCGAAACCCCGGGTATGCTGCGCAACTGGAAAAACTGGCGGCCCATCGAGCAGGCTACCATGTCGTTCGGCTACGGTTTGCAGCTGAGCCTGCTGCAACTGGCGCGCGCCTATACGGTTTTGACCACCGACGGCAAGCTGATGCCGGTTTCATTTGAAAAACAGGAGCAGACACCGCAGGGCGAGCAGGTTATCAAACCGGAAACTGCCCGTGCCATGCGCAAAATCATGATTGCGGTAACCGAAAAAGGCGGCACGGGTACGGCCGGTGCGGTGGACGGATTTGATGTGGCGGCCAAAACCGGTACGGCGCGCAAATTGGTCAACGGCCGTTATGCCGACAACAAACACGTGGCCACCTTTATCGGCTTTGCGCCGGCCGAAGCACCGCGCGTGATTGTGGCTGTGTCGGTGGACGAGCCTTCCGCTAACGGTTATTACGGCGGCACGGTGGCCGGGCCTGTTTTTAAAGCGGTTACGGCGGGCAGCCTGAATATCATGGGCGTGGCACCGACCAAGCCCCTGAAAGAGAGCGGCGGCGTTCAAGCCGCGAAAAACTGACGGAAAGCACGTTATGTTCAGCGAGTCATTTCCCCCGGCCGAAACCGTTCTGCCGCCCCTGCTGTGTGAAAACGCGGCGGGGCGGCTGCTTCATGCCGACAGCCGCAACATCCGCAGCGGCGATATTTTTATTGCCTGCCGAGGCGAATACACCGACGGGCGCAACTTTATCCCCGATGCCCTTGCCCGCGGCGCGGCGTTTGTATTTTGGGACGACGACGGCACATTTACCTGGAACAGTGAATGGTGCGTCCCCCATCAAGGCATCAAAAATCTGACTGAACGGGCAGGGCTGTTGGCCGCGCAACTTTACGGCCTCCCGTCGCGCATCGATTCAGACGGCCTGAACGTATGGGGGGTAACCGGCACCAACGGCAAAACCTCCATCACCCAATGGCTGGCACAGGCCGCCGACATTCTGGAAGGCCGCCCGAACAGCTGCGCCGTCATCGGCACAGTGGGCAACGGCTTTTGGGGCAGTTTGGCCGAAGCCACCCACACCACGCCCGATCCCGTCAGCGTACAAACCCTGCTGCACGGATTCCGGCAACAGGGCGCGCGTGCCGTGGCGATGGAAGTATCCAGCCACGGCCTCGACCAAGGCCGTGTGAACGGTGTGGCATTTCAGACGGCCGTGTTTACCAACCTTACCCGCGACCATCTCGATTATCACGGCAGCATGGAAGTTTACGGCAACATCAAAGCGCGCCTGTTCGACTGGCGGGGGCTGCAACACGCCGTCATCAATGTGGACGATGCCTTTGGTGCGGAACTGGCAGGCCGTCTGAAAACGAGCGCAGCGGGTTTCTGCGAAGCTAAAACGAGTGAAGCAGGTTTCTGCGAGGCCGAAACAGACGGCGTGAATCTCCGTGCCGCTCAAACCGAGCGCGGCGGGCCGGAAGTTTACGGCTACGGATTTTCGGCACAGGCCGATATCCGCATTGCATCATTTGCCGCTTCCGCCAACGGCATGGAAGTAGTACTGGAAACACCGTGGGGGCAGGGACGCTGCCAAACCCGGCTGCTCGGCCGATTCAATGCGCAGAATCTGGCTGCCTGTGCGGGCGTGCTGTGCGCGGCGGGTTATCCCTTGGCGCAGGTATTGGACGCGCTGGCGCAAATCCGCCCCGCCACCGGCCGCATGGACTGCATCATGAATGCGGGCAAACCACTGGTCGTCGTCGATTATGCCCACACGCCCGACGCGCTGGAAAAAGCACTGGCCACCTTGCAGGAAATCAAGCCGCAGGGCGCGGATTTATGGTGCGTGTTCGGCTGCGGCGGCAACCGCGACAAGGGCAAACGCCCGCTGATGGGCGCGGCTGCGTACGGCGGTGCCGACAAAGTGGTCGTGACGAGCGACAACCCGCGCATGGAAGAACCTCAGGCCATTATCAACGATATTCTGCCTGCCGTGCCGCAGCCCGAATATGTGTCGGCCGACCGCCGAACCGCCATTGAATATGCCGTCCGGCACGCGGCAGCAGACGATATTGTCCTGATCGCAGGCAAAGGCCATGAAACCTATCAGGACATATTGGGCGAAAAACAGCACTTTTCCGACTTTGAAGCCGCGCAAGCCGCATTGGCGGCACGTTAAATGCCGTACCGTCGGCTGTTTTCACGAATGAAAAACGCATTGCGGCCGCTTTGGACGGGTAGAAACCGCTTTCCCGTTTTGGCTGCGCATTTATTTGAGCTGTGAAAAAGCCTGCTTTGCCCGTTTCAGGCGGCCTGATAAAAGCGGAAAACGGCAACGGCATGATGTGATTGCGGTAAAGGCCGTCTGAAACGCCCCGTACACGAACTACGGAAGAAACGATGACAAAACGCAGCCTGTGCCGCCTGATGTTGGCGGCCGCCGCCCTATCGGCGGCAGCCTGCCGCAGTCTCTCGCCGCCCGTGCCTGCGGCGGAATTGGCCGCGTTGAAAATGCAGCCGCCGCCCGAAATGATGAGCCTGCCCAATCCCGTGCGCGGCCACCGTTTTGCCGATACATGGGGTGCACCGCGCAGCGGCGGGCGCAAACACGAGGGCGTCGATATTTTGGCCGAGCGCGGAACCCCCGTGCGCAGTACCGCCGACGGTATCATTATCCGCTTTTCAGACGGCGGCTTGGGTGGAAAAGCCGTTTATGTGCAGAGTGCGGGCGCGCAGCATTACTATGCCCATTTGAGCCGCACCGCCGGCCACCGACGCTATGCGCGGGTGCGCGCCGGCGACATCATCGGCTATGTCGGCGACACGGGCAATGCCAAAGGTATGCCGCAGCTGCATTACGGAATATATCTGCCTGAGGGCGCGGTGAATCCTTATCCGCTGATTGATCAGAACCGTTAGGCCGTCTGAAACGGTAAAATCGGCGCAGCGAAGTTTCTGCGAAGCTCAAATCGGCAAAGCGGGTTTCTGCCCGGCTGCAAAATGGCCATGAACGGCACGGAAAATATGAAACATTTAGATTTAAACTTTATCTGCCAAACCCTGAACCTGCCCGCGCCGCGTGAAAACCGCGCGGTCGGGCGTGTGGTAACGGACAGCCGCGATATTCAGGGCGGCGATGTGTTTTTTGCGCTGGCGGGCGAACGGTTTGATGCCCACGATTTCGTGCCGGACATCTTGGCGCGGGGTGCGGCGGCCGTTGTGGTGTCGCGGGCGGACTGTGCGGGTTTGGGTGGGGCTTTGGTGGTGGACGGCACTTTGGCCGCGCTGCAAAAGCTGGCGCAGGCGTGGCGCGGCGAAGTCGATCCCTTTGTGTTCGGCATCACCGGTTCCAGCGGCAAAACCACGGTCAAAGAAATGCTGGCGGCGGTGTTGCGGCGCGCATTCGGCGAAGCGGCCGTGCTGGCGACGGCGGGCAATTTCAACAACCACATCGGCCTGCCGCTGACCCTGCTCCGACTCGCGCCGCAGCACCGCTATGCCGTGATTGAAATGGGCATGAACCATGCCGGCGAACTGTCGGTGCTGACCCGCATCGCCCGGCCCGATGCCGCGCTGGTGAACAATGCCCTGCGCGCGCATGTGGGCTGCGGTTTCGACGGCGTGGCCGGTATCGCGAAAGCGAAAAGCGAAATTTACGCAGGCCTGGATTCAGACGGCCTTGCGCTGATTCCGTGCGAAGATGCGAACGCGGAAACCTTTCAGGCAGCGGCCGGCCGTCTGAAAATGCAGACCTTCGGCGTGGAAAAAGGCGGCATTCATGCCGAAAACATCATTTTAAAACCGCTGTCGTGCGAATTTGATTTGGTGTGCGGCGGTGAGCGTGCCGCCGTCAGGCTGCCTGTACCCGGGCGGCACAATATCGCCAACGCCGTGGCCGCCGCCGCGTTGGCGCAGGCGGCCGGTTTGACGCTGCAACAGATTTCAGACGGCCTGTCTGACTTTGCCAACATCAAAGGCCGTCTGAATATTAAGGCGGGCATCAAGGGTGCAACCGTTCTGGACGATACCTACAACGCCAATCCCGACAGCATGAAAGCCGCGCTCGACGTGCTGGCCGCGCTGCCCGCCCCGCGCGTGTTTGTGATGGGCGACATCGGCGAACTGGGCGAAGCCGAAACGGCCGCCATGCACGCCGAAGTGGGCGTATACGCACGCGAAAAAGGCATCGAAGCCGCTTATTTCACCGGCAGCGACAGCGCACACGCCGCCGAAACCTTCGGCAGCAACGGTCTGTGGTTTGCCGACAAAGACCCGCTGATACAGGTGTTGCGCCACGACTTGCCCGAACACGCACACGTTTTGGTGAAAGGCTCGCGCTTTATGAAGATGGAAGAAGTGGCCGATGCGCTGCTGGCTGAGGCCGTCTGAAAACAGTGCGCAGCACTATTTCTGCGCAGCCAAAACGGGTGCAGCGGGTTTCTGCAAAACTGAAATTTGCTGCCTTCCGTTTTAACGGTGCAGAAATCCGCGCCGCTGATTTGGTTTCGCAGAACAGCTTCGCCGGTTTCAGACGGCTTTGGCGGCACCGTCCGCATGATGCAAAAACCGTTACGGAACCAAAACAGAACCAACCCGAAGGAAGCCCCATGTTTTTATGGCTCACCCATTTCAGCGACTGGATTTCCGCGCTGAATATTTTCCAATACACCACCTTCCGCGCCGTGATGGCCGCGCTGACGGCATTAGGGTTTTCGCTGCTTTTGGGGCCCTGGACGATACGCCGCCTGACCGCGCTGAAAGTGGGGCAGGCGGTGCGCACCGACGGGCCGCAGACCCATCTGATTAAAAACGGTACGCCCACGATGGGCGGTTCGCTGATTCTGACGGCGATTACCGTGTCCACCCTGCTGTGGGGCAATTGGGCGAATCCGTATATCTGGGTGCTGCTGGCGGTGCTGCTGGCGACGGGCGCGCTGGGTTTTTACGATGATTGGCGCAAAGTGGTGTACAAAGACCCCAACGGCGTGTCGGGGCGGTTCAAGATTGTCTGGCAGTCGGCCGTTGCGCTGGGTGCGGGCATTTTTCTGTTTTATTTTGCCAGCCTGGGCGCGAGCAATGCGTTTATCGTGCCGTTTTTCAAACAGATTGCCTATCCTTTGGGCGGCATCGGCTTTGTGGTGCTGACGTATTTTGTGATTGTCGGTACGTCCAATGCGGTGAACCTGACCGACGGTTTGGACGGTCTGGCGGCGTTTCCCGTGGTGCTGGTGGCGGGCGGTCTGGCCGTGTTCGCCTATGCCACGGGGCACGCCCAGTTTGCCCATTATCTGCAACTGCCTTTTGTCGCCGGTGCGAATGAAGTGGTGATTTTCTGCGCGGCCATGTGCGGCGCGTGTCTGGGCTTTTTGTGGTTCAACGCCTATCCGGCGCAGGTGTTTATGGGCGATGTGGGTGCGCTGGCCCTGGGCGCGGCCTTGGGAACGGTGGCCGTGATTGTGCGGCAGGAGCTGGTATTGCTGATTATGGGCGGGCTGTTTGTCGTGGAGGCTTTGTCGGTGATGTTGCAGGTCGGCTCGTATAAAACGCGCAAAAAGCGCATTTTCCTGATGGCGCCGATTCATCACCACTACGAACAAAAAGGCTGGAAAGAAACACAGGTGGTGGTGCGTTTTTGGATTATCACCATTGTGCTGGTGCTGGTGGGTTTGAGTACGCTGAAAATCCGCTGATACAGGCCGTCTGAAAATAGTGCGCAGCACTATTTCTGCGCAGCTAAAACGGGCGAAGCGGGTTGAGTGCAGTGAAAACGGCACGGGGCAAGTTTCTGCAAAGTGAAAACAGGTACGGTATTTCTGCGCGGCGGAAACGGCAGCGCGCCCGTTTGTGGAACCGAAAATGACAGAACCCACCACACTCTACACCCTGCTCGGCGGGGCAGAAGGCTTGGCCGCACTGGTAGGCCGTTTCTATCATCTGATGGACACCAATCCGCGTTATGCCGCTTTGCGCGCGGTACACGGCGAAACGCTGGACTATGCCGAAGAGCGGCTGTTTGAGTTTTTAAGCGGCTGGACGGGCGGGCCGCCGCTGTATGAAACGCGCCACGGCCACCCGCGCCTGCGCCGGCGGCATTTTCCTTTTGCGGTAACGGTGAAAACGCGCAATCAATGGATTGCCTGTTTTGCCGAAGCCTTGCGGAGTACGCCTTTGGCGCGCGATGCGGCGGGGGCGGTGCTGCTGCATCTGTTTGTGCTGGCCGACTGGATGCGCAACCAAAACGAGCCGAAATACGCGCCGCCGCAGCCGCCGGTGGCGGGCAGTATGCACGACCGCCTGCCCGAATTGGCTGAGGTACTCGCCGAATACGGTATGGCGGACGTTTTCGAGGCCGTCTGAAAACCGTGCCGGCCGTTGGCAGGACAAATGTAAACCCGAAGATTTTTGAAGACGGATATGAACTGGCAAAAGCGAAAAATTCTGGTAGCGGGTCTGGGCGGCAGCGGCGTGTCCGCGATTGCCTATTTGCGCGGCAGCGGCGCGGCGGTATCGGCCTACGATACCGGCTTGGACGAAGCGCGCGCTGAGGGATTAACGGCGCGTTTCCCCGATTTGCCTTTATATGGCGGCCGTTTGGACGATGTGCCGCTGGCGGATTTCGATACGCTGGTGCTCAGCCCGGGCATCACGCGCCGTCAGGCGGCCGTTGCCGCGTTTGAACGGCGCGGCGGCGAAGTGCTGGGTGATGTGGAAATTCTGGCGCGGATTGTGCGCGCACGCGGCGACAAAGTCATCGCCATCACCGGCAGCAACGGCAAAACCACGGTAACCAGCCTGGTCGGCCATTTGTGCCGCGAAAGCGGGTTGGATACCGTGGTGGCGGGCAATATCGGCCTGCCGGTGCTGGAAGCCGAAATGCAGCGCGGCGGCAAAAAAGCCGGTGTGTGGGTGTTGGAATTGTCGAGTTTCCAGCTGGAAACCGCGCCGAGTCTGAATGCCGATGCCGCCGTGTGCCTGAATATTTCCGAAGACCATCTCGAACGCTACAACGACCTGCTCGATTATGCGCACAGCAAAACCGCCGTGTTCAACGGCAGCGGCGTGCAGGTGCTCAATGCCGACGATGCCTTCTGCCGTGCGATGCGGCGCGGCGGGCGCGAAGTGAAATGGTTTTCGCTGCGGCAGGAAAACGATTATTGGGCGGATACGGCGGCAGGCCGTCTGAAAAACGGCGGCACGGATTTGCTTGCGCTGGAAGCCGTGCCGTTGCAGGGGCTGCACAATGCGGCCAACGCGCTGGCCGCGCTGGCTCTGTGCGAAAGCATCGGCCTGCCGCGTGCGGAGCTGCTGCGCCACCTGCAAACGTTTAAAGGCCTGCCGCACCGTGTGGAAAAAATCGGCGAGAAAAACGGCATTACCTTTATCGACGATTCCAAAGGCACCAATGTCGGCGCGACGCTGGCGGCGATTTCGGGTTTGTCCGCGCCGCTGGTGCTGATTTTGGGCGGGCAGGGCAAAGGACAGGACTTTACGCCGCTGGTGCCTGCGGTGCGCGACAAAGCGCACGCGGTGCTGCTGATCGGTGCCGATGCGGCGCAAATCCGCCGCGATTTGGCCGGATCGGGTGTGGCGATGACCGATTGTGCCACGCTGCCCGAAGCGGTTCAGACGGCCTACCGTCTGGCGCAAAGCGGCGATACTGTATTGCTGTCGCCCGCCTGCGCGAGCTTCGATATGTTTGACGGCTATGCCCACCGCGCGCAGGTGTTTGCCGAAGCATTCCGCGCCCTATAAATTCAGGCCGTCTGAAAACTGGTTCTGCTTGTTTTCGCTGCGCAGAAATAGTGCTGCGCACTATTTTAGCTTCGCAGAAACCCGCTGCACTCGTTTTCAGACGGCCTTCGGAGTCAATTTTAAGAAGTCGGATATGATTAGCGAATCGAAACTTCTGGACCGGCCGGTGCTCAAAAGCGGGCATAAAATCGACCAGTCTTTATTATGGATGGTGGTGCTGCTCACCGCGTTCAGCCTGCTGATGATTTATTCTGCCTCGATTGTGTATGCGGGGCAGGAGAACGGCGACAAAATGTTTTTCCTGACCCGTCAGGCGGCATTTGTCGCCACGGGGGCGGCAGCGGCACTGGCAGCGGCCAAAATCCGCCTGGCGGTGTGGAAAAAGTGGACGCCGTTGATTTTCGGTGTTGCGTTGCTGCTGTTGATGGCCGTACTCGGCGTGGGACGGGAGATCAACGGTGCCAAACGCTGGATACAGTTGGGGCCGGTCAATCTCCAACCGACGGAGATTTTCAAATTGGCGGTGATTCTGTATCTGGCCAGTTTTTTTACCCGAAAGGCCGAGGTGCTGCGCGAGTTTAAAAAAATCATTCCGCCGGGCATGCTGATCGGGCTGGGCCTGGGGCTGGTGATGCTGGAACCGGATTTCGGCTCGTTTGTGGTGATTTCCGTGATTGCCGTGGGTATGCTGTATCTGGCCGGTCTGCCGTGGCAGTGGTTCAGCGTCATGGTGGCGGTCGGGCTGATGATGATGGCCGGTCTGATTGCGGCTGCACCTTACCGTGTGGCACGGGTAACGTCGTTCCTCGACCCGTTCAAAGATCCGTTCGGCTCGGGCTACCAGCTTTCGCATTCGCTGATGGCGATTACGCGCGGCGAATGGTTCGGTGTGGGCTTGGGTGCGGGTTTGGAAAAACGGTTTTATCTGCCCGAGGCGCACACGGACTTTATTTTTGCCGTTATCGGCGAAGAGTTCGGCTTTGCCGGTATGTGCGTGCTGGTGTTCTGCTACGGCTGGCTGGTATGGCGCGCTTTTTCCATCGGCAAGCAGGCGCGCGATCTGGAACTCTTTTTCGGTGCATTTGTCGCCAAGGGCATCGGTATCTGGCTGGGGATTCAGAGTTTTTTCAATATCGGGGTCAATGTCGGCATTCTGCCCACCAAAGGGCTGCCGCTGCCGCTGATGTCTTACGGCGGTTCGTCGGTGGTGATGATGCTGGTGTGCGTGGCATTGCTGATGCGTGTGGATTATGAAAACCGCCTCAAAATGCGCGGCTTTAAAGTGGAAGGGTAAGAGATGGGCGGAAAAACCTTTATGCTGATGGCAGGCGGTACGGGCGGACATATTTTTCCCGCGCTGGCCGTGGCGCGTGCCTTGCAGGCCGAAGGCCATCATGTCGTCTGGTTGGGCAGCGAAGGGGCGATGGAAACGCGGATTGTGCCGCAACAGGACATTCTGCTCGAAACGCTGGCGATTAAAGGCGTGCGCGGCAACGGTCTCAAACGCAAACTGATGCTGCCGTTTACCCTGTGGCAGACGGTCAACGCGGCGCGGCGCATTATCCGAAAACACCGTGTCGCCTGTGTAATCGGTTTCGGCGGCTTTGTGACTTTCCCCGGCGGTTTGGCGGCGAAACTGTCGGGCGTGCCGATGGTGATTCACGAGCAGAACGCGGTGGCCGGCTTGGCGAACAGACAGCTGGCACGCTGGGCGGAACGGGTGCTGTATGCCTTCCCCAAAGCCTTTGACGCAGAAGGCGGGCTGGTGGGCAACCCCGTGCGCGTGGAAATCGCCGCGCTGCCCGCACCCGAAACACGTTTTGCCGGACGGACAGGCCGTCTGAAAATACTGGTGGTGGGCGGCAGCTTGGGCGCGCAGGTATTAAATGAAACCGTGCCGCAGGCATTGGCGGCCATACCGGCCGAAATGCGGCCGCAGGTGCGCCACCAGTCGGGTCGCGGCAAACTCGAAGCACTGGAAACTGCTTACCGTCAGGCCGGTGTCGCCGCCGAATGCAGCGAATTTATCGACGATATGGCCGCCGCCTACCGCGATGCCGATGTGGTATTGTGCCGCGCCGGCGCGCTGACGATTGCCGAACTGACGGCGGCGGGGGTGGGCGCGCTTTTGGTGCCGTATCCGCAGGCGGTGGACGACCACCAAACCGCCAACGCACGTTTTATGGTTCAGGCCGAAGCGGGGCTGCTGCTGCCGCAGGCGCAGCTGAGCGCGGAAAAACTGGCCGAAGTGCTGGCCGGGCTGACGCGGGAACGCTGTCTGCAATGGGCGGGGAACGCGCGTACTTTGGCCGTACCCGACAGCGCGCAGCGCGTGGCACAGGCCGCCATTGCCTGTTTGAAGTAAAATTAAGCGAAAAACAATTTTTCCGATAGCGGGCAGCGGGCAGCGCGTTTACAATCCAGACTTTTATTCTCGGCGGACGGCAGGCTTTTCAGACGGCCTCAGACAGCGGCAGGCCGTCTGAAAAGCCTTTTTCGGGACAAGATTGCGGGCGGAAGTTCAGAATTATGATGAAAAACAGGGTCAAACACATTCATTTTGTCGGCATCGGCGGTTCGGGTATGTGCGGGATTGCCGAAGTGCTGCACAATCTGGGCTTCGGCGTGTCCGGTTCCGATCAGGCACAAAGTTCGGTAACGCGCCATCTGGCCGCACTGGGTATCCGCGTGTATCCGGGGCATACCGCCGAGCATGTGCACGGAGCCGATGTCGTGGTGGCTTCCACGGCGGTGAAAGCCGACAATCCCGAAGTGGTGGAAGCACAGGCGCAGCAGATTCCCGTTATTCCGCGCGCCCTGATGCTGGCCGAACTGATGCGTTTCCGCGACGGCATCGCCATTGCCGGCACCCACGGCAAAACCACCACCACCAGCCTGACCGCATCGGTTCTGGCGGCGGCCGGGCTGGATCCCACTTTCGTCATCGGCGGCAAACTGACTGCCGCCGGAACCAATGCGCGCTTGGGTAGCGGCGACTATATTGTCGCCGAGGCCGACGAGTCGGATGCTTCGTTCCTGCACCTGACCCCCGTGATGACGGTCGTTACCAATATCGATGAAGATCATATGGATACTTATGATCACAGCATCGATAAGCTGCATCAGGCCTTTATCGACTTTATCCACCGTATGCCGTTTTACGGCAAGGCGTTTTTGTGCTGCGACAGTGCGCATGTGCAGGCCATTCTGCCCAAAGTGAGCAAGCCTTTCGTTACCTACGGTTTGGACAGTTCGGCCGATATTTACGCCGACAACATCGAAAATTGCGGCGCACAGATGAAATTTACCGTGCATGTGCAGTACAAGGGGCAGGCGCGCGAACCGTTTGACGTGGTGCTGAATATGCCCGGCCGCCATAATGTACTGAACGCACTGGCCGCCATCGGCGTGGCTTTGGAGTGCGGTGCGGACGAGGCTGCGATTCAGCAGGGGCTGCTCGGCTTTGAAGGTGTCGGCCGCCGTTTCCAGAGTTATGGCGAAATCGCCCTGCCGCAGGGCGGTCAGGCTCTGGTCATCGACGATTACGGCCACCACCCCGTCGAAATGGCCGCCACGCTGGCGGCGGCGCGCGGTGCGTATCCCGACCGCCGTTTGGTGCTGGCATTCCAGCCGCACCGCTACACGCGCACGCGCGATTTGTTTGAAGATTTTACCCGTGTACTCAATACGGTGGACGCGCTGGTGCTGACCGATGTCTATGCCGCAGGCGAAGAACCGATTGCCGCCGCCGATTCGCGCGCATTGGCGCGGGCGGTACGCGTTTTGGGTAAAGTGGAGCCGGTGTACTGCGGCGGTGTGAACGAGCTGCCGCAAGTGCTGCTCGATTTCTTGCAAGACGGTGATGTGTTGCTGAATATGGGTGCGGGCAGTATCAATAAAGTGCCTCAGGCCTTGGCCGATGCGGCAGGCCGTCTGAAAAACCAATTAATCGAGAAAGAATAAGCATGACGCAGCATTTCGGCAAAGTGGCCGTCTTAATGGGCGGCTTTTCCAGTGAACGCGAAGTGTCGCTCAACAGCGGGCGCGCCGTTTTGGCCGCTTTGCGGGGCAAAGGCATTGATGCGCATGCGTTCGACCCCAAAGAAATACCGTTGGCCGACCTGAAAACACAGGGATTTGACCGTGTCTTCAATATCCTGCACGGCAGTTTCGGTGAAGACGGCACGGTGCAGGGGGCATTGAACGCCTTGGGTATTCCTTATACCGGCTGCGGCGTGATGGCTTCGGCCGTCGGTATGGACAAATACCGCTGCAAACTGTTGTGGAAAGGCTTGGATCTGCCTGTGCCCGATTATGCGGTTTTGTCCGACGACTGCGATTTCGATGCGGTCGAGGCACGGTTGGGTCTGCCGCTGTTTGTCAAACCCGCTGCCGAGGGCAGCAGCGTGGGCGTGGTGAAAGTGAAAGAAACAGGCCGTCTGAAAAGTGTGTATGCCGAATTGAAGCAGTTTAAAGGCGAGATTATCGCCGAGCGGTTTATCGGCGGCGGCGAATATACCTGTGCCGTACTCAACGGCCGCGCGCTGCCGTCCGTGCGCATCATTCCGGCCACCGAATTTTACGATGCCGAAGCCAAATACAGCCGCGACGACACGCAATATCTGTGTCCTTCGGATCTTTCGGACGAAGACGAACGGCTGATGGGCAGTCTGGCCGAGCGGGCGTTTGCCGCCATCGGCGGAACGGGCTGGGGACGCATCGACTTTTTGAAAGACGGCGACGGCAGGCTGTATCTGCTGGAAGCCAACACGCTGCCGGGCATGACCGGCCACAGTCTGGTTCCCAAAGCGGCCGCGCAGGCAGGCATCGGTTTTGCCGATTTGTGCATCGAGATTTTGAAAACCGCCCATGTGGAATAATGCTTCCGCCATGCGCCGCATCAGCGGTTGGCTGACTGTTTTGCTGTTCCTGCTGCTGTTGGCGGCGGGCGGTGCGTGGCTGTACCATTCGCCGTATTTCCCCATCAAACAGGTTGTCATCAGCGGCGACATCCGTCATACCGATGAGGCGGTATTGCAGAAGATTGCCAAACAGTATATCCGGGGGAATATTCTGCGGGCGGATTTGAACGGCGCGCAGACCGCCTATGCCGCGCTGCCGTGGCTGGCGGAAGCGCAGGTGCGCCGCCGTCTGCCCGATACGGTGGAAATCGTGTTGCGCGAACGCATTGCCGTTGCACGCTGGGGTGAAGAGGCGGGACGGCTGGTAGATACGGAAGGTACGGTATTTGTAGGCGAAGTGGCCGAACCGCTGCCGCAGCTGGTGGGAGAAGCGGAGGCCGCACGCGATATGGTGGCGCATCTTTCTGCTTTTCAGACGGCCTTGGCGCGTGAAAAACTGGCGGTACGCCGCTTGGTTTACACACCGCGTTCGGCGTGGGAGCTGGTATTGGACAACGGGCTGACCGTGCGCTTGGGGCGCGAAGACGAAAATGCCCGTTTGGCACGCTTTATTGCCGTGTGGCAGCCGGTGTTGCGCGAACAGGCACCGCGTCTGCAATATGTGGATATGCGTTATAAAGACGGTTTTGCCGTGCGTGCAAAACCGGCGGACGAAGCCGCGCCGGATCAGGCGGCATCAGCGGCAGCGGCCGCACCATCAAATTAATTGTTAGGAAGCAAATTATGGTTAAAGGCAAGCAATACGTTACGGCACTCGATATCG
Source organism: Neisseria leonii (assembly GCF_028776105.2). Classification (NCBI taxonomy): domain Bacteria; kingdom Pseudomonadati; phylum Pseudomonadota; class Betaproteobacteria; order Neisseriales; family Neisseriaceae; genus Neisseria; species Neisseria leonii. The sequence goes on along the minus strand of NZ_CP145606.1, from coordinate 1,396,378 downwards.
GTACTTCAAAAGTCATTGCCCTGATCGGCGAAGTGCACGAAGACGGCGAGATTCAGATTGTCGGTTTGGGGCAGGCGCCTTCGCGCGGCCTCAAAGCCGGCATGGTAACCAATATCGATGCCACCGCTCAGGCGATTCAGCAGGCGGTGGGCGAAGCAGAGCTGATGGCCGACTGCAAAGTTTCCGGCGTCACCACAGGCATCGCGGGCAACCATATCCGCAGTCTCAATTCGCAGGGCGTGGTGAAAATCAAAGACGGCGAAGTGGCGCAGGCGGATATCGACCGTGCGATTGAAACGGCCAAAGCGGTGAATATTCCGCCGGATCATAAAATTCTGCATACCGTCGTGCAGGAATACATCATCGACAGCCAGCCGGGCGTGCGCGAACCCATCGGTATGAGCGGTGTGCGGCTGGATACCCGCGTCCACATTATCACCGGTGCGGTAACCGCGATGCAGAACATCGAAAAATGCGTGAAACGCTGCGGACTGCAAATGAACCAAATGATGTTGCAGCCTTTGGCCAGCGGTCGTGCGGTGCTGACCGAAGATGAAAAAGATTTGGGTGTGTGCGTGATCGACATCGGCGGCGGTACCACCGACATTGCGGTCTATACCAACGGTGCCATCCGCCATACGGCCGTGATTCCGGTAGCAGGTGATCTGATTACCGGCGATTTGGCGCAAGCCCTGCGTACGCCTTACGCATCGGCCGAATACATTAAGGTGCACCACGGTGCCGCACACCCCGATTTGGAGGGTTTGGACGAAATGGTGGAAGTGCCGAGTGTGGGCGATCGGCTGCCGCGTCAGATTTCCCGCCGGGTTTTGGCCAGCGTGATCGGCCCGCGTGTCGAAGAGATTCTGGAATTGACGCTTAACGAACTGCGCCGCAGCGGTTTCCCCGAAGAAGTATTGACTTCGGGCGTGGTGCTGACCGGCGGGGCGTCTATGCTGGCGGGCATTGTCGATTTGGCCGAAGACGTGTTCAATCTGCCTGCGCGCATCGGTGTGCCGAAAGAAATGTCCGGCGTGTCCGAGCGCATCCGCAATCCGCGTTATGCGACCGTTATCGGCCTGTTGCAGGAAGCTTGCGGCGAGGCGGAGGGTGCGCCCAGCAGTCATGCGGTTCAGGTGCGCAACAGTCATTCGGGAGAGGGGCTGCTGGTACGCATCAAAGAGTGGCTGCGCAATGCGTTTTAAAGATGTGCCATAAAAACAGGTAAAGAGCCGGTGACCGTTTTGCCAAAAAACGGCAGCATCTTATATAATCGACACCATTTATTTTATTCGTCCTGTAACGGGGCGCCGGAGAAAACACATGGATTTTGTTTACGACGTGGTCGAAGAAAATGCCGCAAGCCCTGCGGTGATTAAAGTCATCGGTGTGGGCGGCGGCGGCTGTAACGCCATCAACAATATGATCGACAATACGATTGAAGGCGTGGACTTCATCAGTGCCAATACTGATGCACAGTCTTTAAATAAAAGCCGTGCGGCCAAGCGTATCCAGTTGGGGCGCAATCTGACCAAAGGTTTGGGTGCGGGTACCAACCCCGAAGTCGGTCGGGATGCCGCCTTGGAAGACCGCGAAGCCATTGCCGAAGCCATCAGCGGTGCCAATCTGCTGTTTATCACTACCGGCATGGGCGGCGGTACGGGAACGGGTGCTGCTCCGGTGGTGGCGGAAATTGCCAAAGAAATGGGCGTATTGACCGTTGCCGTGGTTACCCGTCCTTTCGAGCATGAAGGCAAGCGTATCCATGTTGCCCAACAAGGTATCGAGCATCTGAAAAGCCAAGTCGATTCGCTGATTGTGATTCCGAACGACAAATTGATGACAGCCTTGGGCGAAGACGTTACCGTGCGCGAGGCTTTCCGTGCGGCAGATAATGTGCTGTATGCCGCCGTGGCAGGCATTTCCGAACTGATTACCCGCCCGGGCTTTATGAATGCCGATTTCTCGGATGTCGAAACCGTAATGGGGATTACCGGCATGGCCATGATGGGAACCGGTGCGTCTCAGGGCGTGGACCGTGCCCGTCTGGCAACGGAAGAGGCGATTGCCAGCCCGCTGCTGGACAACGTCAGCCTGGACGGTGCGCGCGGTGTACTGGTAAATATCACGACTGCGCCCGACAGTCTGAAAATGTCGGAATACAACACCATCATGCGCATGATTGACGATTATGTGCACCCGGATGCCGAGCGGAAATACGGCACGGCGGAAGACGAAAGTATGCCGGAAGATGCGATCCGCGTTACCATCATTGCCACGGGCCTGAAAGAAGGCGCATTTACCGGCGCGAGCCAGTCGCATATCCGCAGCGTGAAGGAATCGGCGCGCATCCGTCAGCCGGTATTCAGCCGCGAAGATTATGCTGCCGATATGCCGAATATTGAAAGCGTCATCCGTTCCGGCCGCGATACCCGCAATATGAATCTGTCGGCTGCCGATTTTTCCAATCAGGCCGTGTTGGACGATTTGGAAGTTCCTGCCGTGTTGCGCCGCCAAAACCATTTCGATAAATAAGACCGGCTTGCCGGCTTGCGTATTGTAAGGTTTGGCCAAACTTGTCGAACCTGCCAACACAAGGCCGTCTGAAAACGGATTCGGAAATTTCCATTGCCCGGAAACAGCCCGTTTCTCCGTTTTCAGACGGCCTTTTTGTGTGCGGTCAAAAAGTGCTGCCAAAAATCGGCTGATTTTAAACAGAAAAATAGTATCAGGCATTGACCTTTGACTTGCCTTGATAATATAATTCCGCTCTTGTCGGCATGGTGTCGGCAAATATTGAACTCAACAGGACGAGAAAATATGCCAACGATTAACCAATTAGTACGCAAAGGCCGTCAAAAGCCCGTGTACGTAAACAAAGTGCCCGCACTGGAAGCCTGCCCGCAAAAACGCGGCGTATGCACCCGTGTGTACACCACTACTCCGAAAAAACCGAACTCTGCATTGCGTAAAGTCTGCAAAGTCCGCCTGACCAACGGTTTCGAAGTCATTTCGTATATCGGCGGCGAAGGCCACAACCTGCAAGAGCACAGCGTGGTGCTGATCCGCGGCGGTCGTGTCAAAGACTTGCCGGGTGTGCGCTACCATACCGTACGCGGTTCTCTGGATACCGCAGGTGTGAAAGACCGTAAACAGGCCCGTTCCAAATACGGTGCGAAGCGTCCCAAGTAATTCGGACTTCATTAGGCACGTCGGCCGCCTGATTTGAAAAAAAACGGCCGAGTAAGCGAATGCCCCGTTGGGTATTTGTGGGAATGTTCCCAGCTGAATAGATTTAAAGGAAATTGATATGCCACGTCGTAGAGAAGTCCCCAAGCGCGATGTTCTGCCTGATCCGAAATTCGGCAGCGTCGAGCTGACTAAATTCATGAACGTATTGATGATTGACGGTAAAAAATCCGTAGCGGAGCGCATTGTTTACGGTGCGCTGGCGCAAATCGAGAAAAAAACCGGCAAAGCAGCTATCGAAGTATTCAACGAAGCTATCTCCAATGCCAAACCGCTGGTCGAAGTGAAAAGCCGCCGTGTCGGCGGTGCCAACTACCAAGTTCCTGTTGAGGTACGTGCTTCACGCCGTTTGGCTCTGGCGATGCGCTGGGTACGCGATGCTGCCCGCAAACGCGGTGAGAAATCGATGGATCTGCGTTTGGCCGGCGAGTTGATCGATGCTTCCGAAGGCCGCGGCGGTGCGTTGAAAAAACGTGAAGAAGTACACCGCATGGCCGAAGCCAACAAAGCGTTCTCCCACTTCCGCTTCTAATTTTGAAAGGCTAATCCAATGGCTCGCAAGACCCCAATCAGCCTATACCGCAATATCGGTATCTCTGCCCACATTGATGCAGGTAAGACGACGACGACCGAGCGTATCCTGTTCTATACCGGCCTGACCCACAAACTGGGCGAGGTGCATGACGGTGCGGCTACTACCGACTATATGGAACAAGAGCAAGAGCGCGGTATTACCATTACTTCCGCAGCCGTAACTTCCTACTGGAAAGGTATGGGCGGTCAGTTTAAAGAGCACCGTTTCAACATCATCGATACTCCGGGACACGTGGACTTTACCGTAGAGGTGGAGCGTTCCATGCGCGTTTTGGACGGTGCGGTCATGGTTTACTGTGCGGTAGGTGGCGTACAGCCCCAGTCTGAAACCGTATGGCGCCAAGCCAACAAGTACCAAGTGCCGCGTTTGGCATTTGTCAATAAAATGGACCGCCAAGGCGCTAATTTCTTCCGTGTGGTCGAGCAGATGAAAGCCCGTCTGCGCGCCAATCCGGTTCCGATTGTGATTCCGGTCGGTGCGGAAGACAGCTTCAGCGGTGTGGTGGATCTGTTGAAAATGAAATCCATCATTTGGGACGATGCCACTCAAGGTACTACGTTCGAATACGGCGATATTCCGGCCGATCTGGTGGAGACTGCTGAAGAATGGCGTCAAAACATGATCGAAGCGGCTGCCGAGGCCAGCGAAGAGCTGATGGACAAATACTTGGGCGGTGAAGAGCTGACCGAGGAAGAAATCGTCGGCGCGCTGCGTCAGCGTACTCTGGCCGGTGAAATTCAGCCTATGTTGTGCGGTTCTGCGTTCAAAAACAAAGGTGTACAGCGTATGTTGGATGCGGTGGTGGAGTTTCTGCCTGCGCCGACCGACATTCCGCCGGTTGCCGGTGTCAATCCGTCTACTGATGCGGCTGAAACACGCGAAGCCAGCGATGATGCCAAGTTCTCGGCTCTGGCGTTCAAAATGCTGAACGACAAATATGTCGGCCAGCTGACCTTTATCCGTGTTTATTCCGGTTTTGTGAAGTCTGGCGACACCGTTATTAACTCGGTTAAAGGTACCCGCGAGCGCATCGGCCGTCTGGTTCAGATGACTGCTGCCGACCGTACGGAAATCGAAGAAGTGCGTGCCGGCGACATCGCCGCCGCCATCGGCCTGAAAGACGTAACCACAGGCGAGACCCTGTGTGCGGAAGATGCACCGATTATCTTGGAGCGTATGGAATTCCCCGAACCGGTAATCCACGTCGCTGTTGAGCCGAAAACCAAGGCTGACCAAGAGAAAATGGGCATCGCTCTGAACCGTCTGGCCAAGGAAGATCCGTCGTTCCGTGTACGCAGCGACGAAGAATCGGGTCAAACCATTATTTCCGGTATGGGCGAGTTGCACTTGGAAATCATTGTGGACCGCATGAAGCGCGAGTTTGGTGTGGAAGCCAATATCGGTGCGCCTCAGGTGGCTTACCGCGAAACCATCCGCAAAGCCGTTAAAGCCGAGCACAAACACGCCAAGCAATCGGGCGGTAAAGGTCAATACGGTCACGTGGTGATCGAGATGGAGCCGATGGAGCCGGGTGGCGAAGGCTACGAGTTTATCGATGAAATCAAGGGCGGCGTGATTCCGCGTGAATTTATCCCGTCTGTCGATAAAGGTATCCGCGACACCCTGCCGAACGGTGTGGTTGCGGGCTTCCCGGTTGTGGATGTGCGCATTCGTCTGGTATTCGGTTCTTATCACGATGTGGACTCTTCGCAGCTGGCGTTTGAATTGGCTGCATCGCAAGCCTTTAAAGAAGGTATGCGTCAGGCTTCTCCTGCTTTGCTGGAACCGATTATGGCGGTTGAAGTGGAAACCCCCGAAGAGTATATGGGCGATGTGATGGGCGATTTGAACCGCCGCCGCGGTATCGTTCTGGGTATGGATGACGACGGCATCGGCGGCAAAAAAGTCCGCGCCGAAGTGCCGCTGGCCGAAATGTTCGGTTATTCGACCGACCTGCGCTCCGCCACCCAAGGCCGTGCCACTTACTCTATGGAATTTAAAAAATATGCCGAAGCTCCGGCGCACGTTGCCGCTGCGGTAACTGAGGCGCGTAAAGGCTGAGTATCGGCGGTTTAGGGCAGCGGGAATATTCCTGCTGTTCTGAAACGGCAAAACCGGATTTTTCCGATGTGTTTGGAAAAATCCGGTTTTTTTTATCCGGTTGTTTTCAGACGGCCTGACAGGCCGTCTGGCGTTAGAAGTATGGGTCATCTATTGTCTGTTATGCTTTTTGATTCGGACAAAAGCAGTGTATACACCATGAATTCATTTATGGATGTTTGTGTGCCTATTCCCTTCCTGTGCCGCTATGCGGTGCGGTGGATATATCAGTGAGGCCGTCTGAAAAAGGAATGCTTGAAAATACTTGATTTTTTTTATGCGATGGTCGATAATCGCTTCCTTATTTTCAGGGTGGCACAAATGCCGCCCGAACTTTTGGCAGGGCTGATGCCTTGTCCGTTCTTTCAACTCGCTCTTTGATTTAAGGAAATTAGCTCATGGCTAAGGAAAAATTCGAACGTAGCAAACCGCACGTAAACGTTGGCACCATCGGTCACGTTGACCATGGTAAAACCACCCTGACAGCTGCCCTGACCACCATCTTGGCCGAAAAATTCGGCGGCCAGGCCAAAGGCTACGACCAGATTGACAATGCCCCGGAAGAAAAAGCCCGCGGCATCACCATCAACACCTCACACGTAGAATACGAAACCGAAACCCGCCACTACGCCCACGTAGATTGCCCGGGTCACGCCGACTACGTGAAAAACATGATTACCGGTGCCGCCCAAATGGACGGTGCGATTCTCGTCGTATCCGCCGCAGACGGCCCCATGCCGCAAACCCGCGAGCACATCCTGCTGGCGCGTCAGGTAGGCGTACCCTACATTCTCGTCTTCATGAACAAATGTGACATGGTGGACGACGAAGAACTGCTGGAGCTGGTTGAAATGGAAATCCGCGACCTGCTGTCCAGCTACGACTTCCCGGGCGACGACTGCCCGATCGTCCAAGGCTCTGCCCTGAAAGCTTTGGAAGGCGATGCCGCATTCAAAGAAAAAATCTTCGAACTGGCTGCCGCTTTGGACAGCTACATCCCGACCCCCGAGCGTGCCGTAGACAAACCCTTCCTGCTGCCGATTGAAGACGTATTCTCGATTTCCGGCCGCGGTACCGTGGTTACCGGCCGTGTCGAGCGCGGCATCATCCACGTCGGCGACGAGATTGAAATCGTCGGTCTGAAAGACACCCAAAAAACCACCTGTACCGGTGTGGAAATGTTCCGCAAACTGCTGGACGAAGGCCAGGCAGGCGACAACGTGGGCGTACTGCTGCGCGGTACCAAACGCGAAGAAGTCGAGCGCGGCCAAGTATTGGCCAAACCGGGTACGATTACCCCGCACACCAAATTCGAAGCCGAAGTATACGTACTGAGCAAAGAAGAGGGCGGCCGCCATACACCGTTCTTCGCGAACTACCGTCCGCAATTCTACTTCCGTACCACCGACGTAACCGGTGCGGTATCCTTGCAGGAAGGCGTGGAAATGGTTATGCCGGGCGAGAACGTGAAAATCACAGTTGAACTGATTGCCCCGATCGCCATGGAAAACGGTCTGCGCTTTGCGATTCGCGAAGGTGGCCGTACCGTAGGTGCCGGTGTCGTTTCTTCTGTCATCGCTTAATCGGAAAGGATATTGACAATGGCAAACCAAAAAATCCGTATCCGTTTGAAAGCATACGATTACAGCCTGATCGACCGTTCCGCGCAAGAAATTGTGGAAACCGCCAAGCGTACCGGTGCTGTGGTTAAAGGCCCGATTCCGCTGCCGACCAAAATCGAGCGTTTCAATATCCTGCGCTCGCCGCACGTCAATAAAACGTCGCGCGAACAGTTGGAAATCCGTACCCACCTGCGTCTGATGGACATTGTGGACTGGACCGACAAAACGACCGATGCGCTGATGAAGCTCGACCTGCCTGCGGGTGTTGATGTAGAAATCAAAGTGCAATAAGCATTGAACGGAAAAAAGCCTGAACTTTGTTCAGGCTTTTTTGTTGCCGTGTCCGTCTGACCGCCGTCAGGCCGTCTGAACGGGCAGGCGGTAGTCTTTCAACTGTTCGCGCAGTTTGCTTTTCAGGATTTTTCCGGTTGAGCCCAGAGGCAGAGCGTCCATGATGACGACATCGTCGGGAATCTGCCATTTGGCGACTTTATCCGCATAAAATGCCTGCAAATCCTGTACGGCCAATTCGGTTCCGGGTTTGAGGACGACAGCGACAATCGGCCGTTCGTCCCATTTCGGGTGGGGGATGCCGATACAGGCGGCCATGGCGACGGCAGGGTGGGCGGTGGCGATGTTTTCCAGTGTGATGGAGCTGATCCATTCGCCGCCCGATTTGATGATGTCTTTGCTGCGGTCGGTAATCTGCATAAAGCCGTCTGCATCGATAACGGCAATATCGCCGGTGGCAAACCAGCCGTCTTTCAGTGGCAGTCTGTCTTCATTGAAATAGCGGGACAGCAGCCACGGGCTTTTCACGTACAGTTCGCCGCAGCTTTGTCCGTCCCACGGCAGTTCGTTGCCGTTTTCGTCGAGAATTTTGATGTCAGCACCGAATACGGCGCGCCCCTGTTTCTGGCGGACGGTAATCTGATCGGCCTCGTTCCAGCTGCGCTGTTTCGCTTTCAGCGTACAAAACGTACCGACGGGACTGAGTTCCGTCATGCCCCAGGCATTCAGCGGTTCGATGTGGTAGTTGTTCAGGAAAGTTTCGATCATGGAGCGCGGCGCGGCTGAGCCGCCGATGACGACGCGTTTCAGCGAGCTAAATGTCAGCTTGTGTTCCTGAACATAAGACAGCAGCATCTGCCAGACGGTTGGGACACCTGCCGAAAAAGTAACCTGTTCCTGTTCCATCAGGCTGTACAGTGCTTCCCCGTGCAATTGCGGGCCGGGCAGCACCAGTTTGCAGCCGACCATGGCGGCGGCGTAAGGAATGCCCCAGGCGTTTACGTGAAACATGGGTACGACCGGCAGAACGGCATCGGCTTCGCGCAGACACATGGTGTCGGGCAGACTGATGGCGTAAGCGTGCAGCACGCTGGAACGGTGGCTGTACAGTACGCCTTTCGGGTTGCCTGTGGTGCCGCTGGTATAGCAAAGGCCGGAAGCGGTGTTTTCGTCTAAATCCGGCCAGACATAATCGGTGGATTGGGCGGCCAGCCAGTCTTCGTAGCAGATCAGGTTGGGAATGCCGCTGTCGGCGGGCAGTGCGCCACTGTCGCACAGCGCGATATAGTGTTTGACGGACGGGCAGAGTGTGTGGATTTGCTGTACGGTAGACAGAAAGGTCATGTCGAAACACAGCACCTGATCGTCGGCATGGTTGATAATCCATGCGATTTGTTCGGGCGACAGACGCGGATTGACGGTATGAATCACGCGCCCAGCTCCGCTGACACCGTAATAAAGTTCCAGATGGCGGTAGCCGTTCCACGCCAGGGTGCCGACACGCAGGCCGTCGGCCACACCCAGTTCTTCCAGACCGTTGGCAACCTGTTTGGCGCGGTTTTGCAGGTCTTTCCAAGTGTAGCGGTGGATGTCGCCTTCGACGCGGCGGGAAACGATTTCATTGCTGCCGTGGTGGCGGGCGGCTGAATCAAGCAGGGTGGAAATCAGCAGCGGCTGGTTTTGCATCAGGCCTAACATAAGTTTCTTCTCCTTGTTTCGTGATAGGGGGAATGCGGCCGCTTGTGGTGGTTTTATATACGGCTGCGGATTTGAATGTAGCATGAGGGGCTGACGGAATACAATACGGCTGTTGGAAATAACGCATTGGGCAGCGGTGTTGATGAGATACAAAAACGGATTCCGTCAAGCGGAATCCGTTTGGAGCGTGATGTGGAAACGGCGTTCAGACGGCCGGAATGCTTACAGGCCTGCTGCCTGTCTGAGCAGGCGGGCTTTGTCGGTACGCTCCCACGTAAATTCCGGCTCTTCTCGGCCGAAGTGGCCGTAAGCAGCGGATTTGCTGTAAATCGGACGCAGCAGGTCAAGCATTTGGATAATGCCTTTGGGGCGCAGGTCGAAATGTTCGCGTACGATGGCGGTCAGTTTCTCCTGGCTGATTTTGCCGGTGCCGAAAGTGTCGATGGCAATCGAAGTCGGCTCGGCAATGCCGATGGCGTAGGAGACCTGAATCTGGCACTGTCCGGCCAAACCGGCGGCGACAATGTTTTTGGCCACATAGCGGCAGGCATAGGCGGCCGAGCGGTCCACTTTGCTCGGGTCTTTCCCGGAGAATGCGCCGCCGCCGTGCGGTGCGGCACCGCCGTAGGAATCGACGATGATTTTACGGCCGGTCAGACCGCAGTCGCCCTGCGGGCCGCCGATAACGAAATTGCCCGTGGGATTGATCAGGTATTTGGTTTCTTCCGTGAGCATTTCAGACGGCAGAACGGGGAGAATGATGTGTTCTTTGACGGCGGCAATCAAATCGTCGCGGTTGATGCCCTCGTCGTGCTGGGTGGAGAGGACGACGGTGTCGATGCGTTTGACTTTTCCGGTTTCACCGTCGTACACGCAGGTCAGCTGGGCTTTGGCATCGGGTCGCAGCCAGGGCAGGATGCCGCTTTTGCGTACTTCGCTCTGACGCTGCATCAGGCGGTGGCTGTAATAAATCGGAAACGGCATCAGAGACGGGGTTTCGTCGCAGGCATAGCCGAACATCAGGCCTTGGTCGCCTGCGCCCTGATTCAGATCCACGCCTTCGCCTTCGTTCACACCCTGTGCGATGTCGGGCGACTGCTCGCCGTAGTTGAGTACCACTTTGCACGAATCGGCGGCAAAGCCCCATTCAGGGTTGCAGTAGCCGATGCGCGCGATGGTGTCGCGGGCGATTTTTTCATAATCGACTTTGGCCGAAGTGGTGATTTCGCCGGCCAGCACGCACAAATCGGTGGCCACCAGCGTTTCGGCGGCCACGCGCGCTTTGGGGTCTTGTGCCAGAATGGCATCCAGTACGGCATCGGAAATTTGGTCGGCAACTTTGTCGGGGTGGCCTTCCGAAACGGATTCGGAAGTAAACAGATATTCATTCATGATTCGGACTTTCTATGCAGAAGAAAAACGGCGCGGCGGCCGTATGGCGGTTCGGCCGTATTATAGCAGAGATGGCGGGCGGTATCCCCGCAGCGGCAGATGAATAATTTGCACGGGGAAAGTGAGCGGGCTTCATGGCCGTCTGAAAGCCGTGCCGTTTCAGACGGCCAAGATATATGTGGGAATGTTACAATGCGCACTTGGGAGGCCGCAGATGGTGCAAAAAATGGTTTTTTTCCTGTTCGGGCTGGCCGCACGCCTGCCGTTGCGCGTGCTGCACGCTCTGGGCAGTCTGGCGGGAACGGCCGTGTTTTATACGGCACCCCGCAGCCGGACGCGTGTGCGCGAGCATCTGGCGCAGGCGCGTCTGCCGTGTGATGATGCGGCGGTCAAAGCCGTGCTGCGGGAAACGGCCAAGGGCGGTTTGGAGTTGCCGGTGGCGTTTTTCAGACAGCCTGAGGCGGTCAGTGCGCTGTTTGTCGAAGTACACGGTTGGGCGCATATCGAGCGTGCGGTGGCGGCGGGGCAGGGCCTGCTGCTGCTGACCCCGCATTTGGGCAGCTACGATTTGGCGGGACGCTATATCAGCGAGCGGCTGCCTTTCGCGCTGACGGCGATGTACAAACCGCCGAAAATCCGTGTGTTGGACGAAATCATGCAGGCGGGCAGGGTGCGCGGCAAAGGCAGAACCGCACCGGCCAGCGTGCAGGGGGTCAAGCAGGTCATGAAGGCGCTGCGTTCGGGCGAGGCGACGATTGTACTGCCCGACCATGTGCCGAAGCCGGAAGAGGGCGGCGGTGTGTGGGTGCGTTTTTTCGGCCGCCCGGCCTACACCATGACGCTGGCGGCCAAGCTGGCGCAGGTGCAGAACGTCTGCCCGCTGTTTTTCTGCGGCGAGCGTTTGAGTGGCGGGCGCGGGTTTGTGCTGCACGTTGCACCGTTGGCGGGAACGCTGACCGGCGACAAAATCCGCGATGCGCAACTGATGAACGACAACATCGAAGCATGGGTGCGCCGCTTCCCCGCGCAATACCTGTTTTCCTACAACCGCTACAAACAGCCCGCCGGTGCGCCTGAGCCGGATAATCAGGCCGTCTGAAAGCGGGCGGGGTGCGTTTCAGACGGCCTGTGCTGCCCGGTGCGTAATACGGCTCGGGGCTATACTATATATTCTCCGCTGTTTGACTCATCCTATTCCGACCATTAACTCACGGACAGGTGGTACCGATGGAAAACTGGACACAGACTTTGGGCACGGGGCCGCTGCTGACGGTTGCCGCCGGTGCGGTTGCGCTGATTTTGGTGCTGATTATCCGATTCCGCATACACGCGCTGCTGACGCTGATTCTGGTCAGTCTGCTGACTGCATTGGCAACCGGTTTGCCATTGAACGCATTGGTGGGGGAGGTACTGGTTAAAAACTTCGGTGCGACTTTGGGCGGGGTGGCTTTGCTGGTGGGCTTGGGGGCGATGCTCGGCCGGTTGGTGGAAACTTCCGGCGGCGCGCAGTCGCTGGCTGATGCGCTGATCCGCATATTCGGCGAAAAGCGCGCGCCGTTTGCTTTGGGTGTGGCCTCGCTGATTTTCGGTTTTCCCATGTTTTTCGATGCCGGGCTGATTGTGATGCTGCCGATTGTGTTTGCCACCGCGCGGCGCATGAAAGCCAATGTGTTGGCGTATGCGCTGCCCGCCATCGGCGCGTTTTCGGTCATGCACGTTTTTCTGCCGCCGCATCCGGGGCCGATTGCCGCGTCCGAATTTTACGGCGCGAATATCGGTTATGTGCTGGTTTTGGGTTTGCCGGTGGCGGTGTTGAGCTGGCTGGTGAGCGGTTATTGGTGGGGTTTGAAGGCGGACAGGCTGTTTCCGCTGCCGGTACCCGATTTGGTGGCGGGCGGTGTACAGGATAACGACCAGCCGGAGCACCCCGCCAAAGCCTCGACGGTGGTTGCGCTGATGCTGGTGCCGATGGTGCTGATTTTTATGAATACCGGCCTGCATATGGCTGCCGCAGCGGGTTGGGTGGACGGCCGGGCCGCGTGGGTGCAGTTGCTGCGTATGATCGGTGCGACACCGGTGGCACTGCTGATTTCGGTATTGGCGGCGATGTATGTGTTGGGGTCGAAGCGCGGCCTGAACGGCTCGGCCTTGGAAAAAACGCTGGACAGTACTTTGGCGCCGGTGTGTTCGGTGATTCTGATTACCGGTGCGGGCGGTATGTTCGGCGGCGTGTTGCGCGCTTCGGGTATCGGCAAAGCCTTGGCCGATACGATGGACGGCTTGGGTATTTCCGTTTTATTGGGCTGTTTTTTGGTGGCTCTGGTGCTGCGCGTGGCGCAGGGTTCGGCCACCGTGGCTTTGACAACGGCTGCCGCGCTGATGGCGCCGGCCGTGGCGGCGGCGGGCTACAACGAATGGCAGTTGGCCGGGGTGGTGCTGGCAACGGCGGCAGGCTCGGTGTGCGCCAGCCATGTCAATGATTCCGGCTTCTGGCTGGTCGGCCGCCTGCTGGATATGGACGTGCCGACCACGCTGAAAACGTGGACGGTCAATCAAACCCTGATTGCGCTGTGCGGTTTTGCCTTTTCGGCGGCGGCCGTGGTGCTGCTGGGTTAGGAGAAGCCGATGAGTGAAACCGTGCATATCGTTTTCATGGGCGTGTCGGGCAGCGGCAAAACGACTGTTGCGCGTATTTTGGCGCAGCATTTCGGCTGCCCGTATGCCGAGGGCGACGATTTCCATTCTCAGGCCAACCGCGACAAAATGGGCGCGGGCACGCCTTTAACCGATGAAGACCGTCTGCCGTGGCTGATGCGCCTGCGCGACTGGATGAGTGCGCAGCAGGCGGCAGGACAGGCGTACAGCGCGGTAACGTGTTCGGCTTTGAAAAAAAGCTACCGCGATGTGTTGCGCGGTGCGCAGGGGCAGGTGGTGTTCGTGCATCTGTCCGTACCCGTTGATGTAAACAGGCAGCGTTTGGAAGCGCGGGTCGGCCATTATATGAAAGCAGACATGCTCGATTCGCAACTGGCGGTTCTCGAACCGCTGACAGACGGCGAGGCGGGCATCACGCTCGACGGCAGCGGTACGCCCGATGAAGCGGCCGCTGCCGTTTCGGCATGGCTGGCGGGTTTATCGGGCTGAGCGGCGGACAGGCAGAGGCCGTCTGAAAATGAGCAGCGGGTTTCATCACATCGCAGAAACCGGCTGCGCTCTGTTTCAGCTTCGCAGAAACGGCGCAGGGCATCGTTTTAGCTTCGCAGAAACGGTGCAAGACACCGTTTTCAGACGGCCTTTTTGCGGCAGATGTTGCGCTTGTGCTGCCGAATCGGCAGTGTATACAGGGAAAATCCTGCTAATCACTATTTTGTGCATGTCTTTATTTTTTCAGACGGCCTTTTTTCCTGTTTCCGCCTGCACTAGAATAGGACTTTGTTTCGATATTCACAAACGGTGCAGTATGGGCTTTTTTGATGCGGTGTGGTTTGCGGTGAATGTGACGCTGCCCAGCGTGTTGCTGTTGTTGTTCGGTGTGTTTTTGCGGCGCAGCGGGCAGGTGGGGGCGGAGTTTGTCGCGCAGGCATCGAATCTGGTGTTCCATTACGGCCTGCCGCTGCTGCTGTTTTCCCGTTTGGCGGCGGCGGAAATCGATTACGCCGAACAGGCGGTTCTGCTGACGGCGGGCGCGGTTTCGACGCTGGTGCTGTATTTCGGTGCGGAAGTTTATGCGTGGCGCAAAATCGCCGATGTGCGCGACAGAGGGGTGTTTGTGCAGGGCGTGTTCCGCAGCAATATGGGCATTATGGGGCTGGCGTTTGTGCTCAATGCCTACGGCAAAAGCGGATTGGCGGCGGGTGCGGTGTATATGGGCGTGATTACCGTGCTGTACAATATTTTGGCAGTGGTGACGCTCAGCCGTGCGCAGGGTGGGTCGGCGGCGGCCAAATGGCACCATACGGTAAAGAAGATTTACACCAATCCGCTGATTGTGGCGATTGTGTTTGCGCTGCTGTTGCAGCGTTTCCAAATTCCCGTGCCGCGCGCGCTGATGCAGACGGCCGATTATGTGGGCGATATTTCGCTGCCGCTGGCGCTGATTTGTGCCGGTGCGACGTTTGACTGGCGTTCGATGGCGAAAGTATCGGATGTTGCGTTGCAGGCGGGTATCGGTCGGTTGGCAGTGGCACCGGTGGTGGCGGTTTTGACCGGCTTGGCTTTCGGCTTGAACGGCGTGGCGATGGGGGTATTGTTTTTGATGGTGGCGACGCCGGTGGCATCGGCCAGCTATGTGATGGCCAAGGCCATGGGCGGTAACGATGTGGCGGCGGCCAATATTGTCGGCATCACGACATTCGGCGCGATGTTTTCCGCTGCGGCAGGTATGGTGTTGCTGCGCGGATTCGGCCTGATGTAGTTCTGCACTCGGTGTACCGGTATCGGGAGCGGTGTACTGTCGTTTGAGTGCGACGGATGATCATGCAGTAAAAGATGTTGTGAAGTTTTGTTAAGTTCCTTCGAGCCTGTAATATATAAGGCCGTCTGAAAACCGGCGGGTGCGGTTTTCAGACGGCCTTTTCGGTTTTGCGGCATCAGCCGTTGTGCGTTTCCACCTGCACCATTTCGGCAGGTTCGGCGGCTGCCGTTTCACGGCGCGGCACATCGGAACGGCGCAAACCTTTTGCCTGCGACGGCTGCGGGACATCGGCAGCGGCCACGGCATCGGTTCGGGTTTGAACCATCACCATGCCTTCGGGCAGCACGGTTTCCGCCTTTTTCGGTTTCGCTTTGGGCGCGCGCTTGCGCTTGGCAGGCTGCGGTTCGTCTTCATCGGCAGGCTCGGGTGCGGGGTGGGCCTCTGCTTCGGGCTGTACCGCATCGTCTGCTTCGTTTTCAATCGGGCTGAGCGTGACCACCAGCGGCTCGCTGCTGTCGGCCGTACCCGGGGTTTGTGCCGCTTCTTCGGCGGCGGGCAGGGTAATAATCAGCGGCCCGTCTGAGGGCATATCGTCTGCGGCAGGGCGGTTTTCCGCAACGGTTTCGCCGTAAACATGGGCAACGGCCGCGCGCACTTTGTCGCCCGCTTCGTCAATCATCAGATACTGCTCGATTTTTTCTGCCGACGGAATATGGCGTTTTTTATCGTTGCGGCGGTTGCGCTCGCGCTGGCTGCCGCTACGGCTGCGCTCACGTTTGGGCTTGGTTTCCGCATTTGCCGTATCGCTTTGCGGCTGTTCTGCCTCCGGCGCGGCATCATCGGATACCGTTTCCGTTTCGGCGGCAAGCGGCAGTGCTGTTTCTTGGGGCGTGCGGTTTTCCTGACGGCGGGACGGGCGGCGGCGCGGCTGTGTTGCGGCTGCGGTGTCGTCTTGCCCGTTTTGAACCGCCGTTAACGGAGTGTTATTCAGGGTTTCGTCTTCGGCTGCCGTTTCGCTGTTGCGGCTGCGGCGTTCGTTGTGGCGTTCGCTGCCGTTGCGCTGTTCGGAAGCGTCATGGCGTTTGCGGCGGTTGCCGTTGCGGTTTTCGTCTCCGGCCGCCCCGGTTGGGGTTTCGGCTGTGGCGTCCGCTTCCTGCGCTTTGCTGTGGCGGCTGTTCCGGCGGCGGTTTTGCGGATTGCGCCGTCCGCCATTTTGGCGGGGCTTGCCGTCTGCTTTGCGTTCGGGCTTGGCCGGTGCGGCCTCGGGTGCGGCAAACAGGCCTTTAAACCAGTTTTTCAGGTTCTGCCACCAGCCCGGGGCGGCGGGTGTTTCGCTAACCGGGGCGGGCTGGCTGTGGCGCAGGCCTTTGACGGCCGGTTCCGGCCGTGCGGCTTTGGCTTTTTCGCCGCCGAAAGGTTTGTCGTTTTCATCGGCCGGCGGTACTTCCACGCGTTTGTAGCTCGGTTCGCCGTTTTCTTCGATGTCGTCGGTACGCACCCGGGTGATTTCGTAATGCGGGTTTTCCAAATGGATATTCGGAATCAGGAAAACGGAAACGTCCAAACGTTCTTCGAGTCCGAACAGTTCGGCGCGTTTTTCGTTCAGCAGGAAGGTGGCGACATCGACCGGCACCTGTGCGTGCACTTCGCCGGTGTTGTCTTTCATCGCCTCTTCCTGAATGATGCGCAAAACGTGCAGGGCGGTGGATTCGATGCTGCGGATCACGCCGGTGCCGGCACAGCGCGGGCAGGCGATGTGGCTGCTTTCGCCCAGCGCGGGTTTTAACCGCTGGCGGGAGAGTTCGAGCAGGCCGAAGCGGGAAAGTTTGCCCATCTGAACGCGCGCGCGGTCTTTTTTCAGCGCGTCGCGCAGTACGTTTTCCACATCGCGCTGGTGTTTGGGGTTTTCCATATCGATGAAGTCGATGACCACCAGACCGCCCAAGTCGCGCAGGCGCATTTGGCGGGCGACTTCTTCGGCCGCTTCCATATTGGTTTTGAACGCGGTGTCTTCAATGTCGGCACCGCGTGTGGCGCGGGCGGAGTTGACGTCGATGGAAACCAGTGCTTCGGTGTGGTCGATGACAATGGCGCCGCCGGAGGGCAGGCTGACGCTGCGCGCGAACGCACTTTCAATCTGATGTTCGATTTGGAAGCGGGAAAACAGCGGTGTGTGGTCCTGATAGAGTTTCAGACGGCCGACGTTGCCGGGCATCACATAACTCATAAATTCGGCCACTTCCTGATGTACCTCGGGATTATCGACCAGAATTTCGCCGATGTCGGGGCGGTAGTAGTCGCGGATGGCGCGGATAAGCAGGGAACTTTCCATAAACAGCAGGTAGGGTTCGCTGTGGGCTTGGCCCGCTGCCTCGATGGCCTGCCACAGTTGCAGCAGATAGTTGAAATCCCATTGCAGCTCTTCCACGCTGCGGCCGATGCCGGCGGTGCGCGCAATCAGGCTCATGCCGCGCGGTACATCAAGCTGCGCCATCGCTTCTTTGAGTTCCTGACGTTCTTCGCCCTCGATGCGGCGCGATACGCCGCCGCCGCGCGGGTTGTTCGGCATCAGGACGAGGTAGCGTCCGGCCAGGCTGATAAAGGTGGTGAGTGCCGCGCCTTTGTTGCCGCGTTCGTCTTTTTCCACCTGCACGATAACCTGCATACCTTCTTTGAGTACGTCCTGAATGCGGGCGCGGCCGCCGTCGTAGTCTTGGAAATAGCTGCGGGAGACTTCTTTGAACGGCAGAAAGCCGTGGCGGTCGGTGCCGTAATCGACGAAGCAGGCTTCGAGGGAGGGTTCGATGCGTGTGATCACGCCTTTATAGATATTGCCTTTGCGCTGTTCTTTGCCCAGCGTTTCGATGTCGAGATCGAGCAGGGTCTGCCCGTCCACAATCGCCACGCGCAGCTCTTCGGCCTGCGTGGCATTGAATAACATTCTTTTCATGATGACCTCGGTTGGCACTCTCGAGGCGGTAATCAGTATTTGAGCTTGCGGCGGCAGGGGTTCATGCCGGTATGGCCGGCCATGTGCCGCCCGGTTAAGAAGGAAATAAAGAACATCCGCCGCAGGTTGCGGCGCCGTTTGCGTGTTGTGTCGGTAAACAGAAAAACACCGCCAAACTTAAAATTATCGGAACCGTCGTCTTCTTAAATCCGGAATCCCGTCGCGGTTGTGCCGCCGGTGGGCGGCGGCCGGGTGTCGGTCAAACTTAATTACGATCCTGCATCGGCAGGTTGTTGCCGCTGCAAGGAAATGCTTTGTCGAGTGCGCTTTTCAGATAAAATAGCGGGTTTGCAGTATTGCCCGTGCCGCGCTGCCGCGCAAAAGCAGGCGTTTGCCGGTGTGTCCGGCGGATTGTTCTGCCCCGGCACCTTTTCAGACGGCCTTGTTTTGCCGTTTGTGTGCGGATATACGGGCTTTCGGATTATAGAGAAAATGCCGCCGATTAGCAAAGATTCCGTTACGTTCCTCACCGTTGCCGAGCATGAAGCCGGTCAGCGGCTCGACAATTACCTGCTCAAACTGCTCAAAGGGGTGCCGAAAAGCCATGTCTGGCGGATAATCCGTGCGGGCGAGGTGCGTTTGAATAAAAAACGCGCCAAGCCGGAGAGCCGGATTGCAGCGGGCGACTTCCTGCGGATTCCGCCGGTGCGGGTGGCGGCGAACAGGCCGTCTGAAAACGGTGCGGTGCCGCCCCGGGTGTTTGAGATTGTGTTTGAGGACGATGCGCTGCTGGTGGTGAACAAACCATCCGGGGTGGCGGTGCACGGCGGCAGCGGGGTGAGCTTCGGCGTGATCGAGCAGTTGCGCCGTGCGCGGCCTCAGGCGAAGTATCTGGAATTGGTGCACCGTCTGGACAAGGATACCAGCGGGCTGCTGATGGTTGCGAAAAAGCGCAGCGCGCTGGTGAAGCTGCACGAGATGATCCGCAACGACAAGCCGAAGAAGATTTATCTGGCGCTTGCTGTCGGGGCGGCGGCGCAGGACGGGTTTGCCGTGAAGCTGCCGCTGTTGAAGTACACCGGTGCGCAGGGCGAGAAGATGGTGCGGGTGAGCGGGGAAGGGCAGCAGGCGCATACGCTGTTCCGTGTGGCGTCGCGCTTTTCAGACGGCCGTCTGCATCGGGCGGGTATTGGCGCGCTGACTCTGCTGGAAGCCACGCTGAAAACGGGGCGCACTCATCAAATCCGCGTGCATCTTCAATCGCAGGGTCTGCCGATTGCGGGGGACGAGCGTTACGGCGATTATCAGGCCAACAGGCGGTTGCAGAAATTGGGCTTGAAACGGATGTTTCTCCATGCGGCCGAGCTGCATCTGCCGCATCCGTTAAGCGGCGAAATGCTGCATCTGCACGCCCCTCTGCCGCCGGAATTGGCGGATTTTACGGCGGGTTTGGCGGCAGACGGGCGGGCGGAGGATAAAAATCAGCCCGAAGACTGTTGATCCGTATGGGAACGGTAATATATGTCGGCTTAATGTTTACGGTTTGGGTTGGATCGGAAAATATATCTGTTTTTGATTGGAAAAAAGAAATGGGTTCGGAGCGGCAGGTAGACGGGGAAGCGGGGGTGTCGGATTCGAGAATCCGACCTACGGGCACTTAAAGATTTCCGCACCGAACAGCTCGAATCGGCATACAGCATCTCACTCGGCAAAACGACCAGCGGCGGGCCTGTCATTACTGAAAAACAGGCAGCCGCAAAATAGGGGATGAAACGGAAAACCCTGCCGGAACACGGCAGGTTTGAAATACCGTTGCGTGGTGTGAAACGGTTATGGAGAATTTGTTGCAGAAAAGTAGCGGATTGATCGCATCGTGTATCAGTTTGCAGGCCGTTTGAACGGGGGTGTTTGTGCATCGAGCCGTTCAGACGGCCTTGTTTTGCGGGAAGGTTGTTGTCGGGTGGCGATATTGGGGGCGTGGACGGTGGTGTCGGATTCAAGAATCCGACCTACGGCGGGTAGGCTTGGTATCAGATTATGCTGTATCTGGCGGCGTGGATTCCCGGCACATGATTGACCATGAGTAGGTAGGTCGGATTCTCGAATCCGACTCGGCGGCTCAGTCAGAACGGCAGGAAAGCGTAGGAAGGCATGGTGCGATTCGTTTTCAGGCCGTCTGAAAATGCTGCTGTGGAAACGGATATGGATTGTTTGGCAGGAATCCGGCGTGTTTGGGTGTCGCAGAAACCCGCTTCGCTCTCATGTAGGTCGGATACTTGTATCCGACAAAAAGCAATTCCGTTTGTTTTGACTTAGCTACGCAGAAACCCGCTTCGCTCGTTTTAGTTGCGCAGAAACCCGCTTCGCTCGTTTTCAGACGGCCTGTGTCGGGGGCTTTGAAACGGTATGTGTGATGGCGGCCGGATTTATGATGATTGTCCGGCCACGGTCATTTCGCCGATGAGTACCGAGCCGACTTTGTGCGACGAGCGGCGCAGGGCATCGTCGGCCACGCCCGCGATGTTGCGCAGCATATCTTGCAGGCGGCCGGCGATGGTGATTTCTTCGACCGGATATTGAATCACGCCGTTTTCCACCCAAAAGCCCGCCGCGCCGCGCGAGTAGTCGCCGGTCAGCATATTCACGCCCTGTCCCATCAGTTCGGTTACCAGCAGGCCGCGTCCCATCTGGCGCAACAGGTCGGATTGGGCGGCACAGGTGTGGCCGAGTATCAGGTTGTGTGCGCCGCCAGCGTTGGCGGTGGTCTGCATACCGAGTTTGCGCGCGCTGTATGCGGAGAGAAAATAGCCCGCCACGCGGCCGTTTTCAATCACGAAACGCGGCTGTGTGGCCACGCCTTCGGCATCGAAATAGGTGCTGCTCCAAGCGCGCGGGATATGCGGCTCTTCGCGCAGGCTCAGCCACTCGGGCAGAATCCGGCTGCCCAGACTGCCGGTGAGGAAGCTGCTTTGGCGGTAGAGCGCGCCGCCCGAGAGTGCGCCGACCAAGTGGCCGATCAGGCTGCCGGATACGGTGGTGTCGAAGAGGACGGGGTAGTTTCCTGTGGGCAGGCTGCGCGCGCCCAGACGGCGGACGGTGCGTTCGGCGGCGGTGCGGCCGATGTTTTCCATGCTGTCGATTTCATGCGGGCTGCGGGCGAGGTCGTACCAGTAATCGCGCTGCATACCGCCGCTGTCGGCCGCCACCACGCTGACGGATACGCTGTGGCGCGTGCCCTGCTGGTGCTGCATAAAGCCGTGGCTGTTGCCGTAAACGAATTGGTAGTGGTTGGTGTGGACATCCGCGCCTTCGGAATTCTGCACGGCGGGGTGGGTGTCGAGTGCGGCCGCTTCGCAGCGTTTGGCCAGCTCGGCGGCAGCGGCGGGGGATAAGTCCCACGGGTGGAATTTGTCGAGATCGCCGATGTGTTGCGCCATCAGTGCGGCATCGGCCAAGCCTGCGTATTCGTCGCGGGCGGTGTGGCGGGCGATGTCGAGGGCGGCACGGACGGTTTGTTCGACGGCCTGAGGGGAGAAGTCGGCAGTGCTGGCGCGGCCTTTGCTCTGTCCGCTGTAAACCGTGATGTCGAGCGATTTGTCCTGCTGGTGTTCGATCTGTTCGATTTGTTGCAGTCTGACCTGTACGTTCTGCCCCAGTGATTCGCTTAAATCGACTTCGGCCGCAGAAGCACCTTGACGGCGTGCGGCATTCAGGGCGAGAAGGCACAGTTCGTTCAGTTCGGAAGCGGAATGGTTGAACATAGGAAATCCGTGAATCATGGGATTCAGACGGCCTGCGTGGCGGCAGGCCGTCTGAAAACGGGCGGTCAGAACAGATTGTCGGTCAGGTCTTTGGGTTTGGCTGCCGGTTTGGGCGCGGCTTCTTTCGGTGCTTCCGCTTTGGCGGCAACGGGTTTGGCCGGTGTCTCCTTCGGTGTATCAGGTTTCGCGGCAACCGGTCCGGGTACGGTTTCCTGAGGTGTTTCGGCCTTGACAGCAGCTTCTTTTACTGTTTCGGTTTTGACTGCCGGTGCAGCGGGTTCGCTGCGTGCGGCTTTGGCGGTGGCGGCCGGATTCGGTGCGGCGGCAGGCTCTGCGGATTCGGTGCTGTCGGCGGTATTGTCGGCCGTCTGTACCTCATCGTTGGCGGGCAGGGGCGGAACGGCCTGGCCGGCGGGCAGGGTGCCGACGGCACTGCTGCGGCCGGGCGACCAGATTTCGACAGCGGTATGATTGTCGGCAGGTGCGGCAGCGGCGGCCGGCGTTTGGTTCAGGGTGCGGAAGACGCCGACCAGGAGCGCGGCGACAGCGGAAACAGCCAGCAGGAAAACGGCCAGCAGCAGCTTTTTTGGTGTCAGGCGGAAAGCGGGTTTGGGACGGGAGGTGTTCATATCGGTCGGTTAATCAGTTGGCGGCGGGCATTTGCGGCGCAAAGTTCTGGTACAGCGTGACCACCTGCTGTACGCCTGCGGTGGTGCGGACTTTTTCGGTTACGGCCGCCTGTTCGGCAGGCGTCAGAATACCCATGACATAGGTTACGCCGTCATAGGTAACGATTTTGACGCGGCCGGGATAGACGCCCTGAATGCCCAGTAAGGCGGTACGTACTTTGGCGGTACTCCATGTGTCGGCGGAGATATTGCCGATGGTGCGCGGCTGAGAGGTAACTTGGATGTAGTTGTAGACGGCTTCGGCGGATTGTTCGGCACGCGCCACTTGGGCGGCGAATGCTTTTTCCGCTTCGCTGGAAACATGACCCAAAAGCAGCAGGTGGCGGTTGTAGCTGACCACGCTCAGGCGCGGCGGTGCGGCCGAAGGGTTGCGGTTTTGTTCCAGATACGACAGGGCGGTGTTGCGTACGCGCAATTCCATGACCTGATCATCGGCCTGTGTGCCGGTGGTGCGGCGGTCGAGAGCGGACTCCGCACCGACGGCGGCACCGCCGACCAAGGCAGCGGCACAGCCGCCCAACAGGACGGCGGCAGCGGCAGCACAGCACAGGGCTTTGAATGGGGCGGTATTCATCGGAGTATCCTTTCGTCATGGGTTGGCGGAACGCGCTGAGCGGTTTCAGACGGCCTTTGCCGGGCGCGGACGGGCTATTTTAGCGGTTTTGTCCTGCGGCGGATAGTTTTGGGGGTTTTACAGCCCTTCGAGCAGCAGGGTGTCGATGCTGTCGCATAGAGCGTGGATCAGAACGATGTGGTTTTCCTGAATGCGCGCGGTACGCGGGTGGGGTACGTTCAGGAGGATGTCGCTGTCGCGGAGCATGGCGGCGATTTGGCCGCCGTCGCGTCCGGTCAGGGCGATGACGTGCATTTCGCGTTCGTGGGCGGCTTTGACGGCTTCGATGACGTTGGCGGAGTTGCCCGAAGTGGAGATGCCGACCAGAATGTCGCCTGCACGGCCCAGTGCGCGCACCTGTTTGCTGAATACGTGGTCGAAGCCGTAGTCGTTGCCGATGGCGGTCAGGGCGGAAGTGTCGGTGGTCAGGGCGACGGCGGCCAGTTCCATGCGTTCTTTTTCGAAACGGCCGGTCATTTCGGCGGCGAAGTGCTGTGCGTCTGCGGCCGAACCGCCGTTGCCGCAGATGAGGATTTTGCCGTCGTTCATCAGGCAGTTTGTCAGCATTTGTGCGGCTTCGGCAGCCGGTTCGGCCAATATGTCGGCTGCCTGCTGTTTGGCGGCGATGCTTTCTTCAAAGTGGGCGCGGATGCGCGATTGCAGTGTTGTCATGGTTTAACCTGTAATGTTTTGCAGCCATTGCGGTGCCGCGCCGCCTTCGATGAGGACGGCATCGATGCGGCATGGCGTTTGGATGCGGTGTTGCTGTAAGTAGGCTTCGGCACTTTTTTGCAGCTTGCCGAGCTTGGCCGGTGTGATGCTGTGGGCGGCACCGCCGAATGCGGCAGTTTTGCGGTAGCGCACTTCGACAAATACCAGCATCTTACCGTGTCTGACGATTAAATCAATTTCGCCGTGCGTGCAGTGCCAGTTGCGTGCCACGGGGGTGCAGCCCTGTCCGGTCAGAAAGGCGAGGGCGGCGGCCTCGGCCGCTTCACCCTGCGGGTGGTTCAGGCGCATGGCGGTTTCCTTTGCTTTATAATGCCGTTTTCCGGTTTTCAGACGGCATAAATGATGCAGAAACATTATCAGAAAGCCTGCGACAGCGTGCAGGGTTCGACATTATATGTGGTGGCGACGCCCATCGGCAATTTGGCCGACATCACTTTACGCGCTTTGGCGGTGTTGGGCAAAGCGGATTGGGTGTGTGCGGAAGATACGCGGGTCACGGCGCAGCTTCTGCGTGCCTACGGCATTCAGGCCAAGTTGCTCAGTGTGCGCGAACACAACGAGCGGCAGATGGTCGAACGGGTACTGGCGGAACTGGCGGCGGGGAAGGTGGTGGCACAGGTGTCGGACGCGGGTACGCCTGCGGTGTGCGATCCCGGTGCGCGGCTGGCGGCGGCGGTGCGGGCAGCGGGTTATCCCGTGGTGCCGGTGGTGGGTGCGAGTGCGGTAATGGGGGCGTTGAGTGTGGCCGGTGTGGTGGAGCCGTCGTTTTATTTTCACGGTTTTCTGCCGCCCAAAAGCGGCGAGCGCAAAAAGCTGCTGGCCGGTTGGCGCGAAACGGCTTTTCCAGTGGTGATGTTTGAAACGCCGCACCGTATCGGGGCGGCATTGGACGATATGGCCGAAGTATTGCCCGACCGGCATTTGGTATTGGCGCGGGAAATCAGCAAAACGTTTGAGACGGTATTGAGCGGCACGGTGGTTGAAATTCAGACGGCCTTGCAGCAGGACGCTAATCAGAGCCGAGGCGAGATGGTGTTGGTGCTGCACCCTGCTGCCGTGCGCAACGGAACGGACGGTCTGTCTCGGGAGGCGGAACGGGTGATGCGGATACTGGCGGCGGAGCTGCCGACCAAGCAGGCAGCCGATTTGGCGGCGAAGATTACCGGTGCGGGGAAAAAAACGCTATACGATGCGGCTTTGGCGTGGAAAGATGCGTGATACCGTTTGAACGCAATCCGGCCCGGTAGCAGGAAGCCGGGTTGTCGGAGACCGAACAGGCCGTCTGAAACGGTTTTCAGACGGCCTGTTCGGCGGGGTGCGGTTAGCGGCCGGAACCTTCTACTTTTTTCCACTCGTCGCGGATCAGGTTTTTAACCGATTCGGGCAGCGGGACGTAATCCAGTTGGGCGGCGGCGTTGTCGCCTTCTTTAAATGCCCAGTCGAAGAAATCCAGTGCGGCTTTGGTTTTGGCGGCATCGGCGGGCTGCTTCTGTACCAGAATGAAGGTAGCGGCGGCAATCGGCCAGGCTTTGGCATCTTGCTGGTTGGTCAGTACCAGATTGAAGCCGGGAGCCGATTTCCAGTCGGCTTCGGCAGCGGCGGCGAAGCTTTCCTGAGAGGGTTGGACGAAATTACCTGCGGCGTTTTTCAGCGAAGCGTAAGACATATTGTTCTGTTTGGCGTAAGCGTACTCTACATAGCCGATGGAGTTTTTCACACGGCCGACATAGGCGGCGACGCCTTCGTTGCCCTTACCGGCGGCACCGCTTTGTGCAGTCGGCCAGTTAACAGTTTTTTCTACGCCGACTTTTTCACGCCAAGCCGGTGAAACTTGGTCCAGATAATGGGTGAAGATAAAGGTGGTACCCGAGCCGTCTGAACGGAAGACGGTGGTAATGTCGGCATCGGGCAGGGGCAGGTCGGGGTTGAGTGAAGCAATTTTCGGATCGTTCCATTTGGTGATGTTGCCCAAGTAGATGTCGGCCAAAGTGGCACCGTCCAATTGCAGTTTGCCCGGTTCGATGCCGTCCACATTAATCACGGGAACCACGCCGCCGATCACGGTGGGGAACTGTACCAAACCGTCTTTTTCCAGCTGCTCTTGTGTCAGCGGGGCATCGGATGCGCCGAAATCGACGGTTTTGGCGACAATCTGTTTAATGCCGCCGGAAGAGCCGATGGACTGGTAGTTTACCTGGCCGCCGCTGGCTGCCTGATAGGCCTGCGCCCATTGGGCGTAAACGGGTTGCGGGAACGATGCGCCGGCACCGGTTACTTGGATGCCTACCTGTTCGGCGGCGGCAGGAGCCTGGGCGGCCGGTGCGGAAGCGGGGGCGGCGGTGTTGCTGCTTTCGGAACCGCCGCAGGCGGCCAAAGCAAAAGCGGAAGTGATGAGAAGGGCAGTCAAACGGATACGCATGGTGGGTCCTTTGCAGAATGAGTCAAACAAAAAGCGCAAATCGCTGCGAACGCCGCCAGTCTATGAAAAAAATATTGCAGAATGATGAAAGAAAAATGTCGGAAATGTGACAGCGGTGCGGTGTGCGGAGAGGCCGTCTGAATCCTGTTGCGCAGAGCAAAATTTGGTACAATTCCGCTTCGCGAGACAAACGGCGGTCGGCCTGAAAGGGATAACTCATGTGGGATCAGAAATGGGTGATCGGCAACTGGAAAATGAACGGACAGTTGCAGTACAACAATGCTTTGGTGCACAAACTGCGCACGCTGGAAGTGCAGGACAAGGTCTGTATCGGCATCACGCCGCCGACGGTGTACCTGTCTCAGGTACATAATGCGGTACAGATAGTCATCAATAATCCTATCCACACCTGTGCGCAGGATGTCAGCCGTTTCGGCGGCAGCGGTGCCTACACGGGCGAAGTGTCTGCCGAAATGCTCAAAGATGTGGGCGTGGATATTGTCTTAATCGGCCACTCCGAGCGCAGCCTGTATTTCAATGAAAAAAACGACGTACAGCGGCACAAAATCGAAAACGTGCTCAAAGTCGGCCTCACGCCGCTGCTGTGCGTGGGGGAAAGCCTGAAAGAGCGGGAAGACGGCCGCGAAAAAGAAGCGGTGGCCTATCAGTTGTCGGTATTTAAAGGACTGAAAACCAAACATTTCGCGGTGGCTTACGAGCCGGTTTGGGCGATCGGTACCGGAAAAGTGGCCACCACCGAGCAGATTGTCGATATGCACGCCTTTATTTACCACGAAATCTTGTCTTTGGTGGGTGAGGGTGCTAAAATCCGCGTCCTTTACGGCGGTAGTGTGAATGCGGCCAATGCGGCGGAGATTTTCAGCGTCCCCCACGTGGACGGTGCTTTGGTCGGCGGCGCATCGCTCACATACGATTCGTTTACCGCGATTATCAAAGCCGCACAACAAGAAGCCGCACAACAAGCCTGAGTATATGGAAGCATTTAAAACCGTTATTTGGATTGTCAATATTTTTGCCGCCCTGTCCGTCATCATTCTGGTCTTGATGCAGCACGGCAAAGGAGCCGATGCCGGTGCCGCGTTCGGCAGTGGGAGCGGCAGCGCGCAGGGTGTGTTCGGCTCGGCCGGCAATGCCAACTTCCTGAGCCGCAGTACGGCAATTGCCGCGACGGTTTTCTTTGCAACCTGTATGGCTTTGGTGTATATTTACACGAATGCACCGCAGCACGGCTTGGATTTCAGCAATGTGCAGCAAAGTGCGCCGGCTGCTGCGCCTGCGGCGGTACCGGCAAGCGGGGCAAAATAAATTTCTTTTCAATGCCGACATGGTGAAATTGGTAGACACGCTATCTTGAGGGGGTAGTGACCCTAGGTCGTATGAGTTCAAGTCTCATTGTCGGCACCATCAAACAAAAAACCGTCTGGAACTCAGGCGGTTTTTTTTATATTCAATGCAGCCTAACGCTGCCCAATGCTGTCAGCAAAACCTGTATCAACAAAGGCTTTCAGCCTGATTTCTGCTTTCCCTTTTCCGTCCTGCTTCCCTGTTTGGCTGTCTCATGCCGTCCGATGCTGTTTAATTGAATTGTCTGAAAATTGGGGGTATTTTTTTGGGGGGCTGATTTGATAAAAATTTAGATGATTTAAACCAGTAATGTAATCTATTAATTTAAGTTTCATTTGACGGTATTTTTGGCTGGTGTGCGAAACGGCTGTATCCGGTTGAGTGAGAAATCGGGTGCTGAATAAATAAACAGGTTCAGGTGGCGGTCAGGCCGTCTGAAAACGGGGGTGAAATGAATCGGGAGGTATTTATAGGCGGGTGCGGCAGATTTTTTATCCGCCTGCTTGACGGGTTTCTATATTTGTATTTATAATGCGCGCTTTCATTCCCCGATAGCTCAGTCGGTAGAGCGACGGACTGTTAATCCGCAGGTCCCTGGTTCGAGCCCAGGTCGGGGAGCCAGATTTTAAGCCCTGAACGTTTGTTCAGGGCTTTTGTTTCGGTAGTGCCGCCATCTGGCGGTGCGACAGGAGGCTTAAATATGGTCGGACGCGATGAGCTTTTGGCGTGGTGTGCGCGGGCGTTGAATGTGGCGGCATTTAAGGATTATGCGCCCAACGGTTTGCAGGTGGAGGGCGGGCATACGGTGCGCCGTATTGTGGCGGCGGTAACGGCCAGTAAGGCGGCGATTGATTATGCTGTGGCGGAAGGTGCGGATATGCTGTTGGTGCATCACGGCATGTTCTGGAAGAGCGAGCCGGTACCGCTGGTGGGGTGGAAACGGCAGCGGATTGCTGCGTTGCTGGCGCACAATATCAACCTTGTCGGCTATCATCTGCCGCTCGATGCGCATCCGGAGTGGGGCAATAACGCCCAACTGGCCGCTTTGATGGGGTGGGAGACGGAATATACCTGCGGGGAACAGGGTTTGCTGAGTGTCGGGATCTGGCCGCAAGGCGGTACATTGGCGGATCTGACGGCGCAGTTGTACGGGAAATTGGCGCGTGCACCTGTGGCGGCAGGCGATATGGAGCGGAAAATCTGCCGTCTAGCGTGGTGTACCGGTGGTGCGCAGGGCTGGTTTCAGACGGCCTTGGAGCAGGGGGTTGATGCTTATGTGACCGGTGAAATTTCCGAAGCGCAGTTTCATTTGGCCAATGAAACGGGTGTAGCGTTTGTCAGCGCGGGACATCATGCCACCGAGCGTTACGGCGTGCAGGCATTGGCGGCGGCGCTTGCCGCACAGTTCGGTGTGGAAACGGTTTTCTTTGATGAGCAAAACCCTGCTTAAAATCAAATTTTGCTGTAAAACTTTAACTTATTTTAAATAATGCTTTAAGTCAGCCTGAAAGTTCAGGTAGAATTAAGGGGTTTAATGGCTCGGTATTTCCCAATTATTTAGGACGACTGAAATAATGAGTAATCAAGAAATCAATCAAGGCCGCCGCCGGTTTTTGACGCTGGCAACAGCCGGTGCGGGCGGTCTGGCCGCCGCCGGTACGGCTGTGCCGCTGGTGGCGAGCTGGTTCCCGTCGGAAAAAGCCAAGGCCGCCGGTGCTTCTATCGAGATCGATATTTCCAAAATCGAATCCGGCCAGATGCTGACGGCCGAATGGCGCGGCAAGCCGATTTGGGTGGTAAACCGCACCGAGCAGCAGCTTAAAGATCTGGCATCGCTTGACGGCAATCTCGTCGATCCCGCTTCCGATGCGGATCAGCAGCCCGAGTACTGCAAGAATGAAACACGTGCCATCAAGCCCCAGTATTGGGTGGCCGTCGGTATCTGTACCCACTTGGGCTGTTCGCCGACCTACCGTCCCGATATCGGTCCGGCGGATTTGGGTGCCGATTGGAAAGGCGGCTTCTTCTGCCCGTGCCACGGTTCCAAATTCGATATTGCCGGCCGCGTTTACAAAGGCGTGCCCGCACCGAGCAATCTGGTTATCCCGCCGCATAAATATTTGGACGATGCCACTTTGCTGGTAGGCGAAGATTGATAAGTAAGGGACTCCATTATGGCAAACCAAACCAATAGCAAAGCAAAAGCATTGTTAGACTGGGTGGACGCGCGTTTCCCCTTGTCTAAAATGATGAAAGAGCACGTAACCGAGTATTACGCGCCGAAAAACTTCAATTTTTGGTATTTCTTCGGTTCTCTGGCCATGCTGGTGCTGGTGATCCAAATCGTCAGCGGCATTTTTCTGACCATGAACTACAAGCCTGACGGCAACCTGAACAGTTACAATGTGCCGGTGGCGTTTACTGCTGTCGAATACATCATGCGCGATGTTTCGGGCGGTTGGATTATCCGCTATATGCACTCGACCGGTGCTTCCATGTTCTTTGTCGTGGTATACCTGCATATGTTCCGCGGCCTGATTTACGGTTCGTTCAAAAAACCGCGCGAACTGGTGTGGGTGTTCGGCTCACTGATTTTCCTGGTATTGATGGCCGAAGCTTTTATGGGCTATCTGCTGCCGTGGGGGCAGATGTCGTTTTGGGGCGCGCAGGTCATCATTAACCTGTTTGCGGCCATTCCCGTTATCGGCCCCGATTTATCGACTTGGATTCGCGGCGACTTTAACGTTTCCGATGCAACGCTTAACCGCTTTTTTGCCCTGCATGTGATTGCTCTGCCGCTGGTTCTGGTGGGTTTGGTGGTTGCGCACCTGATTGCGCTGCACGAAGTGGGTTCCAATAATCCCGACGGCATCGAAATCAAAAAACTGAAAGACGAAAACGGTATCCCGCTGGACGGTATTCCTTTCCATCCGTATTACACGGTGAAGGATATTTTGGGCGTGGTGGTGTTCCTGATTGTTTTCTGCGCCATCATGTTCTTTGCGCCCGAGGCCGGCGGCTATTTCTTGGAGAAGCCCAACTTTGATCCGGCCAATCCGATGGTTACGCCGCCCCATATTGCGCCCGTTTGGTACTTTACGCCGTTCTATGCCATTTTGCGTGCGGTTCCGTCGTTCTGGGGTACTCAGGTCTGGGGGGTATTGGCAATGGGGGCTGCGGTCATTTTGATTGCCCTGCTGCCGTGGCTGGATCGTGGGGAAGTCAAATCTGTCCGTTACCGCGGCCCGATTTTCCGTACCATGCTGGTTCTGTTTGTGATCGCCTTTATCGGCTTGGGTATTTTGGGTGCACTGCCGGCAAGCAACCTGCGTACGGTTGTATCGCAAATTTTGAGTGTTATCTACTTTGTTTTCTTTTTGGGTATGCCTTTTTACACCAAGCTGGACAAAAACAAAGCCGTACCGGAGCGCGTTACCATGAGTACGGGTAGGCAGAAGCTGATGTTCTTTGTATATACGGCTTTGGCTTTGGTTGGCGCTTATCTGTTTGCAGTCAATATTTGATGAGGGCGGTGAAGATGAAAAAAACCTTGAAAAAATGGGTTGCTGCCTTGGTTTTGGCGGCACCGGTAAGTATGGCTCTGGCGGCCGGCGGCAATGTCAGCTATGAAAAGGTGGACATTGATTTGGGTAACCAAATCAGCCTGCAAAACGGTGCCAAGATTTTTACGAACTATTGTCTTTCGTGCCATTCGGCCACGAGTATGCGCTTTAACCGCCTGCAGGATCTGGGGCTGACTGAAGACGAAATCAAAAAGAACATGATGTTTACCACCGACAAGGTCGGTGATGTCATGCAGGCGGCCATGAATCCGCAGGATGCGAAAAAATGGCTGGGTGTCGCGCCGCCGGATTTGACGTTGATTGCCCGTTCGCGCGGTGCGGATTATCTGTACGCCTATATGCGCGGTTTCTATAAAGATCCGACCCGCCCGACCGGCTGGAACAACACGGTTCTGCCCAATGCCGCCATGCCGCATCCGCTGTGGGAGCAGCAGGGCATCAAAGCAGTGGAGTTGGACGACAAGGGCAATCCTGTGATGGAGCAGGACGCACACGGCAACACCGTGCCGAAGCTTCGCTGGGAGGCAACCGGCCTGCACAGCCGCCAACTGCCCAACGGCAATGTCATCGAGAAAGACTATGACGACTATGTCCGCGACTTGGTTGGCTTTATGGTGTACATGGCCGAACCGGCACAAATGCAGCGTAAGCAGATCGGTTATGTCGTGATGATTTTCCTGCTGGCCGTTTTGCTGCCGTTGGCGTATTTCTTGAAAAAAGAGTATTGGAAAGACGTGCATTAAGCAGGTGCGTTTTCTCAAAGCAGAATCGGAAGATTCTGCTTTTTTATTATTAAAACAAATGCTTGTTCTGATTTTCTGGTATTTCCGGCATAAATCGGCTATGATTTCCATTTATTTTTCACTGTCTGCGGCAGGCCGTCTGAAAACCGTCTGCCGCAGCCTGAACCGCACAATTGCGGCATTTGAGATAAGGATTTGTGCAATATGATGATACTGTATTCCGGCATTACCTGTCCGTTCAGCCACCGCTGCCGTTTTGTCCTTTTTGAAAAAGGCATGGACTTTGAAATCAAAGACGTGGATATTTTCAACAAGCCCGAAGATTTGGCTGTGATGAATCCGTACAACCAAGTGCCGGTGCTGGTGGAGCGTGATTTGATTTTGCACGAGTCGAACATCATCAATGAATACATCGACGAGCGTTTTCCGCACCCGCAACTGATGCCGGGCGATCCGGTGCAGCGCGGCCGGGGCCGTCTGGTGCTGTACCGTTTGGAGAAAGAACTGTTCAGCCACGTTCAGGTGTTGGAGTCGCCCGAGGCGGGCAGCAAAGAGCAGGCCAAAGCGCGTGAAGCCGTTGCGCAGGGGCTGACCATGCTGGCACCGGCATTTGCCAAAAACAAATACATCATGGGTGATGATTTTTCCATGATTGATGTGGCACTGGCGCCTTTGCTGTGGCGTTTGGATCATTACGACATCAAATTGGGCAAAAGTGCCGCGCCGCTGCTGAAATACGCCGAACGCATCTTCCAGCGCGAAGCCTTTATCGAAGCACTGACTCCGGCTGAGAAGGCCATGCGGCGTT
Organism: Neisseria leonii; assembly: GCF_028776105.2. Lineage (NCBI taxonomy): Bacteria > Pseudomonadati > Pseudomonadota > Betaproteobacteria > Neisseriales > Neisseriaceae > Neisseria > Neisseria leonii. The sequence continues at coordinate 1,363,353 of NZ_CP145606.1, read as the reverse complement.
AAGGCGGAGGGGCGTGATGAGTTTATCCACCAAACCCTATCTTTTGCGCGCGCTGTATGAATGGTGTACCGACAGCGGCCATACGCCGTATATTGCGGTGTGGGTAAACGCGCATACCCGGGTACCGGCGCAATATGTAGAAAACGGCGAAATTGTGCTGAATATCGGCCCGAATGCGGCGAAAAATCTGCATATCGATAACGAATGGGTCAGCTTTTCCGCCCGTTTTGCCGGAGTGGCACAAGATATTTGGATTCCCGTCGGCCATGTGCGCGGTATTTTCGCCCGTGAAACCGGCGAAGGCATGGGTTTTGAAGTCGAGCCTTACGGGGAAAACGAAACGGACGGTATACAGGCCGACAGTGCGCCCGCTCCCCAAACGGCTGCACGTCCTGACGGTGCTGCGGGGCAGAAGCCGAAGAAAAAGATTTTGAAATTGGGAAAATAAACCGTGTGCGGCCGAGGCCGTCTGAAAACGTGGCGGGTGTTTTATGCTGCTTGACAGGAATGTACCCGATCCGTTTTCAGACGGCCTTTTTGTCGGTAAGCAAAAATGCCGGCAGTCTGTACTGATCGGCGTGATTGGTTGAAAAAAGGCCGGATAGAAACCATGGCAGACAAGTCAAGGCCGTCTGAAAGCAGGTGTTCAGACGGCCTTTCGGTAACGTAACTCGGGTGGTTGCTGGCAGGTTGCCCGCCGACTGAACCAGCTGCCGATTCGAATGCTGCTGGGAAGGGGCGGCCGGTACGGCCGTTAATTTTGCAGCAGGCGGCGGATTTGTTTCAAGGTCTGCCATGCCTGCGCTTTCAAATGCGGCTGGCGCAGCAGGCGGGCGGGGTGGGGCAGGTGGAACAGCGGTATGCCGGCACAGGCTTGGCGGGCGGCAGCCTGATGCTCGGGCTGCTCGAATATCTGCCCCAGCACAATCAGGGCTTTGGCTTCCGACAGGGTCAATTCGGCTTGGATTCTGCCCGCCGCCGCCAGCATATCGTCTGCCGACGGCTGCGGCGCGAAGGCGGTGTTTGCCAGCCAGGCGGTGCAGTGGGTCTGCGCGCGGGTGAGGCCGATGGCGGCCAGCATATTGTCGAGCAGAATGCCGTCTGTACCGCTGAACAGGCTGCCTGCCATCAAGTCTTCGGGCGTGGGGCAGACGGTGGCCAACATCAGTTTGGCCGGTTGGATACGGCCGCGTAAGGCTTCGAGATGGACGGCTTTATCGGCGGTATCGGCCGCCGAGGCTGGTGCTGCGGTTTCGCGGTTTGGTTCGGCTGACGGTGTCGCTGTTTTGGCGGCTTGTCTGACTGCGGCCAAGAGTGTTTCGCGGGCGGCAGGGGCGGACGGGCTGCCGCCGTCAGGCAGCGTGTCGGCGGTTTCGGCCTGTGTCTGCGCAGTTTCGGGCGGACGCAGTTTGGCGCCGCGCCGCAGCCACATCGGTCCCAAGCCGAGTGCTTCGTGTAAATGCAGGTAGCGGCTGCTTAACATATTTGCTCCATGAGAATGGCGTCTTCGCGCGTGCCGTCGGGCAGGGGGTAGTAGTTTTTGCGGCGGCCGCATTCGTCAAAACCGAAACGGCGGTACAGGGCGATGGCTGCTTCGTTGCTGTGGCGGACTTCGAGAAAGTGTTTTGCTGCGCCGGCGGTTTGTGTCAGCCAGTTTGCCATCAATCCGGCGGCAATGCCTTGGCGGCGGTGTTCCGGGCTCACGGCAATCAGGTGCAGTTCCGATTCGCCGCAGACGGTCTGCCAGACGGCGAAACCGAGCAGCAGGCCGTCTGATTCGGCCAAAATGGTTTGGCTGTGTGTGTTGCCCAACGCGGCAGAAAACTGGGTTTCGCGCCACGGCGAAGGGTTGCATTGTGCGTCCAGCGCGGCCAGCGCGGCGCAGTCGGCGGGCAGGGCGGCACGGATCAGCATGATGCGGCCTGTTTGGCGGCAGCCTGTTCGGCGGCGGTGAGGGCGATTTTGTCGCGCACATACAGCAAATCGGCCTGTGCGGCCGTCTGAACGGGATACGCACCGCTGCGCGCCATGTTCAGATAATCGGCGGCGGTGGGCATATCGGCGCGACCCGCAAACGGCGGTGGTTCGGGCAGGGCAAAGGCGTTGCCGATGCCGCAGACGCTGCCTGCCTGCGGCGGTTCGACGGTATCGGCCGGGCCGACCCGGTAGGGGCTTAACCGGCGGCCGTTTTCGGTATCGAACCATGCGTAAAACACTTCGCCCATGCGCGCATCGGTGGCGGCCAGAACCAGTGGTGCGCGGATTTGGTATGCCACGGCATCGAGGCCGGGAATGCCGATCAGCGGCAGGCCGTGCGGTGCGGCCAAGCCCTGTGCTACGCCCGCACCGATGCGCAGGCCGGTAAACGCGCCCGGCCCCTGTGCGTACACGATGGCGCCAAGGTCGGCGGTGCGGCAGTCCGCTTCGGCCAGCAGGCGGCCGATTTGCGGCAGAATCTGTTCGGACTGGCGGTTGGCAGCGGCTTCGTGAAACAGCAGGGTCTGCCCGTGTGCGGACAATGCCAGCGAGAGAAAAGGCGTGCCGGTATCGATGGCGAGCAGGGGGCGGGAAAAATCGACGGGCATGGCGGCGGGAAAGACTGTTTTTCAGACGGCCATTATAGCGCAAAGCGCGTATTCGGGCGGCGGATAGGCCGTCTGAAATCGGTTAAAATGCCGTTTTTGCCTATGGTGCGGCCGACACACGGCGCACGGGAGTGGAAAATATGTATGTCGGACGTTTTGCCCCCAGCCCCACAGGGCAGCTGCATATCGGTTCGCTGCTGACGGCGCTGGCTTCTTATGCCGATGCGCGGGCGGCGGGCGGGCGTTGGCTGGTGCGTATGGAGGATTTGGACCCGCCTCGTGAAATGCGCGGGGCGGCGGACGATATTCTGCGCACGTTGGAAGCGTTCGGTTTCGAGTGGGACGGCAGCGTGATGTATCAGAGCCGCCGCCACGAGGCCTACCGTGCCGCTTTGGCACAGTTGCAGCGGCAGCGTGATGTGTATCCCTGCTATTGCAGCCGCAAAGACTGGCAGGCGGCGGCACGGGCGGGGGCGGACGGTTTTGTTTACAACGGCCGCTGCCGCGATGCGGCGGAACGCGCCCCGTCATCTGCGAAAACGCCCGCATGGCGGTTGAAGGTCGGTGCGCAGGCCGTCGGATTCGATGATGCGGTGGTAGGACATTACCGTCAGAATCTGGCCGACGACATCGGCGATTTTGTCCTGCTGCGCGCCGACGGATTTTGGGCTTATCAATTGGCCGTGGTGGTGGACGATGCCGAGCAGGGCGTGAACCATGTGGTGCGCGGGCAGGATTTGCTGGTGTCCGCGCCGCGTCAGATTTATCTGCAATCCTGCCTGCGGCTGCCGACGCCGTCTTACGCCCATCTGCCGCTGCTGGTAAACCGCTTCGGCCAGAAGTGGTCGAAACAGACTCTTGCCCCCGCGCTGGATACGGCCTGTAAAACCGAACTGCTGCGCCGCGTGATGGCATACCTGAACATTCCGCCCGCGCCGCACGGAGCCGACTGCCGCGCGCTGCTGGCATGGACGGTGGCGCATTGGCGGCTGGACAAAGTGCCGTCGGCGGCCATTTGCACGGAAACGGAAGTGTCGGAGGCCGTCTGAACGGCGGAACGGCAGGGCATGGTGCTGATGCCGATGGGTTGGACGGCAATAAGCGAAGACGAAACAGGCGGATCACAAAACTTCTCAACAACTGAATAAAGATTTGTTGCCGGCTTGTGCGGATATGGCATGGTGGTTCGGGTGGAGCATGCAAGAGATTTACGACTTGCCGTTAGACGAGTTTGACGGCTGGCTGGATGAAGCCAATCGGCAGATTAGGCAAAAGTATCTGAAAGGTTAGCGCATTTCATGAATGATTTTACGGACGCGTCGGCGTTTTATGGCTGCGGTATGCCACCCGACACACAGAAAAAGTACCCGACAAAACCGCCACGGCAGTCAATAACGCATAAATTACTATGCCGCACGAAATAAAAAATCATGTCAGCCGAGTTATCAATAGCCATTAAAGTCGGCGCAGCCATTGGCGGCACATTATTGGCAGACGGTATGAGCGGCTGAAAGGGTTGCGGAAAGAGAACGGGGGGAGCGGAAGGGGAATCATGCCGTAATCGGTTGGGGCGGGAGGAGCGGTTTCAAGGCCGTCTGAAAACCGGGAAATCCCGTTTCAGACGGCCTGTTGCGTTGGGCGGTATTCAGTTGCTGTTTTCGTGGTCGCGCAGGATTTTCCGGTAGACCGCGTCGGGCAGGTAACGGCGGATAATGTCGCGCCAGCCTTGCGGGCCGACCAGTCCTTTCACCATAGTGGACGACACTTCGGCAAATTCGCGCGGCGGCATCAGGAAGACGGTGGCAATGTCGGGCTGCAAATCGGAATTGATGTAGCGGATGGTGCGCTCGTATTCGTAATCGAAGCCGGAACGTATACCGCGTATGATGAAGCCTGCGTTGATGCTGTGGGCGTAATTGACCAGGAAGCGGTTTTCAAACGAGCTGACCCGCACATTGGGAAATTCGCGGGTAATGTCTTCCAGCATACTGCGCCGCTCGTCCACGGAATAAGTACTTTTTTTATCGGGATTGACACCGATGGCGACGATGAGTTCGTCAAACAGGCATTGTGCCTGACGGATCATCCACAAATGGCCGTTGGTGGGCGGGTCGAAACTGCCGGCATAAACGGCGCGGCGGACGGCGGGTGTGTGCGTCATGGCAGGCGGTATGGGCGGAAAAGCTGCCAGAATAGAGGGTTTGACTGCAAAAGTCAAAAGCGGGGCGGCAGTTTCGGGCGGTATGGCGGGATACGGTACGGCGGAGAGGGTGCGGGCGGATGGTGCCGGCTTGGCTGCTTGGCGGAATGCAGCCGTATTTTCAGACGGCCTGAAGCGGTGTGGAACCGTTCCGGCCGTCTGAAAATTCCATTCCCGCCGCAATTTTGAAAACTAAATTCAATTAAAAAACAGAATCTTGTATTTTATATTTGAAATGATAATAATTTTTATTTGATTTTATTTGAACGCTTTGCTAAGATGCCAACCAGTTCAACGGCCTGCGGGCAGTTTGCGGTAGGAGTGAGAAATGTCTGAATCCCTGTTTCAGCGCTTTGCAGTCGATATTCTGCGCCTCCACCAGCAAACGGCAAATTCTTGGTTGGTGTTGGAGGGCCGGAGCGGTGCCGAAGTGGTCGGCAGCCCGTATGTCCATGTCGACGGTTGTTATTATTTTTCTCTGCCGAATGATTGCGGTTCTGTCCGGGAACAGGCTGCGATTGTACTGATTGAGGACGAGCAGCGGTCAGTCAGATTGAGTTGGGTTGGTGAAGCGCGCCGCGTGGCCTGCAAAGACTGTAAATACGCCGGTGCCTGTGCCGCACTCAGCCGCCGGTGCGGAGAAGATGCCATCGGTTGCCTGTGGGAGCTGTGTCCCCAGCAAGGGCGGCTGAGTATTCAGGATCAATGGGATTGTGCGCTTTCGCCCGAGCATTTGCAGCGTGCGCTTTACCCGGCGGCGGAGCGGGTCAGACGTTTTGCCGATTGTTAAAAGTTTTGGTAGTGGTTTGTGTTCCTTTTGCGCCCCTGTTTCAGGGGCGATTTTTTTTGCCGGTGTCAGGGCAGGTACATACAGCCCAGAATGCGCGGGCCGCGTGCGCCGGTGGCGTGATGCGGATTGCCGGGCAGGCGGTGGGTGCGGCATGCGGCCAGCCAGCCGAACGCGGCTGCTTCGACCCATTGCGGATCCAGATTCAGTTCGGCTGTACTGTGCAGCGTGGCTTGGGGCAGCAGGGTTTGCAGTTCGCCGGTCAGCGTGCGGTTGCGGATACCGCCGCCGCAAAGGTAAATCTGCCGTGCATCGGGGGCGTGTCGGCGGATTTCGGCAGCAATTGTTTGGGCACTGAATGCGGCAAGGGTACGCAAAACGTCGTGGGGTTGTTCGCTGCCGTCGAGCAGGGCATCGAGATAGGCGGGGGAGAACAGTTCGCGGCCGGTGCTTTTGGGTGGAGGGCGGTGGAAATATTCATGATCGAGCAGGCGTGCGAGCAGGGTCGGGAGGGTGCGGCCGCTGGCGGCAGTTTGACCGTCCGCATCGTAGGGACGGTTGAATGTACGCTGCATCCAAGCGTCCAGCAGCATATTGCCGGGACCGGTATCGAAACCGAAGGCGGGTCGGTCGGCAGGCAGGACACTGATGTTGGCGATGCCGCCGATATTGAGCAGCACGCGGGTTTCGCCGGGGGCGGCAAACAGTGCCTGATGGAAGGCGGGAACCAAGGGGGCGCCTTGGCCGCCTGCGGCCAGATCGCTGCTGCGGAAGTCGCCGATTGTGGGTATGCCGCTTAATTCGGCCAGTAATGCCCAGTCGGCGAGCTGGATGCTGTAACCGTGTTCGGGAGCGTGGCGTACGGTTTGGCCGTGGCAGCCGATAGCGGTGATTTCAGACGGCATCAAGCCGCTTTTTTGCAGGAGTTTGGCGGTGGTTTCGGCGTATAGACGGCTGAGCTGTTGCGCCAGAAGGCGGCTGCGGTGCAATTCGTCGTTGCCGCAGTTTTGCAGGTCGAGCAGTGCCTGCTTCAGCTCGGCGGGATAGGGGGAAAAGGCATGGGCACCGGCCGAATGCCAGTGCATGCCGTTCATGCGGATCAGGACGGCATCGGCACCGTCCATGCTGGTACCCGACATGATGCCGATGTAGTATTGGGTGGCGTCCATGGCTGCCGAATCCGAATAAAACGGTTATTGTACAAAAAGTGCAGGCATGAAAAAAGCGCACCGTTCTGAGGTGCGCCCGATGCTGCGGGGTTTAAATTTTGCCGCCGGACTGATTGACCATATAAACCACGGCCGCTTCGACTTCGGCATCGCTCAAGTTGGGGTTGCCGCCCTTGGCCGGCATCATACCGTTTTTGCCGGTAAAGCCTTCAATGGCATGTTTGACCAAAGTGGCACGGCCTTGACCGATGCGGTCGGCCCAGTCGGCGGTATTGGTGATTTTGGGCGAGCCGGGAATGGCGGAGTTGGCGGCATGGCAGGCCATGCACAGCCCGTCGAACACTTTTTTGCCGTCAACGGATGCCGTAGCCGAAGCGGCGGGTGCGGCGTCGGAAGCCGTACCGCTGGCTGCGGAGGCAGAGTCTTCCGCACCGACGGCGGGGGCGTCAAAATTGCCGCCCGACTGGTTGGTCATATAGGCGATGGCGCGCTTAAGTTCGTCATCGGTCAGGTCGGCGGCACCGCCTTTGGCAGGCATGGCATTGAAGCCGTTGAGCGCATTGTTGAACAGGGTTTCAAAGCCTTTGGCGATGCGCGGTGCCCAGTCGCCGCTGTCGGTCAGCTTCGGTGCGTTGGGAACCTGACTGTCGGCTGCATGGCACTGGATACAGGTTTTTTTGAAAATCTGTTCGCCGGTACGCTGGCCGACCGGTGTGCCGTCGCCCATGATAACCGAGCCCTGCGGCATGATGCGGGTTTCGGTAGCGGTCGGAGTCGTATCGGCAACGTCGCTGTAATAGCCGGAAGTGGCCAGTTTGACCAGGAAGAACAAAACGGCCAGCAGAATCGCGATGCCGCCGATAATGGTGGTGGCTGCAGAGCCGCGGACGTTTTTGTTGTCGGAGTAGTGGTTCATTGGGTTGCGCCTCGCCGGGGTGGGTAGGGTTCGAAAGGTTCCGCGAAATGCTGCCGGTCGGCCGTTTTGGGATTCCGGCCTGTTTTCAGACGGCATTTCGTAAAGGGTATTAACAATATTTTGCTGGATTATACTGAATCCGCCGGCGCTTTCCAATCTTTAAAGTTTGGTTTAACTCAAATAAAGTCTGTTTTTCTGCCGGCAGTGGCGCGGGACGGGATACAAAAATTTTGCAGCGGCGGCCGATTGTGGGATAATGCACACTTTGTCAGGCGATGTACCCGTAGCTCAGTTGGAAGAGCGTCAGTTTCCGAAGCTGAAGGTCGCTGGTTCGATCCCAGTCGGGTGCGCCACTCGATGCAGAGTAAAAAAGATATGCCGCTTCCGGCCGTCCGGCGGCGGCTTTTCTTTGGGTGCGGCAAGAGGAAAATTTGCTTGCCAGCGGAGTGGGATTGCGCTATCTTTGCGATTCTTTACTTTTTAACTCTAATAGCATCGGAATCAATTCTGAAGCATACGGTTGGTTGTCTGTTCTCCCCGTTCGCGTACCCTAAACCGCTGTTCGGGACTACAAGCATTAAAGTTGCTGCGGCAAAGCCTGTGTTTATTATTGGTTCCCGTGCGGAAATTAAGAGGCCATCATGCAATTATCAGGTGCACAGATTATTGTGCAGAGTCTGAAAGCCGAGGGCGTGGAATACGTTTTCGGTTATCCCGGCGGTGCGGTGCTCGAAATCTACGATGCACTTTTCCAGTTAAACAAATTCAAACATATTTTGGTGCGCCACGAGCAGGCGGCGGTTCATGCGGCCGATGCTTATGCGCGTACCAGCGGCAAAGTGGGCGTGGCACTGGTAACATCCGGGCCGGGGGCGACCAATGCCATTACCGGCATTGCCACGGCCTATACCGATTCCGTACCGATTGTGGTAATTTCCGGCCAGGTGGGTACGCCCGCCATCGGTTCGGACGCGTTTCAGGAAATCGATATGGTCGGGGTGTCGCGCCCCTGTGTGAAACACAATTTTCTGGTAACGAATATCCACGAGCTGACCGATACCATTAAAAAGGCTTTTCAAATTGCCAAAAGCGGCCGTCCGGGGCCGGTGGTGGTAGACGTCGCCAAAGACGTTACCCAGGCGATGGCCAAATTCAGCTATCCGCAGGAAGATATTTTTATCCGTTCGTACCAGCCGGTCGTCAACGGCCATGCAGGCCAGATGAAAAAAGCGGTACAGATGCTGGCGGCAGCCAAGCGGCCGCTGGTGTATTTCGGCGGCGGCGTGGTGCTGGGCAATGCTGCACAAGAGCTGACCGATTTTGTGAAACTGACCGGCGCGCCGTGTACCGGCACTTTGATGGGTTTGGGTGCGTATCCGTCGAGCAACAGACAGTTTCTGGGTATGCTGGGTATGCACGGCACGTACGAAGCCAATCTGGCGATGCAGAATGCCGATGTGGTGTTGGCCGTGGGGGCGAGGTTTGACGACCGTGTGGTTTCCGTTCCGGCCAAATTTGCCGAAAAATCGAAAAAAATCATCCATATCGATATTGATCCGTCCAGCATTTCCAAACGTGTCAAGGCGGATATTCCGATTGTCGGCGACGTGAAAAACGTGTTGCGCGATATGGCCGCTTTGTGGCGCAAACAGAATCTGGCCTTTGCCGAAGCGCCGCTGGACAAATGGTGGCACACCATCGAGGCATGGCGCAGCCGCGACTGCCTGCGTCTGCCCGATACCGAGGGCGGCATTATCCTGCCGCAGATGGTGGTGAAAACGTTGGCCGAAGTGACCAACAACGATGCCATCATCACGTCCGATGTGGGACAGCACCAAATGTTTGCCGCGCAGTATTATCCGTTCGAGCGGCCGCGCCAGTGGCTCAATTCAGGCGGCCTCGGCACGATGGGCGTGGGCTTGCCGTATGCCATGGGCGCGTATCTGGCCGCGCCGGACAAAGATGTCTGCTGCATCACCGGCGAAGGCTCGATTCAGATGAATATTCAGGAATTGAGTACCTGCTTCCAATACAAACTGCCGATTAAGGTGATTTGCCTGAACAACGGTTATTTGGGCATGGTGCGCCAATGGCAGGAGCTGTATTACAGCGACCGCGAATCGGAAACCTATTTCGACTCGCTGCCCGATTTCGTCAAGCTGGCCGAAGCCTACGGCCATGTCGGTATGCGGATTGAAAAAGCATCGGATGTCGAAGGCGCGCTGCGCGAAGCCCTGGCGATGAAAGACCGTTTTGTGTTCCTGGATTTTATTACCGATAAAAAACAGAACGTTTTCCCGATGGTGGGCAACGGCAAAGGTTTGGACGAAATGGTGCTGCCGCTGCATATGCGCGAGAGCAAGGCCGACAGCGATGTGAACGACGTGAACGACCGCGACTATGATACAAGGAGCGTGCCATAATGCGACACATTTTATCTATCCTGATGGAAAATGAATCGGGCGCGATGAGCCGTGTGGTGGGGCTGTTTTCGGCACGCGACTACAACATCGACTCTTTGTCGGTGGCACCGACGGAAGACAAAACCCTCTCGCGCATGACGATTGTAACCAGCGGCGACGACAGCGTCATCGAGCAGATTACCAAGCAGCTGAACAAGCTGATTGAAGTGGTAAAAGTGGTGGACTTGAACGAAAGCCGCTTTGTCGAACGCGAGCTGATGCTGGTCAAAGTGCGCGCGGTGGGCAAAGACCGCGACGAAATACTGCGGCTGGCCGAAATCTACCGCGGCCGCGTGGTGGACGTTACCGACAAATCCTACACTGTCGAAATCACCGGCACGTCCGACAAACTGGACTCTTTCTTGGAAACCGTCGGTAAAGGGCTGATTCTCGAAACCGTGCGTACCGGTGCGGCGGGCATCGGTCGCGGCGAGCGGATTCTGCGCATTTAGCGCGCAACGCTGTTTTCAGACGGCCTTCGTGCAGCAGCAGGCCGTCTGAAAACGGAACCCGGATTTTTTTCATTTTATTTTCATGACCGGAAACACAGTTAAAAGGAACTATGATGCAAGTTTATTACGATAAAGATGCCGATCTCTCCCTCATCAAAGGCAAAACCGTCGCCATCATCGGCTACGGATCGCAAGGCCACGCCCACGCGGCCAACCTGAAAGACTCCGGCGTCAACGTGGTCATCGGTTTGCGCCAAGGTGCGTCTTGGGACAAAGCCGTGAAAGCCGGCCACGATGTGAAAACCGTTGCCGAAGCGGCCAAAGCCGCCGATGTGGTGATGATTCTGCTCCCTGACGAATCTGCGCCCGCCGTGTACAACAGCGAAATCCGCGACAACCTCAAAGACGGTGCGGCTCTGGCTTTTGCCCACGGTTTCAACGTGCATTACAACCAAATCGTGCCGCCGAAAAACGTCGATGTGATCATGGTTGCGCCCAAAGGCCCCGGCCACACCGTACGCAGCGAATTTCTGAAAGGCGGCGGCGTGCCTTCGCTGATTGCCGTTTATCAAGACAACAGCGGCAAAGCGCGCGACATCGCCCTCTCTTATGCGGCGGCCAACGGCGGTACCAAAGGCGGCGTGATTGAAACCAACTTCCGCGAAGAAACCGAAACCGACCTCTTCGGCGAGCAGGCCGTATTGTGCGGCGGTGCGGTCGAACTGGTGAAAGCCGGTTTTGAAACCCTGGTGGAAGCCGGTTACGCGCCCGAAATGGCTTATTTCGAATGCCTGCACGAGCTGAAACTGATTGTGGATTTGATGTACGAAGGCGGCATCGCCAACATGAACTACTCGATTTCCAACAATGCGGAATACGGCGAATATGTTACCGGCCCAGAAGTGATTACCCCGGCCACCAAAGAAGCGATGAAAAAAGCACTGTACCGCATCCAGTCGGGCGAATACGCCAAAATGTTCATTCAGGAAGGTGCGACCAACTACGCCAGCATGACCGCCCGCCGCCGTCTGAATGCCGACCACCAAATCGAAAAAGTCGGCGCGCAACTGCGCAGCATGATGCCGTGGATTGCCAAAAACAAACTGGTCGATCAAGATAAAAACTGATTGGTTCCGTTTTTCAGACCGCCTGTTGCCCAAGCAGGCGGTTTTTTGCTGCCGCGCCGGAATAGGCCGTCTGAATACGGCATGGCTGCACCTGTCGGGAGAGGGCGTGTTTTCAGACGGCCTGACAGAGCTTATAATGCCCGCGTTGCCAAAAACAGCATAGCATCATGATCGGCCTGATAATTGTTACCCACGAAACCGTGGGCGAAGCCTACCGCAAGCTGGCGAATCATTTTTTTTCCGGTATGGGTATGGCGAAAACCGCCCTGCTCGGCATATCGCCCGATGAAGACCACGACGATGTCATCGGCCGTATTCAAGAAAGCATACGGGAATTGGACTGCCCGGACGGCGTGCTGGTGCTGGCCGATATTTTCGGTGCCACACCGTGCAATGCCGCGCGCAAACTGGTGGTGCCGGGCAAAGTGGCCATGCTGACCGGGCTGAATGCGCCGATGATGGTAAAAGCCGTGCAGTACCACACGCAGACCGACGATCTGCTGCTGTTTGCCGCCCAAGTCAAACAGGCCGCCATAGACGGCATTTTGGAAATTACCCACCCGCCCGAATAAGGATACGCGCCATGCTGAAACAGGAAATCGAAATCATCAACAAACTCGGCCTGCACGCCCGTGCGTCCAGCAAATTCACGCAGACGGCTTCGGGTTTTCAGAGCGAAGTGTGGGTAACGCGCGGGGAGCGGCGGGTAAACGGCAAAAGCATTATGGGGCTGATGATGCTGGCGGCGGCCAAAGGCAGCCTCATCGGGCTGGAAACAGACGGCCCCGACGAAGCCGCAGCCATGCAGGCACTCGTGGATTTAATCAACGATTATTTCGGCGAAGGGGAATGAGATGAGTTTTATGCTGCACGGTGTGGCGGCGGGCAAAGGCATTGCCATCGGCCGCGCGCATCTGTTGGTGCGCGGTATGGACGAAGTGCCGCAGCACCATCTGGCCGAAGACGAAATCCCGGCCGAAACCGGCCGGTTTGAGGCTGCGGTCAAAGCCGCGCGCCGCCAGTTGGAGCGGCTGCGCAGTTCGATTCCCGAAAACGCGCCCACCGAACTGGGCGCGTTTATCTCGCTGCATTTGATGCTGCTGACCGATGTAACCCTCTCGCGCGACCCGATCGATATTATCAAAGCGCAGAATATCAATGCCGAATGGGCGCTCAAAATCCAAACCGACCATCTCAGCAGCCAGTTTGACGCCATCGGAGACGAATACCTGCGCCAGCGCAAACAGGATATGCTGCAAGTGGTGGAGCGGATTCACAACCATTTAACCGGTTCGGGCAGCGATCTGAATTTGGACGTGAATCTTTTGGAAGACACCATTCTGATTGCGCACGATTTGTCGCCGGCCGATACGGTGCATCTGAAAGAGCAGCGGGTGGTGGCTTTTGTCACCGATGCGGGCGGCCCCACCAGCCACACGGCGATTTTGGGGCGCAGTCTGGACATTCCGTCCGTCATCGGCCTGCATCACGCACGCCGTCTGATCCGCGAACACGAATGGGTGATTGTGGACGGCATCAACGGCGTGCTGATTATCAACCCCGATGATTTGGTGATGGCCGAATACCGCCGCCGTCAGCGCGAATACCGCAGCAAGAAGCGCGCACTCAATAAGCTGAAAAAAACTGCCGCCACCACTGCCGACGGTACGCAAATCGAGCTGTTGGCCAATATCGAATCGGCCGAAGACATCAAAGCACTGCACAATTACGGTGCAGACGGCGTAGGCCTGTTCCGCAGCGAGTTTCTCTATCTCAACCGCGACACGCTGCCCGACGAAGCAGAGCAGTTTGCCGTATACAGCGACATTGTCAAAAAACTCAAAGGCAAACCGCTGACCATACGCACGGTGGATTTGGGCGTGGATAAAAATCCGCGCTGGTTCGGCCACAGCGGCACGCCCAACGGCAGTCTCAATCCGGCTTTGGGCATGACGGGTATCCGCCTGTGTCTGGCCGAACCCGTGATGTTCCGCACCCAAATGCGCGCCATTCTGCGCGCGGCGGCCCTGGGGCCGGTGAACATGATGTGGCCGATGATTGCGTCGGTGGCCGAGGTCAGGCAGTCGCTGCTGCATCTGGAAACCGCGCGCCGCCAGCTCGAAGAGCGCGGCGAGCCGTTCGGCGGCATCAAAGTCGGCTGCATGATTGAAGTGCCTTCTGCCGCGCTGACCGTTTCCACGCTGCTCAAATACATCGATTTCGTTTCCATCGGCACCAACGATTTGATTCAATATACGTTATCGGTCGATCGCGGCGACGATTCCGTCAGCTATCTGTACCAGCCCGCCCATCCGGCCGTATTGCGTCTGATCAGCCACATTATCCGCACGGCCAACCGCATGAACAAGTCGGTATCGGTGTGTGGCGAAATGGCGGGCGATGCGCTGTTTACCCGTTTGCTGCTGGGCATCGGCCTGCGCCGTTTTTCCATGAATACCAACAACCTGCTGGCAGTCAAAGACCGGGTGATTCACAGCCATCTGGACGAATTGGAGCGCAGCGTGGCGCGGGTGATGCGCAACGAAGATCCCGATAAGGCGGAGAAACTGCTGAAAAGCCTGAATGAGGGCGCGGCGGATTAGCCGTGTAGCAAAAACCTGTAATAGATAAGGCCGTCTGAAAACGCGGTTGCGTGGTTTTCAGACGGCCTTTTGTATGGCAGGCGGCGGTTACGGCTGCCTGCTTAAAGCAGCGGTTTGCCGTTCCGGCAGCAGGGTATGGAGCAGAACAACGCACGCCGTGCCGGTTATCCAGCCCGCCGCAATATCGGTAGGGTAGTGTACGCCCAGAATCAGCCGGGACAGACCCATCGCCAGAGCAAACAGTATGCCGCCCGCCAGCCACAGGCTGCGGTGCGGCGAGTGGCGGTGGTTGATGAAGAGGGCGGCGGCCAGCGCGGCGGCATACGTGGCATGGCCGCTGGGAAATGACGCGCTGGTTTCTTCCGCCAGACGCGGCCACAATTCGGGACGGCTGCGCAGAAAAAACAGTTTGGCATAGTGCATCAGGGCGGCGGACAGGCCGGTACCCAGGGCCAGAAGCAGGGCGTGCCGCACACGGCCGCGATACCACAGCCAAGATGAGAGACACAGGATAAACAGGGTGGCATAGAGCGGTTTGCCGAAAAAGTGCAAAGCCAGCGACAGACAGGTCATCGCGGGTACGGTGTGGGCGTGCAGCCACAGCAGCAGCGGATTTTCAAAGGCAAACGGTTCAGTCGGGTGCAGGGTCAGGCCGAACAGGGCGGCGGCGCACAGCGAGAGTGCGGCTGCGGCGGCCGTCAGGCGGCGGGAAACGATAGGGCGCATAGATTAAACGGCGGCTTGTGCCGCCGGATTCAGTTGAGGTGTTTCTGGCCGGCCATCAGGCGTTCCCATTCCAAGCGGTAGGCCATCAGGTCGTCGTATTGGTCGATTAAATGGGTTTGCCGGTTTTGCGCGGCCGCATCGAGAATATCGCCCAACAGTTCCACCGGCTCGATTTCCATGCCGAAAAGGTCGGCATCGAAATCCACGCCGACCAAGACTTCGTTCTGGTCGAAACCGATCAGCCAGTCGTGCAGGAAGTCGTTGAGTGTTACCGCTTCCACTTGGAAATCCGCCCATTCCGCACTGCGGCAGGCGCGCGCTTTGGCGGCACTCTGCCACACGCAGAATACCGGCAGCGGCTCGCCCTGTTCGTCGTCGTACACTTCCGAGGGGCATTCGGCCGTTTCGCCGTGCAGACTCAGGCTGTAAACGGTTTCCTGTGCCAGAATGTTGAGAATAAAGGCATTGTAGGCGGGATCGTCGGCATAGGGGAACATCAGACTTCTCCGCCGGTGTCGTCAAGGCCGTCTGAAAACGTATTCTGCGTGTCCATCACGGCTTTGATTTCCTGATAGAGTGCGCGGAAGTTTTTCGGCGGCTTGTTTTGTTCTTTTTCTTTGCGCGCGTTGCGGATCAGGGTGCGCAGCGCGCCCGTATCGGCGTGCGGGTGGTCGGCCACAAAAGCGGTCAGTGCGCCGTCGTCGGCAATCAGCCGTTCGCGCTGTGCTTCCACACGCTGCAAAAAGGCATTGTGCGCGGTGTGTTCGCCTTTGAGTTTGGCCAGATAATCGCGTATCGGCGCGGGGTCGGTTTCGCGCATCAGACGGCCGATATATTGGGTTTGGCGTTTGGTGGCACCGTTGGACGTGATTTTTTTGTATTCGCGCACCGCTTCGTACAGAGCTTCCGGCAGGCCGATTTTTTTCAGCGTTTCATTCGACAGGCGGGTCAACTCCATGCCCAAATCCTGCAATTCGTTCATGCGCTTTTTCATCCGGGTCTTGCTGACCCATTCTTCATTCTGCTGTTCCATAATATATTTCTTTGCTTTAACTGCGCCATTTTAGCACAGCCGGCGTGCCTTGCCGCGCTTTGTCAAGCAGGTTGCGGCGGGGAATGTTATAATCCGCCGTCTTGGC
The DNA here is from genome assembly GCF_028776105.2 of Neisseria leonii. NCBI lineage: Bacteria > Pseudomonadati > Pseudomonadota > Betaproteobacteria > Neisseriales > Neisseriaceae > Neisseria > Neisseria leonii. The sequence goes on along the minus strand of NZ_CP145606.1, from coordinate 1,347,187 downwards.
CGGAAAGGCCGTGTTTGCTTGGGAAAACGTCATGCTTGAAAACCTGCCTTATTTCCGGCGGCATCTGGAAAACGACTTGCGCCGTGTCAATGAAGTCATCGACCGTGCCGTTACTTCCGAAGTGGCATTGATTTCGCAGATCGGCAGTTACATCATCAGCGCGGGCGGCAAACGCCTGCGCCCGATTATGACCATTCTGGCAGGCAGGGCGTTGGGTTATGAGGGCGACAAGCTCTATTCGCTGGCGGCGATGGTGGAGTTTATCCATACGTCCACCCTGCTGCATGACGATGTGGTGGATGAGAGTGAACTGCGGCGCGGACGCAAAACCGCCAACAGCCTGTTCGGCAATGCCGCCGCCGTGCTGGTGGGCGATTTTCTTTACACGCGCGCATTCCAGCTGATGGTCGGTTCGGGCAGCATGAAGATTTTGGAAGTGATGGCCGATGCCACCAACATCATCGCCGAGGGCGAAGTGATGCAGCTGATGAACATCGGCAATACCGACATCAGCGAAAGCGAATATGTGCAGGTGATCCAATACAAAACAGCCAAGCTGTTTGAAGCTGCCGCCCAAGTGGGCGCGGTGCTGGCCGGTGCCGCGCCCGAACAGGAGCAGGCATTGAAAGATTACGGTATGTATGTCGGCACTGCGTTTCAGATTATCGATGATGTGTTGGACTACGGCGGCAAGCCCGAAGAAATCGGCAAAAATGTCGGCGACGATCTGGCCGAAGGTAAGCCCACGCTGCCTCTGATTTATCTGATGCGCCAAGGCAGCGAAACCGCCGCCGCCGATGTGCGTGATGCGCTGCAAAACGCCGACCGCAACCGTTTTGAAACCATCTACCGCCATGTGGCCGAATCCGACGCGCTGGGTTATTGTGTGCGTCAGGCAGAAAGCGCCGTGCAGCAGGCGCTGGTCTGTCTCGACAAACTGCCCGATAATGAAGCCACCCAAGCCATGCGCGCGCTGGCGCAACAGTCTCTGGCGCGTGTGTCGTAAAGTTATCAAGTTTCCCGCCGTAGTTCAACGGATAGAACGTATGCCTCCTAAGCGTAAAATACAGGTTCGATTCCTGTCGGCGGGGCCAGCCGTTTCCAGCCTGCCCGATGGGCGGGCGTTTTTTGTGAACCGTCCGCCGGTTTTGCCGGTCCGGTTCACTTTGAGGCCGTCTGAAAAGCCCGATGCGGTATTTTCAGACGGCCTTGGCTTTTGGGCCGCCGATGTTTCAGGCAGCCGTTGCCGGTCAGGCGGTGTTACTCGCGCTCAAATGTTGCGGCTACGCCCATGCCGCCGCCGATGCACAGGGTGGCCGCACCTTTCTGCACGCCGCGCCGCTGCATTTCGTGCAGCAGGGTAACCACAATGCGGCAGCCTGATGCGCCGATGGGGTGGCCGATGGCGATGGCGCCGCCGTTCACATTGGTTTTGGCCGGATCCAGCCCCAGTTCGCGGCACACGCCCAAGGCTTGGGCGGCAAAGGCTTCGTTGGCTTCGACCAAGTCCAGATCTCCGACCTGCCAGCCGCTTTGCGCCAATGCCCTGCGCATGGCGGGAACAGGGCCGAGTCCCATAATTTCGGGGGCGATGCCGGCAGCGGCAGTGGCTTTGACGACGGCCAGCGGGCGCAGACCCAGTTCGGCGGCTTTATCCGCACTCATCAGCAGCACGGCGGCCGCACCGTCATTCAGGCCGGAAGCATTGGCGGCGGTAACCGTGCCGTCGGCCTTGAAGGCGGGACGCAGTTTGGCCATCGCTTCTGCCGATGCGTCGGCCTTGATGTATTCGTCTTCGGATACGGTCAGCATGCCGCCTTTGCGCTGCGGGATTTCGACCGGTACGATTTCGTCGCGGAAACGGCCTTCGGCGCGGGCGGCGGCGGCACGTTGCTGCGATTGCAGGGCGAATGCGTCCTGCTCGGCGCGGCCGATGCCGATTTTTTCCGCCACATTTTCGGCGGTGATGCCCATGTGGTAGCCGTGATAGACATCGGTCAGCCCGTCGGCCACCATGCTGTCGGCCAGCGGCGCATCGCCCATTTTCCGTCCCTGGCGCAATGAAACAAAATGCGGTGCCTGCGACATGGACTCCTGCCCGCCTGCAATCACAATATCGTTGTCGCCGCAGGCAATGCTCTGCACGGCCTGACGGATGGCGTAAAGCCCCGAACCGCAGACGGCATTGACGGTAACGGCGGGGACGTGTTCGGGAATGCCCGCAGCCATGGCGGCCTGACGGGCGGGATTCTGTCCCACGCCGGTGGTCAGCACGTTGCCCATCATCACTTCGTCGATTTGCTCTGCGGGCAGGCCGGTTTCGTCCAGCAGGGCGCGTATGGCCGCCGCACCCAGCTGCGGGGCGGACAGGGAGGACAGGCTGCCGAGAAAACTGCCCACAGGGGTGCGCTTGGCGGCCACAACGACAACGGTTCGGTTCATTTTCAGACTCCTTTGTTTGCCGGCGGTATGCGTTTTGCCGGACGGTTGGTTGGGAAATCGGTTCTGCCTGATGCGGCGGTTTCGGCTTGTCGGTATGTGTGCAGTCTGCACCGGCGGTGCCGGGCGGCATACTGCATCCGTTTGGATTCCGCACACCCGTCTCGGGCGGTTTCTGTTGCGTAGCAATGCACAGCGCGGGTTTGGTTTTGCTGAGTGGCTGCGTCTGTTTTCGCTGTTTTCGTTTCACAGCCACTCACTTTGTCCGTTTCCGCTTTACAGAAACCCGCTGCGCCCGTTTTAGCTCCGCAGAAACTCACTTTGTTCGTTTTAGCTCCGCAGAAACTCACTTTGTTCGTTTTAGCTTCGCAGAAACTCACTTTGTTCGTTTTAGCTTCGCAGAAACCCGCTTCGCGGGTTTTCAGACGGCCTGTATGGTTGCGGCGGCTGTTTTTGTCCCGCAGGAACCTGCCGTGCCAGTTTTGCTGCCGCACGCCCGCTTTGGACATTGAGGCTTCTCTGAAACGCACGGCGCGGGTTCGGGTTTCGCAGAAACCCACCGTACCCGTTTGCAGGATGCTTATGCCGTCTGAAACGGCTGTCCGCCCCAAAGACAGCCTGAACACGGGTTGGCGGTACAGTCCGGACCGGCAGACGGTGCCGGTTGGGCGGAACGCATTTTTCAGACAGCCTGTGGCTGCGGCGGCTGTTTTTGTCCCGCAGGAACCTGCCGTGTTGGTTTTGCCGCACGCCCGCTTTGGACATTGCGGCTTCTCTGAAACGCACGGCGCGGGTTCGGGTTTCGCAGAAACCCACCGTACCCGTTTGCAGGATGCTTATGCCGTCTGAAACGGCTGTCCGCCCCAAAGACAGCCTGAACACGGGTTGGCGGTACAGTCCGAACCGGAGGGCAGTGCCGGTTGGGCGGGCGCATTTTTTCAGACGGCTTGGGCGCCGTCGGCCGTTTCGGTTTCGGGGCGGGGCTGCCAGATGCCGGGTTCGGTCAGAAAGCGGAGTACGTTTTCGGCGGCGGCCGACAGGCTGCGGTTCTGGCGGCGGTAAATCAAAAAACGGCGTTCGATTTCGGGGTTGCACAGCGGCCGCATCATCAGGCCGTGGCTGTGTACCCAGTCGGCGGCAAACGGCAGGCAGAAGGTCAGCCCGGCACCGTTTTTCACCAGCCCCAGCGCGGTGGACAGAAAGTTTACCGAATACCGCCGCCGGTTGAGCAGCGGAGCCAGTTTGGTTGGCAGGGCGGCGGCGAGGTGGTCGCTGAACGAGCCGTTGAGCAGAATCAGCGGTTCGTGCCGCAGTTCGGCCCAATCGACGGTTTCCTGGGCCGCCAGCGGGTGCGAGGGCGGCAGTACCGCGTAAAACGGCAGGGTAAACAGCTCAACCGCCTCGATGCCCTCGGGTGTTTTGCGTTCGGGGCCGATGCCGAAATCGACTTCGGCATTATGCACTTGCGCGATAACCTGTTCCACCGAACAGTCCAGCATCTGTACGTCGATATCGGGCTGCCTGCGGCGGAATGCGCCGAGAATGCGCGGCATGGCCGAAGCGGCCAACTGCTGCGATACGGCCAGTTTCACCCGCCCGCTGCCGCCGTTTTTCAGCAGTTCGACTTCTTTCTGCAAAGCGGAGGCTTCGTTCAGCACCCGTTTGGCGTAGGGCAGCAGCCTGATGCCCGCATCGGACAAGTCGATACGGCGGGTGGTACGGTCGAACAGGCGCACTTCCAGGTGGGTTTCCAATTCTTTCATCAGGCCGCTCAACGCAGACTGGGTCAGGTGTAACGCTTGTGCCGCCGCGCTGAAACTGCCGTGCTCGGCAATGGTGATGAACGCGCGTAATTGGCGCAAACTGGTAATCATGATACGGGATACCTCTCCTCTATAAAAACAGCAAAATCAGCCGCGTTTTTGTTTTCATACCGGCAGGCGGCACCGGGGCGGCTGATGCGCCATATTGCGTTTCGGTTGGGTTGCATCTGTTTGAAAATTAAGCGGGAACCGGGCGGCTGATGATGTAGGTTTTTCTGTTTTCTGCTGCAAAACAACCTTTTCCGGCCAAGGGCGGACGCACGGTTGTCAGCCCCTACTGTAACATATTCCGCAACCGCTTTCGGACTTTCGGCCGCATTGGGGCATCAACAGCGGTACCGGGTTGACGGTCGGTCAATCCAATCTGTTTTGCTTTCATATTTCCGTCTGTTTCAGGCCGTCTGAATCATACCGGTCCGATAAGTCCTGATGAGGAAAATCAGCCGGGGCGGCCTGTAATGTCGAACCCGTCAAAAATCATGAACGCACAACCATGGTCATGATCAAACTGTTTGAACGGACGCCCGATACCGATGTACCGCTTTTCCGTATGCAGCAGGCAGATTGAGGGGAAAGGGGCATTTCGATTTCCTGCCCGCCGCGCTGAACGATAGGTTGCCGGTCGGTTTTTCGGCGTTTATTAAAAAGATAAACTGATAAATATTGCTGAAAAAACTGATTGTACAATAATTATTCGGTATTTTATGATGATGTGCAAGCCGTCGGTACAGACAGACGGACAACACGCGGCTGCTGCCGCGATTACGATGTGAAGGAGATTCAAGATGGCTGATTTATTTGACAATCCGATGGGTTTGTGCGGTTTTGAATTTGTCGAGTTTGCCTCGCCCGAACCCGATGTGCTGGAACCGCTGTTTGAAAAAATGGGCTTTACGCTGGTGGCGCGGCACCGTTCGAAAGACGTGCTGCTTTACCGTCAGGGCGGGATCAATTTTATCGTGAACCGCGAGCCGAAGAGTCAGGCGGCCTATTTTGCCGCCGAACACGGCCCTTCCGCCTGCGGCATGGCGTTCCGCGTACGCGACGCGCAGGCGGCCTACAAGCGCGCGCTGGAACTGGGTGCGCAGCCGGTGGAGATTCCGACTTCGGTGATGGAGCTGCGCCTGCCCGCGATTAAAGGTATCGGCGGCGCACCTTTGTATTTAATCGACCGTTTTGAAGCAGGCAAATCGATTTACGACATCGACTTCGAGTTTCTGCCCGGTGTGGACCGCGAGCCGTTCGGACACGGCCTGAAAATCGTCGACCACCTGACCCACAACGTCTATCGCGGCCGCATGGACTACTGGGCGAAATTCTACGAAAAACTGTTCAATTTCCAGGAAATCCGCTATTTCGACATCAAAGGCGAATACACCGGCCTGACCAGCCGCGCCATGACCGCGCCGGACGGCCTCATCCGCATTCCGCTCAACGAAGAAGCCAAACAGGGCGGCGGCCAGATTGAAGAATACCTGATGCAGTTCGGCGGCGAGGGCATCCAGCACATCGCGCTGTTGAGCGACAACCTGTTGGACACCATCGACAAACTGCGTGCGGCCGGCATTCCGCTGATGACTGCCCCGCCAGCTGCTTATTACGAAATGCTGGACGGACGGCTGCCCGGACACGGCGAGCCGGTGGCCGAATTGCAGTCGCGCGGCATTCTGCTGGACGGCACCACCGAAGGCGGCCACCCGCGCCTGCTGCTGCAAATCTTTTCCGAAACCCTGCTGGGTCCCGTATTTTTCGAGTTTATCCAGCGCAAAGGCGATTACCGCGAAGGCTTCGGCGAGGGCAACTTCAAAGCCCTGTTCGAATCGCTGGAACGCGACCAGATCCGCCGCGGCTCGTTGGAAGTCTGATGACAGGCACGGCAGCCTGCCGCCTGCCCGGTCAGCCGGAGGGCGCAGGAGGCCGTCTGAAAACGAGCGAAGCGAGTTTCTGCGCAGCTAAAACCCGCAAAGCGGGTTTCTGCGGAGCTAAAACAAGCGCAGTGAGTTTCTGCGGAGCTAAAACCGCCAAAGGCGGGTTTCTGCGGAGCTGAAACGGAAAACCGCAGCCTGCCCGAACCATACGTTCAGGCTGCCAACCGGTGCGGCAGACCCGGCTGCCCGCCGACTGTCGAGAGGAGCAACATTATGTCGATTACCCGAGGCGTGCATCACGTTGCCTACCGCTGCAAAGATGCCAAAGAAACAGTGGAATGGTATCAAAAACATCTGGACATGGATTTTGTGCTGGCGATTGCCGAAGACAAAGTACCGTCCACCGGCGAGCCGGACCCCTATATGCACATTTTCCTGAATGCCGGCGGCGGCAACATTCTGGCCTTTTTCGAACTGCCGACCAAACCCGAAATGGGGCGCGATCCCAACACGCCGCTGTGGACGCAGCATCTGGCCCTGAAAGTGGACGATATGGACACCCTGCTGAAAACCAAAGACAAACTGGTGGCGGGCGGTGTCGATGTACTGGGGCCGGTGGACCACACATTGTTCCATTCGATCTACTTCTTCGACCCCAACGGCCACCGCATCGAGCTGGCCTGCGAAGTGTCCACGCCGAAAATGAACCGCGCGTTGGACAAAGTCAAATGGGAGATGCTCAACGAATGGGCGCAGACCAAACGCGCCCCGCAGCACGCACGTTGGATTCACGACGGCAGCGAACCGCCCGAAGTGTAAAGCATGCAGACAGGACGCAACACCGTTTCAGACGGCCGTCAGGCGGGCTTCGATGCCGTTCCGTTTCAGGCTGTCTGAAAATAGTGCGCAGCACTATTTCTGCGAAGCTAAAACGAACGAAGTGAGTTTCTGCGGAGCCAAAACCGCCAAAGGCGGGTTTCTGCGGAGCTGAAACGTGCAAGCAGCGTTCTGCATCAGCCAAAACGAATGAAATGCTTTGTCGGATACAAGTATCCGGCCTACATGGGAGCGGAGCGGGTTTCTGCGGAGCGCAAACAAGACGGGGCGGGTTCAGGCAGCGCCGGAAACGCCTGCCGCCGTTTGACTGCCGTGGCAGGAAGGCCTGACGGCAGCCGTGCCGTAAAAGCCGCAGATGGCGGGCGGCGGTTCACTTTGCTGGCGTTCAGGCAGCCTGAACCCCGAACCGGAAAAATCAACAAGGAAACAATCATGAAACTGGCAACATTGAAACAGGGCGGGCGCGACGGCCGCCTGGCGGTGGTCAGCCGCGATTTGGGCCGTTACGCGCTGCCCGATATTCCCACGCTGCAAGCCGCGTTGGACGACTGGGACAACGCGCAGGGCCGTCTGAAAACGCTGTATGACGAACTGAATGCCGATCCCGCCAAAGGTGAGGCGTTTGATCCCGAACAGTGCCATTCGCCGCTGCCGCGCGCTTACCAGTGGGCGGACGGCTCGGCCTATCTGAACCATGTCGAACTGGTGCGCAGGGCGCGTAATGCCGAAGTACCGGCATCGTTTTACGACGACCCGCTGATGTATCAGGGCGGCTCCGACAGCTTTATCGGCCCGCGCGACGAGATTCTGGCCCAGCCCGAGTGGGGCATCGATTTTGAAGCCGAAGTGGCGGTGGTGAGCGGTGATTTGAAACAGGGTGCCGCGCCCGGAGAGGCCGCCGCCGCCATCAGGCTGGTGATGCTGGTGAACGATGTGTCGCTGCGCGGCCTGATTCCGGCAGAGCTGGCCAAAGGCTTCGGCTTTTTCCAGAGCAAACCGGCCAGCGCGTTCAGCCCGGTGGCGGTAACGCCCGACGAACTGGGGGATGCGTGGCGTGATGCCAAAGTCCACCTGCCGCTTCTGGTGAAGCTGAACGGCAGGCCGTTCGGCCGTCCCGATGCCGGTCAGGACATGACGTTCGATTTCGGCCGCCTGCTGGCGCATGTGGCGAAAACCCGCGATGCCGCTGCCGGTACGATTGTCGGATCGGGTACGGTGTCCAACAAACAGGGCAGCCTGCACGGTTCGTCGGTGGAAAACGGCGGCGCGGGTTACTGCTGTCTGGCCGAAGTGCGCATGTACGAAACCATCGAAACCGGCAAACCGCAAACGCCGTTTATGGATCACGGCGATGTGGTGGAAATCGAAATGCGCGATTCGGACGGCAACAATATTTTCGGCACCATCATCAACCGCGTAAACACGCAGTATTGATACCGCCGTTTACATCAGGCCGTCTGAAAACCCGCGAAGCGGGTTTCTGCGGAGCTAAAACCGTCAAAGGCGGGTTTCTGCGGAGCTAAAACCGTCAAAGGCGGGTTTCTGCGGAGCTAAAACCGTCAAAGGCGGGTTTCTGCGGAGCTAAAACCGTCAAAGGCGGGTTTCTGCGGAGCTAAAACCGTCAAAGGCGGGTTTCTGCGGAGCTAAAACCGTCAAAGGCGGGTTTCTGCGGAGCTAAAACCGTCAAAGGCGGGTTTCTGCGGAGCTAAAACCGCCAAAGGCGGGTTTCTGCGGAGCCAAAACGGGCGAAGCGGGTTTGTGAAAAGCGGAAATAAACACAGCAGGTTTCAGCGGCACCCGACCGCCCAAGGCGGTTCGGCAAAGCGGAACCGGCGAAACGGGTTCGGCAGCCCAAACAGACAGAGCGGATTGCTGCAAAGCCGGAACCGGCGCAGAGCAGGGTCAGGCTGCCTGAACATATTCAGATTCAGACAGGGGAAGAAACATGAACGGAGCGTTAATTGCCATGCGCCCGAAAGAGGCGTTTGTGATCGCCGCCATGATTGTGGCGGTGATGGGTATTACCATGATCGGCTTCGGCTGGGTGCCGCACCTTTCGATTGTGCTGGTGATGTGCGGCCTGTTTGCCTACGGCCGTCTGCGTGGGCTGGATTTTGCCGCCATGCAGGTCAAAATGGCCGACGGTGTGGTGTCGGGTATCGGCGCGATTTACCTGTTTTTCTATATCGGCCTTTTGGTGGCCGCGCTGATGATGTCGGGCGCGATTCCCACGCTGATGTATTACGGCTTCGAGCTGATTTCGCCGAACTATTTCTACATTTCGGCCTTTGTGCTGTGTTCCGTTATCGGTATTTCGCTGGGCAGCGGCTTTACCACCTGCGCCACCGCCGGTGTGGCCTTTTTGGGCATGGCCGAAGCATTTAACGCCGAACCGGCTATTGTGGCGGGTGCGGTGGTATCGGGTGCGCTGTTCGGCGACAAAATGTCGCCGCTCTCGGATACCACCACCATCGCCGCTTCGGTGGTCGGCATCGATTTGTTCGACCACATCCGCAACATGCTCTACACCACCGTTCCCGCATGGCTGCTGACCGCGCTGTGCCTGTGGCTGTTCGGCGGACAGGCGGGGCAGGGAGACTTGTCCGGTGCCGCCGCCATGCAGCAGCAGCTGACCGACAGCGGTCTGGTGCACGGCTACGCGCTGCTGCCCTTGGCTCTGCTGGTATTGCTGGCCGTGCTGAAAGTAAACGCCGTGTACACCATCATCGCCACCATTACCGCCGCCATTGCCGTAACCTATCTGCACAGCAGCCCCTCACTCGCCCAACTGGGCGGCTGGTTCTTCGGCGGCTACAAACCGGCCGAAGGCTTGGATTTGGGCGCGGTCGGCCGTCTGGTATCGCGCGGCGGCATGGAAAGCATGTTTTTCAGTCAAACCATCGTCGTTCTGGCTTTGAGTCTGGGCGGCCTGCTGGGCGGCTTGGGCGTACTGCCCGCACTGCTCTCCGGCATCGGCCACCTGATTACCGGCGTCGGCCGTGCCACCGCCACCGCAGCGGCCACCGCGTTCGGCATCAACTTCCTGATCGGCGAACAATATTTGAGCCTGCTGCTCTCGGGCAACGCCTTCAAACCCCTGTATGCGCGTCTCGGCCTGCACCCGCGCAATCTGGCGCGTACCATCGAAGACGCCGGCACCGTCATCAACCCGCTGGTGCCGTGGGGCGTGTACGGCGTATTCCTGGCGGGCATACTGCAAGTACCGGTGGTGGATTACGTACCGTATGCCTTCTTCTGCTATTTCAGCCTGCTGCTGACCCTGATCTACGGCTTTACCGGCTTCACCATCAGCAAAGTACCGCCGCAAAACCCGCAGCAGACCGACAACACCTGACCCACAGGCCGTCTGAAAACCCGCGAAGCGGGTTTGCGAAGCTAAAACCGTCAAAGGCGGGTTTGCGAAGCTAAAACCGTCAAAGCGGGTCTGCGAAGCGGAAACGGTTGCGGCAGGCTTACCGGGCAACGGACACCCGCCGCCCGCTCCGGCACAGCCGTAATCCGTCCCGTTCATTTTTTCAGACGGCCTTTTGAGAGCAAAACCATGAAACTGTATTCCTATTTCCGCAGCTCCGCCGCCTACCGCGTGCGTATCGCCCTCAACCTGAAAAACCTGCCGTACCGAACGGAGCCCGTCCACCTGCTGCAAGACGGCGGCCGCCAGCGCGGCGCGGAATACACCGCCCTCAACCCGCAGAAACTGGTTCCCGCCCTCACCACCCCCGACGGCGTACTTACCCAATCGCTCGCCATCATCGAATACCTGGACGAAACCTGCCCCGAACCGCCCCTGCTGCCTGCCGATGCCGCAGGCCGCGCCCGCGTACGCACCATCGCCCAACTGACCGCCTGCGACATCCACCCCCTCAACAACCTGCGCGTGCTGCAATACCTCGAACAGCACTTTGCCGCCGACGGCGAAGCCAAAAACCACTGGTACCGCCACTGGATAAACGAAGGCTTTACCGCACTGGAAACCCTGCTGCACAGCCCGCAGACCGGCCGCTTCTGCCATGGAGACAACCCGACACTGGCCGACTGCTGCCTGATTCCGCAGGTGTACAACGCCCGCCGCTTCGGTATCGACCTGACCGCCTACCCGACCATCGCCCGCATCGCCGCCGAATGCACCCCCTTGCCCGCATTCGCCGCCGCCGCACCGGAAAACCAGCCGGATGCGGAGTAGCCGTTTACCGGCTCATACCGCACAGAAACAGGGAGGTTCATGATGCATATCCCGGTTCAAACGCCGCGCCGTTCACTGTATTTCCACTACAAGATTTACCCTTATTTTTTCAGTAAGGAACCAACCGTATCGCCGGAAAACGGTGTCACCGTTGTGGGGGCGGGGCCGATCGGTATGCTGACGGCATTGATATTGGCTGACTGGGGGATTCCTGTTGTGTTAATCCATGACGAGCGACAGTTGTCGGAAGGCAGCAGGGCTTTGGTGTATACCAAACGCTCAATGGACATTTTAGCGGCAGCCGGTGCCGTACAAGATGTGGCTGCACAGGCTTTGCCGTGGACGCACGGCAATTCCGTTTACAAAGGCCGGACCGTATTCCGCATGGCCAGCCCGACCGATCGGCATGACCGTTTTGCCCCTCTGAACAATCTGCAACAGAATTATTTGGAAGAGGCACTGTTGCGCCAAATTGGGCAGAACAGTTTGATTGAGCTGCGTTGGGGGAATAAAGTTATTGATTTGTTACAGAAAGATAACGAAGTCCTGCTGACTGTCGATACGCCAGAGGGCAGCTATTGCCACAGGACGCCTTGGCTGGTTGCCGCCGACGGCGGCCGATCCTTCATACGCAGACACCTGGGTTTGAAAATGGAAGGCAACAGCTATGAAGGCCGCTTTGTGATTGCCGATATACGCATTGATCTGGACTATCCGACAGAACGGCTGGCATTTTTCTCGCCAGACTGGAATCCGGGCAAGACCATTCTGATGCACAGGGAACCGCACAATATTTGGCGGTTTGACTGGCAAATTGATCCGGATGTCCCCGCAGAACAAGCCTTATCGCCCGAAAATCTGCAATATGCCGTTCAATCCCAATTGGAAATGATAGGCAAAGGGCATCTGACCTGGGAATTGGACTGGTGTACTGTTTATTCCGCCAAAGCCTTAACGCTGCCTGATTACGTACACAACAATATTGTATTCGCGGGTGATGCCGCACATCTGTTACCCATTTTCGGCGTGCGCGGTGCGAATACCGGTTTTCAAGATGCTTTCGATCTGGGCTGGAAACTGGCGGGTGTGATTCATGGTTGGGCCAAACGCAGCCTATTGGAAAGTTACAGTGCCGACCGTGTGGGTGCGGCCCGTGAAATTTGTGCCGAAGCGGGTAAGTCCACACGTTTTATGTCGCCGCCCAGCGAAGGTTACCGTTTATTGCGCGATGCGGTTTTGTCCTTATCCTTACAGCACGACTTTGTCCGCCCGCTGTTTCACTGGCGTACTTCCCGCGCCCATGTATACCGCACATCTTTGCTGAATAGCGGCTGCGATGACGATGGCGTGATGACCGGCGGTGCGGAAAACGGTTCCCTGTTTCCGGATTACCGTTTTGCCGACGGCAGTTTTTTATACGGGCGGCTGGCCAACCGATTTACGGCGGTCTATTTCTCCGGCAGCGGGCAGCCTGAACCGGCTTATGAAGCAGAAATGGATACTTTACAGGCAGCAGGCATTCCCATTCAGTCCCCGATTATCCGCCTAAATCAAGATATGCCGTCTGAATGCCAATCCGGCCGCACACCGGGTTTAAGCCATCCGGACGACAGTAAACGTTATGGCGCACAAGAGGGCACCGTTTATTTGGTACGCCCGGACCATCATGTGATGGGACGCTGGCAAACGTATCAGGCAGGTAGGCTTACTGAAACCTTCAAACCATTTTGCGCCCGACTTTGATGAGGAAAGGCACGGCCATGAATGTACCGAACAGGTTAGACCTTGCAGGCTTGGAAGCCATTTATGACAGGTTGGCAGAAACATTGGATAGTATTCCGCCGGAAAAACAAAAAATTTTTCTGGTTAAGTTGTCATTATTATCGGCGGAGGCGTTGGGCAATACTGCTGCTTTCCTTGAATTAATACGGCAGGCTGCCGTATTGGAGGAATGAAACCGCAATCTATGCCGTCTGAAAAATCTGTTTTGGCTTTCATCACAACATCAATACAAAGGAGTAAATGATGCGTCCGCGAAAACACTTTAAAACCTATTTGTCAGCTGCAGTCTGTGTCGCTGCATTATCGTCATGCAGCGAAGATATCGGTACCGGCCAAACAGGTGATGGCAATCAACCTATTGTATTAAAAGTGGCCCACTTCTGGCCGGCTACTTCGCTGGCCCAGAAAAAAATACTGGAACCTTGGTGTGCCAAAATTGCCGAAGCATCCAAACAGCAGATGACTTGCCAGATTTATCCCGCCATGCAGTTGGGCGGTACACCGCCCCAGCTGATTGATCAGGCTGCCGACGGTATAGCCGATATTGTCTGGACGCTGCCCGGTTACAGTGCAGGTCGCTTCCCCAGCATGGAGGTGATGGAACTGCCGTTTATGACCCGAACGGCCGAATCCGGCAGCCGTGTTGCCTGGCAAATCTATGACGAATTCGGCCGCAAAGATTTTACCGACGTGAAACCTCTGGCGTTCAATGTGCATGATCGCGGGCAAATACATAACAATGTCCGCCCCATTACGCGGCTGGCAGATTTTAAAGGCCTCAAAATGCGCGCACCCACACGCCTGACCAATAAAATGTTGTCCGCTTTCGGGGCGACACCGGTCAATATACCCCTGCCCGGTCTGGCGGATTCGGTATCCAAAGGCGTAGCCGACGGTTATATTTTGCCGTGGGAGGTCATCCCCACCATGAAACTGCATGATATGACCCGATACCATTCCGAAATCAATGCACCGGAAAATGCTTTATTCAGTGCGCTGTTTACAATTGCTATGAACAAACAGCGCTATGACGGCCTGCCTGATCATCTGAAAAAAGTGATTGACGATAACTCGGGTGCTGATTTTTCGGCCGCTATCGGCAAGGCTTGGGACGAATCGGTCAATACTGCCAAACAACCTGCCGTTGAGCGCGGCAATGCCATTAATGCTATTGATCATGCGGGCATCAATGAAATCAAGGCGGCCGCGGCCCAAGTGGAAGCAGACTGGATGAACGAAATGGGCCAAAAAGGTTATGACGGCAAAGCGATGGTGGCGCGCGCCAAAGCACTGATTGCCCAAGCGGCCCAACCGTAACTGCCCAGTCCAAAGCGGCCATGCGCCCAACCATCAAGTAAAGTAGGTACAACATGTCGGTCGATACTGAAATCGGAACAGAGAAAATACCGCAAGACGCTCCGGGCAGATTGTTATGGATATGGTCAAAATGGTCTGCTTTGGGCGGTGTCGTCATCTTAGTTTTGGTTTGCCTGATTTCTACCGTCAGCGTGCTGGGCAGGTGGCTGTTTTCGGCTCCGCTGAAAGGTGATGTGGAATTGGTGCAGATAGGTTGCGCACTGGCGATTAGTGCTTTTCTGCCTTATGCGCAAATGAAGAATGCGCATGTGATTGTCGATTTCTTTACCATGAAAGCCCCTGAGGCAGTGCGCCGCCTATTAGATGCAGCGGCTGCACTGATATTGGCGGCAATCGGCTTTGTATTGGCATGGCGCAGTTATTTCGGTGCGGTGGGGGCGTTTAAGTCCAAATCCGCCACCATGATTTTAGGCTGGCCGGAATGGTGGTCGCACATCAGCATTGCACCCGGCTTTTTTCTGCTGGGACTGACTGCGCTGTATACCGCGTGGCATGTTATCCGGCCGCACAATCAATCATCATCGGAGGCATCATGACCGATACGGTAACCATAGGATTGATCATCGGTGCATTCACTATCGGGTTGCTGGTGCTGCGCATACATATCGGTACCGCCATGCTGTTGGCCGGTTCGCTGGGCTATATGTGGGTAGCAGGCTGGCTGCCTTTGTTGAATTATTTGAAAAACGTTGCGTTTGCCCGTTTTTCCGTCTACGACCTGTCGGTTGTACCGCTGTTTCTGCTGATGGGCAATCTGGCTTCGCGCGGCGGACTGTCGCGGCGGCTGTTTCAGACGGCCAATGCGTTTTTGGGGCATTACCGCGGCGGTGCTGCGGTCAGCGCCATCGGCGCGTGTGCGGGGTTCGGCGCGGTTTGCGGATCGTCGCTGGCCACTGCCGCCACCATGGGGCAGGTTGCCCTGCCGGAGCTGAAACGCGCCGGTTATTCCGATGCGCTGGCTACGGGCGCACTTGCGGCAGGCGGAACATTGGGCATTCTGATTCCCCCTTCTGTGGTGCTGGTGATTTATGCGGTACTGGCCGAGCAGAATGTATCCGTGATGTTTATGGCGGCACTGGTGCCGGGTATCATTGCCATGCTGGGCTATATGGCCGCCGTGGCGGTTTATGTACGGCTCAAACCCGGCAGCGGGCCTGCCATGCCGCGTGTGCCGTGGGGGGAACGCTTCCGGCTGCTTAAAGGCGTGTGGCCGGTGGCGGCAGTGTTTGTGACCGTTATCGGCGGTATTTACGGCGGCATTTTTACACCCACCGAAGCGGCTGCAATCGGCACGGTGGCTGTGGGGCTGCTCGCCTGGCTGACCCGGGAACTGGACGGCAGCGGCCTGATGCAGGCTCTGCTGGATACGGCATCGGCCACCGCGATGATTTTTCTGATTCTGCTGGGGGCGGATGTGTTAAATGCCTTTTTCGCCCTGTCGCAAATGCCCGCAGGGGTGGCGGAATGGGTGGCCGGCAGCGGGCTGCCTGCGTGGGCGGTGTTGTTGGCAATCATCTTGATTTACCTGATACTCGGCTGCGTGATGGACAGCCTGTCGATGATTCTGCTCACAATACCGGTCTTCCTGCCGATTATTATGGGCATGGATTTTTTCGGTCTGAATCCGACGGACAAAGCAGTCTGGTTCGGCGTGCTGGCTTTGATGGTGGTGGAAGTGGGACTGATTACGCCGCCCGTAGGCATGAATATTTTTGTGGTAAACAGTATGGCAAAAGGGGTGCCGATGAAGGAAACCTATCGGGGGGTGCTGCCGTTTCTGTGTTCCGATTTGATCCGTATCGTGCTGTTGGCGTTTGTGCCTCCCGTAACGCTGGGGCTGGTGTATTGGCTGTCCTGAAAGGCCGTCTGAAAATAGTGCGCAGCACTATTTCTGCGAAGCTAAAACGAACGAAGTGAGTTTCTGCGGAGCTAAAACCGCCAAAGGCGGGTTTCAGCGAAGCCAAGACCGCCAAGGCCGGGTTTCTGCGGAGTTGAAGCGGACGGGTTGGATTTCTGCACAGTCCAAACGGGTAAAGCGGATTTCCGTGCAGCGGAAGCGGGCGGTATGTTTCCGTGCCGCCGCAACGGCCGTATTCATATTGAGAGGAGAAAAAGAAATGTTCCGTACCGTTACTGCGTTGAGTGTGCGGCTGGTGCAGAATTATCTGCCGTCGCCGTTTGTGTTCTGTATTCTGCTGACGGTTTTGGTGTATGCCGCGGCGGTGCTGGCAGGCGGTCAGACACCGGCGGCTGCGGCCGATGCCTGGGGCAGGGGTTTGTGGTCGCTGCTGGGGTTTTCCATGCAGATGGCGCTGATTCTGGCTACCGGTCATGTGCTGGCGAAAGCGCCTGCGGTCAGCCGTCTGCTGGACGGTTTGGCCGCGCGGGTGCGCAGTCCGCGTACGGCGGTGGTAACGGTTACGCTGGTGTCTTTGGCAGCCTGCTGGATTAACTGGGGATTCGGGCTGGTGGTCGGCGCGGTGTTGGCGAAGGCGCTGGCGCGTCAGGTGAAGGGGGCGGATTATCCTTTGCTGGTGGCATCGGCCTATTCGGGTTTTCTGATTTGGCACGGCGGGCTGTCCGGGTCGATTCCGCTGGCTTTGGCCACGGAAGGGGCGGATTTGCTGAAAATGTCGGGCGGCACGGTTCAGACGGCCGTGCCGGTGGCCGAAACGCTGTTTTCGCCGCTGAATCTGTCGATTGTGGCCGGGCTGCTGGTCGGGCTGCCGCTGATGAATATGCTGATGATGCCGAAAAATCCGGTGGCGGTGGAGGCGGCGAAGCTGCGGGAGCCTGAAATTGTGCCGCCGCCGCGCGATACGCCGGCGCAGCGGTGGGACGACAGCCGTCTGGCGGCGTTGGTGCCGGCGGTTTTGGGCGGGGTGTATCTGTACGGCCATTTCAGCGGCAAAGGGTTTAATCTGGCGCTGAATATCGTCATCGCGGTGTTTCTGTTTGCCGGTCTGCTGGCGCACGGTACGCCCGAGCGTTACGGCCGTGCGGTGGAAGAGAGTGTGAAGGGGATTGCGGGCATTGTGCTGCTGTTTCCGTTTTACGGCGGTATTATGGGGCTGATGACGGCTGCGCCGGAGGGCGGGATGTCGCTGGCGGCGGTAGTCAGCAACGCGTTTGCGGCATGGTCGGACAGCCGCAGTTTCCCCGTGCTGGCGTTTCTGAGTGCGGGTTTGGTGAATGTGTTTGTGCCTTCGGGCGGCGGGCAGTGGGCGGTGCAGGGGCCGATTATGCTGCCTGCGGGGGTGGAGCTGGGTGTCAGTCCGGTGGTGTCGGCGATGGCGGTGGCTTGGGGCGATGCGTGGACGAATATGGTTCAGCCGTTTTGGGCGTTGCCGCTGCTGGGCATTGCCGGTTTGGACGCGCGTGCGGTGATGGGCTACTGCCTGATGGCGCTGCTTTATTCGGGGCTGCTGATTTCGGCGGTGTTCCTGTTTTTGGTTTAAGGCTGCGGAGGCGGATATGGCGGTGCAGTATGATTTGAGCGGCAAAACCGCTTTGGTTACCGGTGCGGCCAGCGGCTTGGGCAAAGAAATCGCCCTGCAATACGCCCGCGCGGGTGCAAACGTGGGTGTCGCCGATTTGAATGTGCAGGCTGCCGAAAACACAGTAAGCGAAATCCGCGCCGCAGGCGGCAGCGCGTTGGCTTTGACGATGGACGTTACCGACCAGGCCGCCGTGAATGCGGGTACGGATAAATTGGCCGAAACATTCGGCGGCATCGATATTCTGGTATCCAATGCGGGCGTGCAGATTATCGACCCCATCGACAAACTGGCCTTTGCCGATTGGAAAAAAATGCTGGCCATTCACCTGGACGGCGCGTTTCTGACAACGCAGGCAGCCTTAAAACATATGTATGCGGACAAACGCGGCGGCACGGTGATTTATATGGGTTCGGTGCATTCGCACGAGGCCTCGCCGCTCAAAGCCCCGTATGTAACCGCCAAACACGGCCTGCTGGGGCTGTGCCGCGTGCTGGCCAAGGAAGGGGCGGCGTACAACGTGCGCAGCCACGTCATCTGCCCGGGTTTTGTCAAAACGCCGCTGGTGGAAAAGCAGATTCCCGAGCAGGCACGTGAAAAAGGCATCAGCGAAGAAGAAGTGGTCAAAAACATCATGCTGGGCAACACGGTGGACGGCGAATTTACCACCACCGCCGACATTGCCCATCTGGCCTGCTTTTTGGCGGCTTTTCCGACCAACGTGTTCACCGGGCAGTCGTTTCTGGCGGGACACGGCTGGGGCATGAAATAACGGCCGCCCTGCGCCCATAAACATACAGGCTGCCTGAAAACAGATACGGCTTTCAGACGGCCTCCACCGCTTTTAACAACACAACGAAGGAGCCATATATGGACAAACGTTACCCCGATGCTGCCGCCGCGTTGGCAGGCATTGTTTCAGACGGCCAAACCGTTGCCGTCGGCGGCTTCGGCCTGTGCGGCATTCCCGAAGCGCTGATTGCCGCCCTGCGCGACAGCGGCGTGAAAGACCTGACCTGCATCAGCAACAACGCGGGCGTGGACGGCTTCGGTCTGGGCCTGCTGCTGGAAAGCCGCCAAATCAAAAAAATGATTGCCTCGTATGTGGGCGAAAACAAAGAATTCGAGCGGCAGTTTTTATCGGGCGAACTGGAAGTGGAACTCACGCCGCAGGGCACGCTGGCGGAAAAACTGCGGGCGGGCGGCGCGGGCATCCCCGCTTTCTACACCAAAACCGGCGTCGGCACCCAAGTGGCCGAAGGCAAGGAAATCCGCGAATTTGACGGGCAGGAATATGTGCTGGAACGCTCGCTCACGGCGGACATCGCGCTGGTCAAGGCCTGGAAAGCCGATACGGCGGGCAACCTCGTCTTCCGCAAAACCGCGCGCAACTTCAATCCCGACGTCGCTACCGCAGGCAGAACCACCATTGCGGAAGTGGAAGAACTGGTGGAAACAGGCAGCCTCGACCCCGACCAAATCCACCTGCCCGGCATTTACGTCCACCGCATCATCGTGAACGCAAATCCCGAAAAACGTATCGAACAACGCACCGTAAGAGAGGCATAACATGGCTTGGACACGCGAACAGATGGCGCGCCGCGCCGCACAGGAATTGCAGGACGGTTTTTACGTCAATCTGGGCATCGGCCTGCCCACACTGGTGGCAAACTACATTCCCGAGGGCGTGAACGTGATGCTGCAATCGGAAAACGGCCTGTTGGGCATCGGCGCCTTCCCCGATGAAGACCAAATCGACGCCGATTTAATCAACGCGGGCAAGCAGACCGTAACCGCCGCACAGGGCGCGAGCTTTTTTTCCAGCTCGCAATCGTTCGCCATGATACGCGGCGGCAAAATCAATTTGGCCATTCTGGGCGCGATGGAAGTATCCGGACAGGGCGATCTGGCCAACTGGATGATTCCGGGCAAAATGGTCAAAGGCATGGGCGGCGCGATGGATTTGGTGGCGGGCGTGCAGCGCGTGATTGCGCTGATGGAACACACCGCCAAAGGCGGCGCATTCAAAATCAAACCGCAGTGCGATTTGCCGCTGACGGGCAAAAAAGTCGTCCACCGCATCATCACCGATCTGGGCGTATTCGATATCACGCCCGACGGCCTGAAACTGATCGAGCTGGCCGACGGCGTGGATTTCGATACCGTTCAGGCAGCCACAGGGGTAACCGTGTTGCGCTGATGCCGCGCACAGGCCGTCTGAAAAACATCGGCAGCGGCCGGATACGGCTTGCCCGGTTCTGTTTGTGTCGGACTCGGCTATCCGGCCAAACGGGTTATGCAGGCCGGATAACCGTTATCCGACAAAACATAAGCTGTGCAACGGTTATTTCTGAAATCCGGCTGGCAGTCGGATTCAAGAATCCGACCTACATGAGGCAGCCTGAAAAGCGGGATAACCGAAACGTAGGTCGGATACTTGCTATCCGACAAAACGAGACAGTCGAACAGAGATGTTTCTGAAAACCGCAGCGGCATGGTCGGATTGGAAAATCCGACCTGCTACATGGCCGACGGCGTGGATTTCGATACCGTTCAGACGGCCACAGGGGTAACCGTATTGCGCTGATGCCGCGCACAGGCCGTCTGAAAAACACCGGCAACGGTTGGAGATCGGATACGGATTGCCCGGTTCTGTTTAAGTCGGATTCGGGTATCCGGTCAAACGGGCTATGTTAGGTCGGATACCCGTTATCCGACAAAATGGAAGCTGCGCAACGGCTGTTTTCTGCAATACGGTTGGCAGTCGGATTCAAGAATCCAGCCTACATAGCAGTGTAGCGGATATCGGGATCGTGCCGTACGCGGCCGCCGTCTGCCAGCTGCACGGCCAGATCGGCCACGGCCGCGCTGACGGCGGGCGCAATCATAAAACCGTGGCGGAACAGGCCGTTGGCTTCAATCAGGCGGCGGCTCGGGCTGTAACGGATTTCGGGACGGTGGTGGTTGAGGGTGGGGCGCAGGCCGGCGGACAGTTCGAGGATTTGGGCCTCGCCGAATGCGGGGTGGACGGCATAGAGTGCCGAGAGCAGTTCCAATCCCGAGCGAACGCTTGCCGGTGCGCGGCTTTCGCTTTCAATCTGGGTGGCACCTACCACAAAAATATGGTTTTCTTTGGGCGCGATATAGAGCGGATAACGCGGGTGCAGCAGGCGGACAGGGCGGTTGAGCGTGATTTCCGGCGCAAAGACGCGCGCCACTTCGCCGCGCACCCCGCGCAGGCGGCTGCCGTCTGCCCGATGCCAGCTGTTTTGCGCACCGAATCCCCGACAGTCGATGATCAGACCGTGCTGTGCCGCCAAGGTATCGGGATCGGCAGCCGTGTGCCAATGACAGCATACACCGTACCGCTTCAAGGCTTCGGCCAGCGCGACCAGTGTTTGGCGGTTGTCCAGCTGGCCTTCCTGCGGCAGGAAACAGGCCGTCTGAAAACGGCCGGACAGCTGCTTTTCGTGTTCGGCAAGCTGTTGTGCCGTCCAGATTTCCGGTGCTGCGGGCGGTTTGCTGCGTTGCAGGTGCTGCAAAAACTGCACCGACAGTGGGCGGTCTTGGCCGTGCCAGACAATCAGGCTGCCGTTTTCCTGAAAAAATACGGGCAGAGGCAGTTTGGAAACCAGCGCGCGCCACAGCGGCAGGCTGCGGCGGCCGAGCGAAACCACTTCGGGCGGTGCATCGACCGATTCGGCCGAGGGCGCGAGCATGGCGGCGGCAATATAGGCCGCCGAACCTCCGCCCGCTTCGCCGCCCTGTTCATACAGGCTGACATTCCGGCCGCGTTCGACCAGATTCAGCGCGCACAAACGGCCGAGCAGGCCGCCGCCCAAAACAGCAATATCTTCCATCAGAATCGGTACCTTTCTGTCGGCTGACGGCGCACTTTTCAGACGGCCGCCCGGCGGGATAAATAGACTTATCCGGTTCCGTTTTTCGGGTTTCCGCTGTATTCTAGCCGCAAAAAGGCCGTCTGAATACGCATAGCCGCCCGTTCTCCGCCGCCGAACCGTATATCCCGATCCCATCATGAATCCCGAACTGCCTGCCTACCGTCCGGCCGATTTGGACGAACTGCTCCGCAGCCTGCACCTTTTCGCACCGGTGCTGCGCGTGCTGCCCAGCACCGTGTTTTTTGTCAAAAACACACGGGCGGAATATGTCTATGCCAACGATACACTGCTGCACCGCCTGCAACTGCCCGATATGGCGGCATTGACGGGCAAAACGTCCGAAGACCTGTTCCGTTCCGAGTGGGGACGGCGGTACACGCAGCAGGACAGGGAAGTGCTGTCCGGCGGCCGCACCATCAGCGGCAAGCTGGAACTGCATACCTACACTTCGGGCGGTTTGGGCTGGTGCATCACCCACAAAATGCCGGTATACAACCCGCAGGGCGGCATCATCGCCATGTTCGGCGTATCCGTGGACGTGGACGGCAACGACGGCAACCGTCCCGAACTCAACCGCAAAATCGCCCTGATCGAAACCTATATCGCCGAACATTTCGGCCAAAACATCAAAATGCAGGATTTGGAACGGATTTCCCGCCTTTCCACCGCCCAAATCGAGCGTTATTTCAAAAAAATCTTCCGCATCACGCCGTCGCAATATATCCAGAAAGTGCGTATGGAGGCCGCCGTCGCCCTGCTGGAAACGGATTTGTCGGTAACGGAAACCGCCGCCCGCTGCGGCTATGCCGACCACAGCGCGTTTACGCGCCAGTTCAAAAACCTGATCGGCATTTCGCCGTCCGAATTTAAAAAGTCGCGGCAAGAGGGCAGGGTGTGAAGTGGGAAGCGGCGGCGGACGCAATCTGCAAAGCATGGCAGGCGGATACTTCCGCTTCGGTTCTGTTGGCGGTTCGGCTCTTGGGCCGTCTGAACTGTTTTCAGACGGCCTGTTTCGTCAAACACCCCTTATTTTCTTTTGATATTGGTTTTCCCGAGAAAATACAGGGAGAAAGTAATGGGAAACCTCAATCCTGCATAAATACATATTGTTTTTGAGCTGAGCAGAGCCAGGAATAAGTGGGGGGTATTATGAAAAGATTCTGTCGCCATAAAGTTTCTACCTTTAAAGATGGAAAATTCTTGCCGGTACAGGCTGAACCAGAACGCCCAAAGCCCAAGGCATAAGAGAATCAGGTTGGCTTTTCGGATATTTTTCGGAAGCGGTATGACGAGATCGTTCCTCCGCCAAAATCCCATAAACGCGCCCGAGATAACGGCAAGGACAACAGAGAAATTGTTGATGACTTTGGCGGCAAAGGGATAATTGGAAGGCAGAAAATATCCGTTTCCCAGTAGATAATCATCGATAAAGCGGTTGAGGGCGAGATCGAAACTGCCTGTCGGGTGTGCCGGTATAAAAATAAACAATACGGCGGGTAAGATTAATATGGAATAGACAGTATATTCTTCAATTTTGGTTCTGTTCATGATATTTAAGCTCCGGAGCCGTCTGAACTGTTTTCAGACGGCTTTGATGGTTATGCCCATACATTTCCTGCGTCATCATACGGATAAACGGTATTGGTGAATGCGTCGGGATAGCGGGGTTGTTCTTCGGGTAACGGGGCGGGCGTTTCCAAAGTAGGGCTGCCGAAGATACGGTCCAATTCGCGCGCATTCCGTTCCATGATTTCATCGGCCAAACGCGGATCGGGCAGGCTTTCCCAGTCAATCTCCGTTCTGATCAGCGAATCGAGATAGTCTTGCGGCGACATATTGAACCGGGCGGCTGCCGCGTTCAAGTAGGCATAATCGATCTGCGGATCGGGATCGGATGGCGGATGTGCAGCGGCTTGCGGTGCCGTACCGGATCCGGTTGTGCTTTCTGCGGCAGGCGGGCTGTCTGATGTCTGTCCGGCTTCGGAACCGGGCATCCCGGCTTCGGATTGTTGCATGATTTTTTCCAGAATATCCCGATTGTCGATGATCTCGATTTTCGGGCTGTTGATCTTCAGATGCGCCGATGCGTCGATATTGCCGATAACGGTCAGGGTGTTGCTGTCGATTTCCAGTGTTTGAAATTGTTGCCGGCCGATCAGAGTAATGTTGTCGGCTGTCAGTTTGACATGGCCGGTGTATTGATGGTTGCCGAATACGACCAAATCCGAATATGGAAAGGTATTGCTGCCGAAATCCAACAGGCCGGAGGTGGAAAGTTCTTTGTCCAATGAGTCAATAAAAGTATTGATGGCAATAAATGTCAGTAAGACGCTTGTGCCGATAGTAAGGGCAGTAAGCACACCGGCAGGAGCACTGACTCCCAGCAGTGCCATTCCCAGCATTCTGGCAATGGCGGCACTGCCGCTGATTGTTGCGTCGGTTGCGGCGATTTTGGCAATCATTCCGGCAACGGGGTCCCAATTGCCGTCCTGACAGGCCTGTTTGATACGGCTGCCGAGTTCGTAGGCATCGGCCAGGTCGCCTATCGCACCTGTGATTTTGGTGATGCCTTCGAGCGCATGTAGTTTGCCGGCGGTTTCGCCGTATTTCTGCGTCAATTCCGCCGTATCGGCACGCAGTTTTTCTACTGCTTCGTTTAAGGCTTCGCGGTTGGCGGCATAGAATGCTTTGCGTTCGTCATAGATATGGCCTTCTTCAAAAGCCATGATGTTGTGCGAGAGTGCCGAAGCCAGATTGTGTTTGGCCGATGCCTGGCTTTTCAGTTGTTCGAGCTGCTTCATCAGGGTCTTGTGCGGGTTGCGGGCAGCCGCATCGATGTAGGCGGCATGATTTCCGATAATGCCGAATCCCGGTCTCAGGGAAGGAGGTGCGGACGGGGCGGCGGGGCGTGATTTGGAGCTGCGGTGCCGGTTGCGTTCAAGGCATCTGCATCTGGGCGATTGCCGGATTTACCGTCATATATCAGGCGGAAAGGGCGGCCGGCTGAGACGGAAACGGGAGCCAATTCGATGTTTTGTATCTTGCCGTAGGTTATCTTTGTCTCAGTCAGATGGATATTCTGAACCCCGTTACGGTCATGGGATTTGTCCGGTGCGGAATCCGACCGGCCTGTGCCGGAAAACGAATTGTCCCTATCGGCGCAGTCCCGGCCGGAATCGTTTTTGGCGATTCCGCCGGCGAAGTTGTCCTTGCTGCAAAGATTGGTCATGAATCAGTTTCTCCTTTGAATATGGTTTTTGCAAATATCCGCTGCCGCATATTGGCCGCAGCAGCGGTTGGTTGATTATAATAGATAATTATTATCATTTAAATATGGCCGTCTGAACCGTGGGTGCGGGTGTTTCAGACGGCCTTTTTGCGGGCGTTGTGCCTGTTTCGACAAAAAACGGGCGGAATCCGTCAAGACAGTGCGGGCATTGGGCGGGTAAGGTAGGGGCGGGTAGTATTTTGGACAGGATGGCGTGATGGCTGACGGATATGTTTTTTCTGTAATCGATTCCCATACCGGCGGCGAGCCGACGCGTGTGGTGTACGGCGGGTTTCCCGAATTGGACGGAGGCAGCGTGAAAGCGCAGTGTGCGGACTTTGCCGCGCGTTTCGACCATTTGCGCCGCGCGCTGATTTTGGAACCGCGCGGTTCGGACGTGCTGGTGGGGGCGCTGCTGTGCCGCCCGCAGTCGGCCGCAGCGGCGGCCGGGGTGATTTTTTTCAATAACAGCGGTTATCTGGGCATGTGCGGCCACGGCACCATCGGTTTGGTGAAGACGCTGCATCATCTCGGGCGCATCGGTACCGGCACGCATCTGCTGGAAACGCCGGTGGGCGATGTGTGCTGTACGCTGCATGAAGACGGTTCGGTCAGTGTGCGCAATGTGCCGGCCTACCGCTACCGCAGGGCGGTGCCGCTCGATGTGGCGGGTGTCGGCCGCATTACGGGCGATATTGCCTGGGGCGGCAACTGGTTTTTTCTGACCGACAACCACGGCTGTACGGTCGCATCCGACAATCTGGCACGGCTGACCGATGCCGCTGCGCGTATCCGCGCGGCATTGAATGAGCAGGGCATCAGGGGAAAGGACGGAGCCGAAATCGACCATATCGAGCTGTTCGGACCGACGGATACGGCCGACAGCCGCAGCTTCGTCCTCTGCCCGGGCGGGGCGTACGACCGTTCGCCCTGCGGGACGGGCACCAGCGCGAAACTGGCCTGTCTGGCGGCAGACGGTGTGTGGCCGCCTGAAAAAGCGTGGATACAGGAAAGTGTGATCGGCAGCCGCTTTGCCGCTTCGTACGAGCCGCTTTCAGACGGCCTGATTGTGCCGACCATCACGGGGCGGGCGCATATTCATGCGGCGGCGGATATTTTTGTCCGGCCGGACGATCCGTTTGCCTGCGGAATCGAAACATCATGAACGGGCAGGTATTTTCGGCGGCGGTGGTCGGCGGCGGCATTGTCGGTCTGTGTACCGCACTGGAATTGCAGCGGTACGGCGAACGGGTGCTGCTGTTGGAGCGCGGCACGGTCTGCGGCGGTGCGTCTTGGGGCAATGCGGGGCACATCGCTGCGGAGCAGGTGTTTCCGATTGCCTCGCCCGATATATTGAAGCAGCTGCCGCGTATGCTGGCCGACCCGCTCGGCCCGCTGCGGCTGGACTGGCGGTATCTGCCGCAAATTGCACCGTGGCTGTTCAGGCTGCTGTACAACCTGACCCCTGCGCGTTTTGAGCACAGCCGCCGCGCGCTGTCCGCACTCAACGGCCGTGCTTTGGCCGCATGGCAGGATTTCGCCAGCCAATGGGGGGCGGCAAGGCACTTGAAGGTGCGGGGTTCGCTGCTGGTGTGTGAAAGTGCGGACGGACAGGCGGCTTTACAGCGGCACGGCAGGGTACTGGCCGGTTTGGGTGTGGCGAACGAATGGCTGGATAGGGACGGACTGCACGCGCGCGAACCGGCCTTGTCCGACCGCATCTGCGGCGGGCTGTTTTTCCCCGACACCGGCCATGTGGCCGATCTGGCGGGCATGGCGGCAGATTTGCGGCAGGCGTTTGTACGGGCAGGCGGTACGCTGTACGAACATACCGAAGTGGCCGATGCGGCGCCGCTTTCAGACGGCCGTTTCCGCCTGATCGTGCGCGGCGGGCTGTTCGAGGCCGGGCGGATTGTGATTGCGGCGGGGGCGTTTTCCAAACCGTGGCTGAAAAAACTGTGCGGCCGCAGCGCACCGCTCGATACCGAGCGCGGCTACCACTTGATGCTGCCACAGCAGACGGATATGCCGGCCGTCCCCGTGAGCAGTTTCGAGCGCAAATTGATTATGACACCGATGGATGCGGGATTGCGGCTGGCCGGAACGGTGGAATTTGCCGGACTGCACGCACTGCCCGATATGCGGCGGGCATTCAGGCTGCACGATTTGGCGCAGCCCGTGCTCAAAGGCCGTCTGAACGGCGGAAATGCCGTGCCGTGGCTGGGTTTCCGTCCGTCGCTGCCCGATTCGCTGCCGGTCATCGACCGTGTGGGCAATGTGCTGCTGGCATTCGGCCATCAGCATTTGGGGCTGACGCAGGCACCGCTGACTGCGCGGTTGGTCACAGCCCTGTATTTCGGCGAAACGCCCGAAATCGATTTGAGCCCCTACCGGCTCAACCGTTTTTCCCCCGTTTTCTGACTGTATACCAAGGAGTGTTTATGAATATCGAAGGGATTTTGGTACCGATTGTGACCCCGTTTACCGACGATAACCGCGTGGATACCGCGCTGTTGGCGGAGCTGGTGGACGCCTTTATCGCCAAAGGCGTGCGCGGCATCGTCGCCTGCGGCACCACGGGCGAGTATTACGCCTTGTCGGAAGAAGAGCGCGAAACCGTGCTGGCCACCATTGTTCAGGCCGCCGCCGGACGCTGCACGCTGATTGCGGGCATCAGCGGTATGTCGAGCGAAACCGCCGCCCGCCGCGCTGTCCGTGCCAAGGAGTTGGGGTACGACGGACTGATGCTTTCGGCACCGCCGTACAGTCTGCCGTCGCAGCAGGGCATCATCGAACATTTTGAATATGCGGCATCGCAAACCGATCTGCCGGTGATTCTGTACAACTTTCCCGCCCGCGTCGGTGTGGGCCTGACGTTTGAAACCGTGGCGCATCTGGCCGGACACCCGAATATTGTCGGCATCAAAGAGAGCAGCGGCAGTTTTTCCGACGCACTGCGCCTGATTCAGGCCGGTTTCGACGATTTCCAAGTGATATGCGGCTGCGACGACCAGCCTTTGGATTTTTTCTTCTGGGGCGTGAAAAGCTGGATTGCGGGGGCGGCCAATGTGTTCCCCGGCGAGCAGGTGGCTTTGTTCCGCGCCGCGCAGGAAGGGGATTGGGACACCGCGCGTGCCATTTTCGACACGCTTTATCCCGCCCTGCACTCGATGGAGTCGGGCGGTTACAACCAAAAAGCCAAAATCGGCTGCCTGAACGGCACGAAACCCGCCGGACGGGTGCGCCTGCCGCTGCACAACCTGAGCGCGGCGGAAGCGGCCGAATTTGCAGCTTTGCTTCATTGACAAGGAGAGCATGATGAAAACAGTACAGGACATTTTCGACACTGCCCGGGCAGGCAGCCTGTGGGCGGGGCATCTGATTCCCGGCCACACCGATTCGGGCAAAAAACTGGAAAACCGCACCCCTATCGACAACTCGCTCATCGGCTACATTGCCGACGGCGGTGCGGAAGACATCGATGCGGCCGTACGTGCGGCGCGCAGTGCTTTTTCAGACGGCCTGTGGGCGGACAAAAGCCCGGCCGAAAAGCGCGCCGTGCTGCTGCGGTGGGCGCAGCTGGTCGAAGCGCACGCCGAAGAGTTGGCGGCCTTGGACTGCATCGAGGCGGGCAAACCCATCAGCGAATGCCTGAATACCGATATGCCCGCCACGGTCGAAACTTTTTATTTCTATGCCGAATATGTCGATAAAGCCTTCGGCCGCGTAGCACCTTCGGGCAATGATGCGCTGGGGCTGATTGTGCAGGAGCCGGTCGGCGTGGTCGGTGCGGTACTGCCGTGGAATTTCCCCGCCCAGATGTTTGCATGGAAAGTCGTACCCGCGCTGGCGGCGGGCAATTCCGTGATTGTGAAACCGGCCGAGCTGACTTCGATGAGTGCCTGCCGCATGGTACAGCTGGCGCACGAGGCGGGTGTGCCGGAAGGCGCGCTGACGCTGGTGTGCGGTTTGGGCGAAACCGCCGGCCGCGCGCTGGGGCTGCATCACGATGTGGATATGGTGGCCTTTACCGGTTCCACCGAAGTCGGCCGTTACTTTCTGGAATATTCGGCGCAGAGCAATCTGAAAGAAATCGTGCTCGAATGCGGCGGCAAAAGCCCGCAGATTGTGTTTGCCGATGCCGATCTGGACAAGGCCGTGCCCTCGATTCTGGCCGCCGCATTCTGGAACATGGGCGAAAATTGCAGTTGCGGTTCGCGCCTGATTGTCGATGCGCGCGTCAAAGACAGCCTGCTGGCCAAACTTTCAGACGGCCTGAAACAGAATTGGAAGGTCGGCGACCCGCGTTTGCCCGAAACCAATCTCGGCCCGCTGGTGGAGCAGGCGCATTTCGAGAAAGTGTGCCGCTATTTCGATACCGCGCTGCAAGAGGGCGGCCGTTTGGTTACCGGCGGTCGAACCGGCGACGGTTGGTATTTCGCTCCGGCGATTATCGACGGTGTTACCGAGGAGATGACGGTTTTCAAAGAAGAAATATTCGGCCCTGTTTTGGCGGTTACGGTATTTGAGGATGAGGAAGAAGCAGTGCGGCTGGCCAACCGTTCCGATTACGGGCTGGCCGCTTCGTTCTACACCGCCGACATCGGCCGCGCCCACCGGGTTGCCCGCCGGATTCAGGCAGGTACGGTATCGGTGAACGGTTTCTCCGAAGGCAGCATCGCCACCCCGTTCGGCGGTTACAAGCAGTCGGGCTTCGGCGGCCGCGACAAAGGCGTGGAAGCGTTCGAGCAGTACACGCAGACCAAAACCGTCTGGCTGATGGCATAACCGCGTAGGCCGGATACTCGGTATCCGACAACTGTAATCCGTCATCTGTCGATCTGTTTTCAGACGGCCTGTGTCGGATTCGAGAATCCGACCTACCGTGATGGTTTAACCGTGTAGGTCGGATACTCTGTATCCGACATCGGGAACGGTGACGGCCGTCTGAAAGCAGGCGGTGCCGTCAAAAAATGCCGCAGCCGCGACGGTTGCGGCGGACAATAAAAAGGAGAAAAAGATGGAACAAATGGTAAATACGCTGGTGGACTATATCTGGGGCAACGGCCTGGTGTATCTGGCTTTGGCCGTCGGCCTGTATTTTACGCTGGCCACCCGGGGCGTGCAGTTCCGCTATCTGCCCGAGATGATCCGCCTGCTGCGCGAGCGGCAGGAATCGGGGGCGGGCATTTCGCCGTTTCAGGCGTTCTGTATGTCGCTGTCGGGACGCATCGGTGTCGGCAATATCGCCGGTGTCGCCACCGCGATTGCGGCAGGCGGGCCGGGTGCGGTGTTCTGGATGGTGGTGATGGCGCTTTTGGGCGCAGCCGCCGCTTTTACCGAATCGACGCTGGCGCAGATTTATAAAACCGAAGTCGGTACGGAATACCGGGGCGGTTCGCCTTACTATATTGAGAAAGGTTTGAAGTTGAAAGGTTTTGCCGTGCTGGTGGCAGTGGTCATCTGCCTCAGTTACGGCGTGCTGGTGCCGGGGATTCAGGCCAATACCATCGCCGCTTCGTTTGATCAGGCCTTCGGTCTGCCGTCATGGGTAACCGGGGCGGCGGTCAGCCTTTTCCTGGCATTTCTGATTTTCGGCGGTACGAAACGCATCGCCCGCGCCGCCGACCGCATTATCCCGCTGATGGCGTTGGGCTATGTCTGCCTGATGCTGGTGGTGCTGGTTGCCCATGCCGGCCGTATTCCCGAGACGGTCGGCCTGATTGTCGGCAGTGCGTTCGGTACCGATGCGCTGTTCGGCGGCATGGTCGGCACGGCCGTGGCTTGGGGCGTGCGCCGTGCGGTGTTTTCCAATGTGGCCGGTGCGGGCGAGGCAACGTTCAGCTCGGCGGCGGCCGAAGTCAGCCACCCCGTCAAACAGGGTTTGGTGCAGGGGTTTTCGGTGTACATCGATACCGTTGTGGTGTGCAGTGCCACCGCTGTGATGATTCTGATTACCGGCATGTATAATGTGCAGTCGCCCGGTATGGATACGCCGCTGGTGGCGAACATTCCCGGCGTGGCCGCAGGTGCGGCCTACACGCAGGCAGCCTTGGGTACGGTGTTCGGCAGTTTCGGCGGGATTTTTGTCGCCGTCGGCATTTTCTTTTTCGCCTTCACCTGTCTGATGGCTTATTACTACATCGCTGAAACGGCGCTGCTGTATCTGGATCAAAAGCTGAAATACCCGCTGCTGGGCAGAGCGTTGCGGCTGGTGTTTCTGGCGGTGGTGTTCGCGGGCAGCGTCCAGTCGGCCGGTTTGATGTGGGGCTTGGGCGACATCGGTTTCGGCAGTATGTGCTATTTGAACCTGATTGCCATCGTTTTGCTGAGCAGACCCGCCCTGCGCGCGCTGCGCGATTACGACCGCCAGCGCAAAGCCGGTATCGATCCGGTATTCGACCCGCGTGCGGCGGGAATAGACGGTGCCGATTTCTGGGTGGAATATGCGCGCCGCCACCGGCGTTAAACCGGCCCGAAACCCGCCCGCAGCACGGCGGGTTTCGGGTGTGACGGACAATCCGCCCGGCACGGCCGTTTTATCGCACAGTATGCACCCCGTTTCAGACGGCCTTTCGGACGCAGCGGGCGGACAGGCCGTCTGAAT
The DNA here is from genome assembly GCF_028776105.2 of Neisseria leonii. Taxonomy (NCBI): domain Bacteria; kingdom Pseudomonadati; phylum Pseudomonadota; class Betaproteobacteria; order Neisseriales; family Neisseriaceae; genus Neisseria; species Neisseria leonii. The sequence goes on along the minus strand of NZ_CP145606.1, from coordinate 1,315,583 downwards.
CGTGTACAATCACGCTTTTGCCCGCACCGTTTTATGGAAACCCGTTTGTCCGAAGCGGCCGGCCGAAGCCTGCGGCGGCATTTGCAGCGCGGCGGTTTGGTCGCATACCCCACCGAATCGAGCTACGGTTTGGGCTGTCTGCCCGGCCATGCGCGGGCTTTGGTGCGTCTGATGCGGCTGAAAAAACGGCCGCAGCACAAAGGCATGATTGTCATCGGTGCCGGTGTCGGCCAGTTGCAGCCGTGGCTGGCGGCGCTGCCGCCCGATACGGCAGGGCGGTTGGCGCAGATTTGGCCGGCGCGCCAAACTTTTTTGCTGGCGGCGGGGCGGCGGGTGCTGCCGGCGCTGCGCGGCCGGGGTCGGGACGTTTTGGCCGTCAGGGTTCCCGACCATGCCGCCGCCCGGGTTTTGTGCCGCCGTGCCGGTTCGGCATTGGTGTCCACATCGTGCAACCGTGCGGGCAAACGTCCCTGCCGCAGCGAGCGCGAGGTGCGCCGCCAGTTCGGCCGTCAGGTGAAAATCGTCGGCGGCCGCACCGGCGGTGCCAAACGGCCGAGCGAAATCGTTGATTGGCGCAGCGGCATACGGCTGCGTTGAACGGACGGTACGGCTGCGGTGCGGTATCCGTATGATGTGCCGACCGATATTTGACAGAAAGGTTTTTCCGATGCAGAAAGTTACTGTATATTCCGGCTCCCATTGTCCGTATTGTGTGATGGCCAAGCAGCTGCTGGCGCAGGTGGGCGTGATGCAGATTGAGGAAATCACGCAGCAGTCCGACCCCGGGGCGTTCCGCAAAATGGTCGAGGAAACTGCCACCCGCACCGTGCCGCAGATTTTTATCGGCGACACCCACGTCGGCGGCTTTACCGACCTGCGCGCGCTGCATCAGGCGGGCGGCCTGCTGCCGCTGCTGCACGGAAAAGGCTGATGCCGGCCGTCTGAATCCGGTGTGCCGAAGGCCGTCTGAAAACACCATGCGTTTTCAGACGGCCTTTTCCGGCGGTATCAGTGTTTGCCCGAACGCCAGATCGACCAGATAATCCACAGGCTGTTGGCAAAGGCCAGCAGGTAACCCAGCAGGCCGAGCAGACGGCCGTTTCCCGTACTCATCACAATGGAAGAGCCGATAATCAGGGCGGCGGTAACGATGCCCATGGTCAGGCGGTTGGCTGTGCGGTCTAGCTGGTGGTTGAGGTCGTCTATCCGTTTGACGTCGAGATTGACGCTGAAACGGCCGCTTTGGATACGGCGCGACAGTTGCAGCAGATTGTGCGGCAGGTCGGATACGGCGCGCCGCAGCAGGAAGCGGCGGCTGCGGGTTTTGCCCAGCCATTCATGCGGCGAGGCGCGGCGGCGGAGTTGCGCCAGTACAATCGGTTTGGCACGCGCGAACAGTTCGGTGCCGCCGTCCAGCTGTTTGACTACACCTTCCAGCGTAATCAGTGCTTTGAACAGCATGACCAAGTCGCCCGGCAGCGTGAGCCGGTGTTCGCGCATCAGATGGGTAATATCGTTGATGACTTGGCTGATGCGCAGGTCGCGTACCGGTGTATGCTCGTAGTTGAGCAGCATTTCCAGCACGTCCGCACCCAGCAGGCTTTCGTCGGGCAGATCGCCCTGCGCCCAATTGCTCAGTACGTATTGAATGGCGGCCGCATCGCGTGCTATCAGAGCCTGAATCAAGTCGGTGATTTCGCGGCGGCGCTCGGCCGACAGATGGCCGACCAAACCGTAGTCGATCAGTGTGATGCGGCCGTTTTCTCCGATGAAGATATTGCCCGGGTGCGGGTCGGCATGGAAAAAGCCGTGTTCGAGTATCATGGTAAACAGCGTATCGGTCAGCGTGTGCGCCCATTCGGTGCGCCGTCCGGCAGGCAGGGCGGAAATGTCTGTATGGGCGAGCAGCGTGTCGGCGATGTATTCCTGCACCACCATCCGGCGGCCGGAATATTCGGCATAGACTTTGGGAATACAGACGGCACCGTGGCCGGAAAACGCCGAGGCAAAGCGCTGCATATAGCGTATTTCAACCGACAAATCGGTTTCTCTGGCCAGGCTGCGCGCGAAATACTGCATCATCTGTACAGGGCGGTAGCGGCGGCTTTCGGGAATTTCCGATTCAATCAGGGCGGCCAGATGGTTAAGAATGCGTAAATCTGCGTGAATCAGTTTGTCGATGTCGGGGCGTTTGATTTTCACGGCAACCGTCTGTCCGCTGTGCAGGACGGCACGGTGGACTTGGGCGATGGAGGCACTGCCGATGGGGCGGCTGTCGATGCTGAGGAAGACTTCTTCGGGGTCGCGGCCGAGGGCGGCGGCCATGACGGCGGGAATTTCCGCGCCGTCTATAGGGGAGACATTGCTCTGTAAACGCTCGAACTCTTCAATCCATTCGGCGTTGAAAATATCGACACGGGTCGATAAAATCTGCCCCAGTTTGATAAACGTCGGCCCCAGCTCTTCAAAAGCCAGCCGGAAACGGCGCGGCGTGCTCAGGTAACGGTTGCCTGCCTCATCGGCGGCATCGGACGGACTGCCCGCCAATTTGATGCGCCGGACAAACTCGCCCAAGCCGTATTTGCTCAGAACGGCGACGATTTCGCGCATACGGGAAAAGTCGCGCAAAGCCAGAAGGGTGGGGATCATCATGCTGCGGTACCGGACGTGCGTTCAGGCAGGCAGCATACCATAATCCGCGAAGACCTTTGCGGTAATGATTTTCCGCTGCGGAAATCCTTACCGCAAAGGCCTTGTGTCTGCTGTTTCGCATGAGCAGACGGCCGTAATACGGATGGGAATGATGACAGAGAAGTGGAAACGTTTTTTTGCCCTGCTGCCGGCGGCCGTGATGCTGTGCGGACAGGCGGCAGCCGATGATTTGACGGACGGAGCGGCGGCCGTCCGTACCGTACAGACTGCCGATACCGATGCGCTGATTTTCGGTGCGGTGGGGCTGGTCGGCGTGACCTACCGTTTAGGCGGGACATCGCCGGCGAAGGGGTTCGATTGCAGCGGTCTGATGCAGTATATTTTCGGCAGAACCATGCAGGTCAGCCTGCCGCGTACGTCGGCAGAGCAGGCCAAGGTGGGTGTCGCGGTGGCGCGCGGCGATTTGCAGCCGGGCGATATGGTATTTTTCAATACGGCAGGCAGGCGGATTTCCCATGTCGGGCTGTACATCGGCAATAACCGTTTCGTACATGCGCCGCGTACCGGCAAAAGTGTGGAAATCGTCAGTCTGGGCAATCCGTATTGGAGCAAGCGTTATGTTACCGCGCGGCGTGTACAGCCTGTGCAGAACAGTTTTTAGGGGCGTGTGAATGGCCAAACCCGAGATGCCGAAATGGTACGGCGACGACGGTGCGCCGGTGTCGTGTACCGAAAAAATCAAGGTGATGACCGAAAATATGGACGAGCTGTACCAAACGGCGCAGGACGCATTTGAAGACGCCCTCCTGATGGGGTGCGGCGAGGCGCAGTTGCGCGATTATCTGCAGGCACTGGTGGCGGGGCTGGAAAACCCCTACCGCTGAGTGCAGGCCGATGAAAAGGCCGTCTGAAAAGGGCTGTCGGGCTTTTTTCAGACGGCCTTTCGGTTTTGTGCGGCCGGATTGTTGATTTTTGTTAAGATGGTGTTTATATTTTGTGTTCGCGCTTGTGTGCATTGGGGACGCGGAACTATGGTTTTGATTCGGGCTTTGTGTATTATTTTCGGTTTTTTGGCGGCGGGCGAGGGTGTGGTGCTGTTCAGCGGTGTGCCGCTGCCGGGCAGTATTGTCGGATTGGGCCTTCTGTTTGCGGCTTTGCAGGCCGGTTGGGTTCAGGCATCCTGGCTGTCGGGGCTGACCGATCTGTTAATGGCCAATCTGTCGCTGTTTCTGGTGCCGCCCTGTGTGGCGGTGATGAATTATCTGGATTTGATTGCGTCGGATCTGTGGTCGATTGTGTCGGCAACGGTGTTGAGTACGGTGGCGGTGCTGCTGGTAACCGGCAAAGTGCACGAATGGCTGCGCAAGGGAAAGGGCGGCCGTGCTGAATCATAGTTTTACCCTGCTGTGGCTGACGCTGTTTGTGTATTGGGTGGTCAATATTCTGCGTGCGCGTACCGGCAGCGTGCTGGTCAATCCGGTGGCGTGGAGTACGTTTGCCGTGATTGTTTACCTGCGCCTGTTCGATATCGACTATGCCACTTATCACGGGGCGGCGCAGTATATCGATTTCTGGCTCAAACCGGCGGTGGTGGGGCTGGCGGTGCCGCTGTATCTGAGCTGGGGCAAAATCCGCAGGCAGTGGCTGCCGATTATCCTGTCGCAGACGGCAGGCAGCCTCACCGGCATGGTCAGCGTGGTTTGGCTGGCGAAAATGTCCGGTTCGGGACGCGAGGTGATGCTGAGTCTGGCGGCCAAATCCGTTACCACGCCGATTGCGCTGGAAGTCACCAAAGCCATCGGCGGTATTCCGCCGATTACGGCGGCCACGGTGATTTTGGCGGGTTTGGTGGGGCAGGTGGCCGGTTATCAGATTATGCGCCGCAGCCGTGTGCGCCGGCCGATGTCGCAGGGCATGTCGATGGGTTCGGCTTCGCACGCTATGGGGATTGCCGCGTCTTTGGAGCGCAGCAAAAAGTTTGCCGCCTATGCCAGTCTGGGGCTGATTCTCAACGGGATTATCACGGCCGCGCTGGCACCCTTTGTGGTGCCGCTGCTGGTGGATTAGGCGCAGCGGTGCGGATTAAGTTCCGTCAAAAATCAGGCCGTCTGAAAACGGGTTGTGTACCGTTTTCAGACGGCCTTGAACATATCGGGCAAGGTCGTCCGATATTTTTTTATGGCGTTTTTTGCAGGTGTCGGATTTAGAGCATCCGACATTTGACCGGTACGGGCGGCCGTGTCGGATACGGAGTATCCGGCCTACTGTCTCATGCCTTCATGCCGGATTCAGAGCATCCGACCTACATTTCAGACGGCCACGGGGGCTTTGATGTGCGGGTGCGGGTCGTAATCCGTCAGGGTAAAGTCGTCGAAAGTGAAGGCGAACAAGTCGTCCACGGCGGGATTGAGCGTCATTTTCGGCAGGGCGCGCGGTTCGCGGGCCAGCTGCAACCGGGCCTGTTCAAAATGATTGCGGTAGAGGTGGGCATCGCCGAAGGTGTGGACAAATTCGCCCGGCCGCAGGCCGCATACCTGCGCCAGCATCAGGGTGAGCAGCGCGTAGCTGGCGATGTTGAACGGCACGCCGAGAAAGATGTCGGCACTGCGCTGGTAGAGTTGGCACGACAGGCGGCCGTCGGCCACGTAAAACTGGAACAGCGCGTGGCAGGGCGGCAGTGCCATCTGATCGACCAGCGCGGGATTCCATGCCGAAACGATGATGCGGCGCGAATCGGGGGCGGTTCGGATTTGGTCGATGATGTTCTGAATCTGGTCGATATGGCCGCCGTCGGGTGTCGGCCAGCTGCGCCACTGATAACCATACACCGGCCCCAAATCGCCGTTCTCGTCCGCCCATTCGTCCCAAATCGATACTTGGTTGTCTTTCAGGTATTGGATGTTGGTGTCGCCTTTGAGAAACCACAACAGTTCGTGAATGATGGAGCGCAGGTGGAGTTTTTTGGTGGTTAAAAGCGGGAAGCCCGCGTTTAAGTCAAAGCGCATCTGGTAGCCGAATATCGAGCGTGTACCGGTGCCGGTGCGGTCGGATTTGTCGCGGCCGTTTTCCAGCACATGGCGCATCAGGTCTAAATAAGCTTTCATAAACAGTTTCCGTTTGTCAGATAAAACGGCCGATGCCGCTGCCGAAAGCGTACAGGCCGATCAGGATAAACAGGGCGGCGCACGCGGTATGAACGGTACGGGCGCGCGCGGGTGTGATGATTTTGGCCGCACCCATGCCGTAGGCAAGCAAAACCGCGTAATCCAAGAGGCACCACAAGGCCGTCAGCAACAGCAGCCCCGGCCACAAATCCCAACCCAGCCGCACGATAAACGGCGGGAAAAAGGTCATAAAAAAGACCACGTCTTTCGGATTGGAAATGCCGATGATAAAGGCGGAGGCGACGATTTTCGCGCCGTGTCCGCGTGCGGCAGGCGCGCTTTCGGCGGCGGGCAGGTCGTGGCGGCTGTGCCACAAACGGCTGCCGTAATACAGCAGGTACAGGCCGCCGACCGCCGCCAGCACATCAAGCAACGATTCGTGTATCCGTCCCAAGCCGTCGAGCATCAAGCCGGCTGCCAGAATCAGCACCAGCGAAGCCAGATTGCTGCCGAACACGGCCAGCAGCGCGCCTTTCCAGCCGCCGCGTGCGGCATGGTCCACCACCGCCAGATTCACCGGCCCGGGCAGAACCAGAAACAGCAGAACGGTGAGCAGATAAGTACCGATAACGGTTGTCATGCAGATTCCTTATAGATTCGGCTGCGGGTTTTGGCTTTGCAGAACCGCTGCGTTCTCATGTAGGTCGGATACTTGTATCCGACAAAAGCAGTTTCGCTCGTTTTGGCTTTGCAGAACCGCTGCGTTCTCATGTAGGTCGGATACTTGTATCCGACAAAAGCAGTTTCATTCGTTTTAGCTCCGCAGAAACCCGCTTTGCTCGTTTTAGCTTCGCAGAAATCGTGCTGCGCACTATTTTCAGACGGCCTGACGGGTATGCGCGTGTTTCTGCACTTCGGCCCATGCGGCAGCAATCAGCTCGGGATTGTTCGGTTTGAGCAGGGCGGCATCGGACAGCATACGCCGCCAGACGCGCGCACCGTTCAAGCCGTGCATCAGCCCCAGATAATGGCGCGCCATATGGCGCAGAATCGTGCCGTTTCCGGCGGCAATCTGCGTTTCGGCATAGTGTTTCAGACGGCCGACCAGCTCGTCCAACTCAATCGGCGCGCGGGTATCGCCGTAAAACAGCCGGTCCCAGTCGCGCATAATCATCGGATTGTGGTAGCACTCGCGCCCGACCATCACGCCGTCGACATATTGCAGATGAGCGGCGATTTCGCTGTTGGTGGTGATGCCGCCGTTGATGATGATTTCCAAATCGGGAAATTCCTGTTTCAGGCGGTACACATAATCGTATTTCAGGGGCGGCACTTCGCGGTTTTCTTTCGGCGACAGGCCGTCCAGCCAGGCATTGCGCGCATGGACGATAAAGGTGGTGCAGGCGGTTTTATCGCGCAGCGTGCCGACAAAATCGGCCACGGTCTGATAGTCGGTTTGGCGGTCGACGCCGATGCGGTGTTTGACGGTAACCGCACAGTCGGGCGCAGCGTCCCGCATGGCGTTCAGACAGTCGGCGACCAGACCGGCTTCGTTCATCAGGCAGGCTCCGAACGCGCCTTTCTGTACGCGCGGGCTGGGGCAGCCGCAGTTGAGGTTGATTTCGTCGTAACCGAAAGCCGCCGCTTTGGCCGCCGCCTGTGCCAAGGCCGCCGGTTCGCTGCCGCCCAGTTGCAGGGCGACGGGGTTTTCACATTCGTTTTTGTGCAAAAAGCGCGCCGGATCGCCGTAAATCACGGCACCGGCGTTAATCATCTCGGTGTAGAGCCAAGTGTGGCGGGTAATCTGGCGCGCCATGTGGCGGTAGTGGCGGTCGGTCCAGTCGAGCATGGGCGCGACGGACAGGCGGCGCGGCGGCAGAATGGCGTTCATGGCGGTATCCGTTTTCATCAGGCGGCCATTATAGCAGGCAAACAGGCTTTTCAGACGGCCTCTGCCGACATAGAATAAAGTCTTTATCTGTATCGTCAAAAGGAGAAAAGAGATGTTCGGACATGTCGAACCGTATGCGGGCGACCCGATTTTGGGGTTGGTGGAAAAATTTCTGAACGATCCGCGCGCGGAAAAAGTGAATTTGGGCATCGGGATTTATTTTGACGAAAACGGCCGTCTGCCCGTGCCGGCGAGTGTGGCCGCTGCCGAGAAAGCGCGTGCCGCCGAACCGCAGCCGCGCAGTTACCTGCCGATGGAGGGCCTGGCCGAATACCGCCGCGCGGTGCAGGAATTGCTGTTTGCCGGCTGTGCGGCTTTGGACGAAGGGCGGATTGCCACGGTGCAGACTTTGGGCGGGTCGGGTGCGTTGAAATTGGGGGCGGATTTTCTGCACCAGTGGTTTCCCGATGCCGAGGTGTATGTGAGCGACCCGACTTGGGACAACCACAAATCGATTTTTGAGGGGGCGGGCTGCACCGTCGGCACTTATCCCTATTACGATGCCGAAACGGTCGGCGTGCGCTTTGATGCGATGCTCGATTTTTTCAACGGTCTGCCCGAACGCAGCGTGGTGCTGCTGCACCCCTGCTGCCACAACCCCACCGGTGTGGATTTGAGCCGTGATCAATGGGATACGCTTTTGGCGGCGGTGAAACAGCGCGGGCTGATTCCGTTTATGGACATCGCCTATCAGGGCTTCGGCGACGGCTTGCAGGAAGATGCTTATGCCATTCACAAAGCGGCCGAGATGGGGCTGACGGTATTTGTGAGCAATTCGTTTTCCAAAAACCTGTCGCTGTACGGCGAGAGGGTCGGCGGTTTGAGCGTGGTCTGCCCGACGGCGGCAGAGGCGGAACGGGTACTCAGCCGTCTGAAATTCGGTGTGCGCCGCATCTATTCCAGCCCGCCCGCCCACGGTGCGTTTATTACTGCCGCCGTGATGAATACGCCTGAGCTGCGCCAAAGCTGGGAAAACGAGGTGGCGGCCATGCGCGGCCGTATCCGCGCCATGCGCCAAAAACTGTACGACACGCTCAGCCGCAAACTGCCCGGGCGCAACTTTGACTACTTTATCAAACAGCGCGGCATGTTCAGTTACACCGGCCTGAACCCCGCACAGGTGCAGCGTTTGCAGGACGAATTTGCCGTTTATCTGGTGGGCAGCGGGCGGATGTGCGTGGCGGGACTGAACGAGTCGAATATCGATTATGTGGCCGATGCCATGGCGGCCGTGTTGCAGTAAACAGGCACGCCGGTGTCAGACAATCACGGCCGGAGCAGTTCGGCCGTGATTTTTGCGTTATGGGTGCCGGTTTGAAGCAGGAGGCATGGAAGGAAAACTGTTTTGGTTTTGCTGCGGATTTTGACTCTGCGGGGATAACGGGCCGTCTGAAACCGCTGTTTCTGAGAGGCTAGCATGACTTCGTTCTGCTGCGCAGAAACCCGCTTTGCTCCCATGTAGGTCGGATATTTGTATCCGACAAGGCATTTCATGCGTTTTAGCTTCGCAGAAACCCGCTGCGCTCGTTTTCAGACGGCCTTGATGTTTACGGTTTGCCGGTGGCGGGGCTGACGGTGAGGATTTCGCAGCCGGTATCGGTAACCAGTACTTCATGTTCCCACTGGGCGGACAGCGAACGGTCTTTGGTAACCACCGTCCAGCCGTCGGCCAGTATACGCAGATGGCGTTTGCCTTGGTTGATCATCGGCTCGATGGTGAAAATCATGCCCGGTGCCAGTTTCATGCCCTGCCCCTTGCGGCCGTAATGCAGCACTTGCGGGGCTTCGTGGAAGCTGCGGCCGATGCCGTGGCCGCAAAATTCCTGTACCACCGAATAACCCGCGTTTTCGGCAACCGTTTGGCAGGCGTGGCCGATGTCGCCCAAAGTGGCGCCGGGTTTGACGGCGGCGATGCCCGCCATCATGCTTTCGTGGGTCACGTCAATCAGCCGCTGTGCCTGCGGGCTGATTTTGCCTACCGCGAACATACGGCTGGAATCGCCGTGAAAGCCGTCTTTTTTAATCGTGACATCGATATTGAGAATGTCGCCCTCTTTGAGCGGCTTGTCGTTGGGAATGCCGTGGCAGATAACGTGATTGACCGAGGTGCAGCACGATTTGGGGTAGGGCGGGTTGCCGTAGTGGAGCGGGGCGGGATAGCCGCCCTGTACATTGATATGGTAATCGTGAATCAGGCGGTCGATTTCGTTGGTGGTGATGCCGGGTTTGACGAAGGGGCCGATATAGTCCAAGGCTTCGGCCGCCAAACGGCCCAGTTCGCGCATCTTCTCGATTTCTTCGGGGGTTTTGATGATAACGGTCATGGTTGTGCAGGCTGAAAATGATAGGCGATTATACCGCAAATCGTCCCGGCCGTCTGAAAGCGGTGCTGCATGAGATAGGTCGGATACTCCGTATCCGACTTGCCAGGCGGTATTGGGTGGGTGAAGTCGGATTCGAGAATCCGACCTACGATTGGGCTGGTGGTCGGGCGCAGGCGGGTGTCCGATATGGTTCGGACAGTATCGGGAAATGGCTGAATTAAAGTACCGAATCTGATCGGCTGTATCATGAAAAGTAGGTCGGATACTCTGTATCCGACATTCCTGACGGTATCGGGCGGATGCAGTCGGATTCGAGAATCCGACCTACGTTTGAGCGGTCAGTTGGACGCAGGCCCGTATCCGACCTACGTTCGGGCGGTTTAACATGGTCTATTCAAACAATTTTCCGACTTCGGCGCAGATGTCGTCGGCGCGCATAAAGGTTTCGCCGATGAGAAAGGTGTGCACGCCGTGGCGGCGCATGAAATCGACATCGGCTTTATCGCGTATGCCGCTTTCGGTAATCACGATGCGGCCGGCCAGATCGGGGAGCAGTTGCAGGGTTTGCTGCAAATCGACTTCAAAGGTGCGCAGGTTGCGGTTGTTCACGCCGTGCAGCGGTGTGGTGAGGTTGCGGCATTTTTCCAGTTCGGCCGCATCGTGCAGTTCGAGCAGGACGGCCATGTCCAAACTGTGCGCTACCTGCTCGAAATGTTCCAGTTCGGTGCGGCTCAGGGCGGCGGCAATCAGCAGGACGGCATCGGCACCCCAGGCACGGGCTTGGTAGATTTGGTATTCGTCAATAATAAAATCTTTGCGCAACACGGGCAGGGAAACGGCTTCGCGTGCCGCTTTGAGATAGTCGGGCGAGCCTTGGAAATAGGGTTCGTCCGTGAGTACGGACAGGCAGGCCGCACCGGCGCGTTCGTAGTCGCGGGCATGTTGTGCCGGTTGGAAGTCGGGGCGGATGAGGCCTTTAGACGGACTGGCTTTTTTGATTTCTGCGATAACGGCGGGCAGGCCGGCGGCGTGTTTGCGCCGCAGGGCATCGGTAAAACCGCGCACCGGCGGGGCGGTTTCGGCCTGACGTTTGAGGGTTTCCAAGGGCAGGGCGGCTTTGGCGGCGGCCACTTCGGCGGCTTTGGTGGTCAGGATTCGGTTGAGAATATCGCTCATGGTGCGTCCGTAAAAAAGAGGCCGTCTGAAAACGAGCGCAGCGAGTTTCTGCGAAGCTAAAACGGCGGTTGGCCGCGTGTTTGGCGGCAGGTGCGGCCGATTATAAAACAGGACGGGGCAATTGATAAGCCGCGCCCCGCTGTCGGAACAGCGGGGCGCGGCTTTGGTTTTGAGTATGAGGGAATCGGAAGGTCAGTCGTATAAGCAGGCTCCGTATATGCGTTAAATAAAAAAGATTTTGGGGTGTTTAATGGCCGACTGAGTAATCGGTAGGCCTATTATAATAAAACGATAATTATTATCAATAGTATCTTTTGAAAATCAGCGAGATTTTTTATAAGCGAATGAATTTAAAATGAATTTATTTTAATGTTTGTTGTTTGGGCAGCAGGGTGGGCAGCGGTACAAAGACGCCGCCAAACTGCCGTATAATGGCAGCCGTTTGAATAGTGGAAAATGTTATGCAGACACATCATGAAACGGTGTGCCGCGATTTGCTGGCGGCCAACGGGCTGGCACCGGACATACTGGCGGGTGCGCTGGCACGCATCGGCAGCCGCCATGTGGATTTTGCCGATATATACTGCCAGCGGACGGCGTTTGAAAGCTGGCATTTGGAAGAAGGGCTGGTGAAGTCGGGCAGCTTCCAGATTGATCAGGGTGTGGGCGTACGGGCGGTGGCCGGTGAGAAAACGGCTTTTGCCTATGCCGACAGCCTGAATGCGGACAGTATTCTGCGTTCGGCCGATACGGTCAAAGCCATCGGCGCGGCAGGCGGCCGGTTTCAGGTGCCGGATACCGCTATTCAGACGGCCTCGGCGGTGCACGGCAGCGGCAATCCGATTCACAGTTTGGATTCGGCGGACAAAGTCGCCCTGCTCAACCGTGTGGAGGCTTTGGCCAAGGCGGCGGATCCGCGCGTAGTGCAGGTGATGGCGGGGCTGACCTGCGAATACGATTTAATCTACATTGCGCGGCTGGACGGCCGCCATGCGGCGGATATCCGTCCGCTGGTGCGTCTGAGCGTCAGCGTGATTGCACAGCAGGGGCAGCGGCGCGAGATGGGGTCGGCGGGTGGCGGCGGCCGTTTTGATTTGGCTTATTTCGATGAGGTGAAATTGCAGGAATATGTGCAGACGGCCGTGCAGCAGGCTTTGGTGAATCTGGAAGCACGCCCCGCGCCGGCGGGTGCGATGACGGTCGTGTTGGGCAGCGGCTGGCCGGGTGTGCTGCTGCACGAGGCGGTGGGGCACGGTTTGGAAGGCGATTTCAACCGCAAAGGCACGAGTGCGTTTGCCGGACGCATCGGGCAGCGGGTGGCGGCCAAGGGCGTTACCGTAGTCGATCAGGGCAATCTGGCCGACCGGCGCGGTTCGCTCAATATCGACGACGAGGGCAACCCCACCGGCCGTACCGTCTTGATTGAAGACGGTATTCTGACCGGCTATCTGCAAGACGAAACCAATGCCCGCCTGATGGGCGTGCCGGTAACGGGCAACGGCCGCCGCGAAAGTTATTCTTCCGCGCCCATGCCGCGCATGACGAATACGTTTATGGAAAACGGACAGTATGACGCGCAGGAAATCATCGCATCGGTGGACCAAGGCATTTACGCGGTCAATTTCGGCGGCGGCCAAGTGGACATCACCAGCGGCAAATTCGTGTTTTCCGCTTCCGAGGCATGGTGGGTGGAAAACGGTAAATTGCAGTATCCGGTGAAAGGGGCGACGATTATCGGCAACGGGCCGGAAGTGTTGAAACACGTGTCCATGATCGGTAACGATACGGCTTTGGACAAAGGCGTGGGCGTGTGCGGTAAAGACGGCCAGAGTGTGCCGGTGGGCGTGGGGCAGCCGACGCTGAAAATCGATGCCGGGTTGATTGTGGGCGGCAGCGAGCATTAGCCGTCCGAAGTCTGGCCGTCCGCGACGGTTGGTAACATCAAGGCCGTCTGAAAACAGATGAAGCGTTTTCAGACGGCCTTTGGCATGTCCCCAATTGCTTATAAGGTTGCGGCCTGAAACCAGGTTTTGCCGTTTGCCCGATAGGCGCATATCGGCCAATCATAGATACGGCTCAGCAGGGCGGTATCCATCACTTGTGCCGTTGCGCCTGATGCGGCCACGCCCCCTTTGTCCATCAGCAGGGCGTGGCTGCTGTAATGGGCGGCCAGATTCAGATCGTGCAGCACCATCACCACGGTGGTGCCCTGTTGCGGCAGCGTTTGCAGGTGGTGCATCAGACGGTGTTGGTAGTGTACGTCGAGATGGTTGGTCGGCTCGTCCAGCATCAGCAGTTCGGGCTGTTGCAGCAGGGCGCGGATAATGGCCGCACGCTGCTGCTCGCCGCCGCTGAGCGTTTCGATGCGTTTGTCTTGCAGCGGTGTCAGGTCAAAGAGATCCAGCAGTGTTTTTAAATCGTTACCGGCGGGCCGTGCCGGGCGGAACCATGCCGGTTGTGCCCGCCCCATCACGACATATTCGGCTACCGTCATCGGCAGGCGGAAATGTTCGTGCTGTCCGACCCAGGCGATTTTGCGCTGTTTCAGGGCGGACTTCATGGGCAGGCCGCACCATTCGGTTTGCGCGTGATAGAGAAACTGTTTGAGCAGCGTGGATTTCCCCGCTCCGTTGGGGCCGATGACAGCGCTGATTTCACGGGCGGGAATGTCGATTCGGCCGACCGACAGAATGGTCCGGTGATGGGCGTGAACCGTGCAGTTTCTGAGCGATAGGGTCATATTAACGCTTCTGTTCCCTGATAATCAGCCATAAAAAGAAAGGGCCGCCGAGAATGGCAATGACGATGCCGACCGGCAGATCCACCGGATAAACCACCCGGCGGGCAAATGTATCGGCTGCCAGCATAAACAGCGATCCGGCCGCTGCCGAGAGTGCGATTAAGCGGGTGCGGCCGCCGCCGACGGTTTGTGCCAGCACATTGGGTACCATCATGCCGACAAAGCCGATAATGCCGCCGAGCGAAACCGCCGCACCGGTCATCAGGGCGGCACCGGTAACGGTCAAGATGCGGGTCAGTCCGATATGGATACCCAGCGTGTGCGCCACTTCGTCGCCCAGCAGCAGATAGTCGAGCCGGCGGCCGCATACGGTCAGAATCACGAAACCGGCCAGCATAATCGCGGCCGCATACAGCGGCGAGATGAATCCCGCTTCGGAGAAACTGCCCGAGAGCCAGGTCATGGCGCTGCGCAGTGCCATGTCGTCTGAAAGGAACAAGACCAGGCTGACCAGTGCACCGCACAGCGCACTGATGACGAAACCCATCACCAGCAGTCCGAGTTTGCCGCCGCCGAAAAGGCGGTGGGCGGCCAGAATAATCATACAGACGGCAAACGCACCGATAAATGCGGCGGCCGGAACGGCCACCGGCCAGCCGAAGGCGATGGCCGATACCACGCCCATGGCCGCCCCGCCCGACGTACCGATGAGGCTGGGATCGGCCAGAGGGTTTTCAAACAATGCCTGCAAGGCGGAACCGCTGGCCGCCAGTGCGGCTCCGGCCAGCAGTGCGGCCGCTATTCTGGGCAGCCGGATCTGCATCAGCACAGGGTCTGCGGCCAGCGGATTGCGCCAGCCGCCTTCGCCGATACCGGCGCAGAACCAGACGAGTAAAACGGCTGCGGCCAGCCATACGGCCAGATATTTTTTCATGCGCGTCCCCGTTTTATTGGGCCAAACCGTGCAGACGGCGCACAATATCGGGGGTGTACAGGCCGTAGCGCATATAGTCGTCGGCAGGCCAGAACAGGACGCGCCGGTTTTGTCCCGCCGGGCTGGCAGCGATTTCGGGGCGTTGCAGGACTTTGGCGGCACCGCCGATACTTTGTTCGTTATGTTTGGCGATAATCACGATATCGGGTTTTGCTTTCAGCCAGCCCTCGCGGGAGAGCGGTTTGAGGCCGTCCACTTGTGCTGCGGCATTGATGCCGCCTGCCAGTCTGATCAGGGTGTCGCCGACGGTGTTTCTGCCTGCCGCATAACGGCCGTCGTAGCTGAGCAAATAACGCTTGCCGGTTTTCGGCATGGGCTGCATGCCGTTTTGGAATGTGCGGGCGAGATTGGCGGCCTGCGGTTCTTTGCCCAGCAGCCTGCCGATGCGCATCAGGCTTTGGCGGTAGTTTTCCGGTGATTCGTCGGTATGGACATTTTCGGCTTTGACACCGGCATTGCGCAGGTGGGTGTAGATACCGTCCGGTTTGGCCAGCCAGCTGCCGATGACGAGATCGGGTTTGCCCGCCAGTATCGGTTCGGCAGAAAGGTTGCGGTAAAAACCGACGGACGGCGTATTGTTGAAGGCGGGGTTGCGGTTGAATTCGTGAATGCCGACGACTTCTTTTTCCGCACCGAGCCGGGCGACAATATCGGCCACATCGGGCGTGAGCACGATAACGCGCTGGGCGGCGGCGGGCAGGCAGGCGGCCAGTAACAGGAGGGAGAGGTATTTTTTCATGGTGTATTTCCTGATGCGGTAGGGTTGGGGCGGCCGGGCCGTCTGAAAACGGCGCGGCCGGTCAGGGGGCGGGATCCAGATACCAGATGTA
This sequence comes from Neisseria leonii, assembly GCF_028776105.2. Classification (NCBI taxonomy): domain Bacteria; kingdom Pseudomonadati; phylum Pseudomonadota; class Betaproteobacteria; order Neisseriales; family Neisseriaceae; genus Neisseria; species Neisseria leonii. The sequence continues at coordinate 1,299,812 of NZ_CP145606.1, read as the reverse complement.
ATCGCCGTGACCGGTATCGATGTCGCTGTCTCGGGTAGTCAGAATCAGTACTTTGGCATCGGATGCCTTGCCCGCATCGCGTAAAAACAGCGGTATGCCCAGCTGTTTGGAGGCATGTATCGATCCGGTCAGCAGCCAGGCGGGTCGGGGTGCGGCAGCCAGATTCTGTGCCATGGTGCTGTCTTTGAACTGCTGCATGGAGACCTTGTCCGTATTGCCCGTGCCGGTATGGTTGGTGCCGATGATCTGCTCCAATGCCTGCCGGACGGCAGGTGCGCCGCTGTATCTGCCGTCGGGAACGAAAGCGGCAGCACGGCGTACATCGTCCCTGCCGGGTGCGGCAGCCAGAACCTTGGCCTGACGGCGCATGATCCATGATACGGTACTGGCGTAATCCGGCCAGTTCCAGGCATGGTTCCACGCCATTTTTTCCGGCAGCCGCCGCTCGCTTGTGCTGCCTCCGTCCAGAAGCCATTGCTGAACGCGCGTGACGTCCCGCTGTTGTGCGGTATCCAGCATTTCCAATAAGACCGAACCCCGGCTGCGCGGTGTTTCGGTTTGCTGCAACAGCCATAACTCGGCTTGGTGGTGGGCGGTTTCATCATGTTTTTCGCCGATAATCACCATCGGGCTTTGTGCCAGTGCCTGTACCAGTGCTTCTGCCGTGATGTCGGTTTGGGCTGCCGTATCGTAAATGCGTCCGGCGGGTACCTGTGCTGCCGCCGCTGCCGACAGCAGGTACAGGATGATGATGCCGGACCATTTTTTCAGGTATGTATTCATGCTGTTGTCCCGATAGCGGGCTGGGGCGGGCACGGATTTAGAATTTCACCGACAGGCCGCCGTAAATGGTCCGCCCCCTGCCGGTGCCGCGGTTGGCATTGCTGTATCCCAAGTTGCCTGTACCCAATGTGCCGCCGCTGAGCGGGTAGTTGTAAACACGGTTGGTCAGATTGTCGATATTCAGAAACAGTTTCAGCTGCTTGGCGGCCTGATAGCTGGCATAGAGGTCGATGATGGTGGGATTGGCGGACAGCTTGGCGGTCGACTGGATGCCGCTCTCGCTGTCCACGCCGCCGGCAATGGTGTCCTTCCCTGTACGGTTCAGGCGTGCGCCGACAATCAGGCGGTTGTCCAGCCAGCGGGAGCCGATGTCCAGCGACCAGACGTTTTCCGGCAGGGTGCGTATATGGGAGAAGCCCATGTCTGCCAAGTAGTCGGAAGGGAAGTTGTTGGTGGTTTTGCTCCAACTCAGATTGATGTAGCCGCGTCCGAAATCATAACCGCCTTCAACTTCCCAGCCGCGCTGGCGGACGGTATCGCGCAGGTTGAGGAAGAGCCCGACCGGTGCGATGCGGTTGCTGCCGCCTGCGTAATCGTCCAAGCTGCAACGGCTGAGACTGTCCTCGCCGCAGATGTAGAGCTGGGTCTGGGTGATGAAGTTTTTGATGCGGTTGTCGAAATAGCCCGCTTTCAGGCGCAGGCTGTCATCCGGTTTGAGCAGGCCGTATTTGAGAATGTTCAGGCCGATGTCGCGGTTCAGGGCCGTTTCGCCTTTCAGGTAGGGATTGACCGAATAGGGGTTGCCCTGCACGTTGTTGGTGTACATAAATTCCTGGACATTGGGGCTGCGGCTGCTGCGGCCGATATTGGCGTACATTTGCAGCCAGTTCAAGGCTTGGTATGCCAGCCCGAATCGCGGATTCAGACGGCCTTCCGTGCGCTTGAAATGAATGTCTCCGCCTTTGGGCAGCACAATTGCGCCGTTGTCGTCGGTCGGCGGCAGGTAGCCCTGTATGCCGTAACGCTGGTAACCGATGCCTGCGGATACCGTCCATTTCCCCGGCTGCCACCGGGCATCGGCAAACAGGCTGTCCGTATTCTGCCTGCCTTCGGCCAGAAGCAGTTTGTTGCTGTAATTACTGCGGTAGCGGGTGCGCATGGTTTTGCCGCCGTAGTCGAGTATCAAGTCGCTGCCTTGGAGATCGAAAAGGCTGCGGTTTTGCAGGGTGAAAGCCCAAGAGGGATTGGCGGTGGTGCGGCCGACATAATCTTCGCTGCTGTTGGTGCCGCGCAGGAATGTCTGCCGCGCATCGGTATAGGAAAGATCTGCACGCAAATCGACCAAGTCGGACAGAGGCGTGTAGCGGTATTTGAGCAGGCCGGTCCGGGTACGCACTTGCAGGGGGCTGTGGTTGTTGGTAAAGCGGGAGCGGCTGCCCATATGGCTGAGTGTCAGTGCATGGTTTTTCCCGATCTGCCATTGCAGTTTGTTGAGTGTGCTGCGCGCGCGCAGGCCGCTTTCCATCGGCAGGTTTTCGTCGAAGCCGTCTGAAGCAATGGTTTCGCCCGCCCCGTTTTTGTAACCCAGCTTCCGTTTTCCGCTGACCGCGCTCAAAAAGCCGATGCTACTGTCTTCATTCAGGCTGTAACGGGCGGCAACGCCCAGCATACCGTTTTTTCCGTAACCGTTGCTGCCTTGGCGGTAAGTGGTCTGCATACCGAAATTGCGGTCTTTGTCGATTAAATCGTCTATGTCGATGGTGCGCAATTCGGCATGGCCTGCCAGCGCATTGATGCCGCCCGCACCGGCGGCCGTTCCCCGTGTCACTTCGATACCTGCGATAAAGTTTTCATCGACATAAGTGGTATTGCCGTTCCAGCCGTGCGCGGGGTTGGTTTGGTAGAAAGTCTGGCTGACACCGTCCACCGTGGTATTGACCCGCCCCAAACCTTCCAAACCGCGGATATTGACGGCAAAACCGCCTTGCCCGATGTCGTGCTGGGTAAACGTACCCGGCAGGGTGCGGATCAGGGTATTGATGTCCTGTCCCAGTTCGTCCTGTCCGTGGCGGCTGACGGCGGCCGGTGTTTCAAACGGTTTGCCGATGTGCCTGCCTTTGACAACCACGGCCGGTAGTTTGACTGGTTCTTTTTGCGTTGTTTTGGCCGGTTTGTCCGGGCCGGTAACGGAGGATTCGGCAAGTGCGGCCGGTATGGCCAGGCACAGTGCGGCTGAGAGTGCAACGGGAGTGTAAAGACGGGTGTTCATGCGGTCGGGATAGTTGGAAAATTCGGAAAACGGAACGGGAAATTGCCGCAATGCCGGCAGGGCAGGCATCTGCGGAGATGCGAATTTTAATATTGGTTAAAAATAAAATCAATAATTATTATCATTATTAAGTTTTGACATGGACGGCGGGTGGGGCGGTACCGCTTCAAAGCGGTCAGCGTCTTCCGGCTTGTCGGAAAAACGAAGGGACGGTCTCTGCCTGTTGTTCAAAACCGCTTGCTGAAATCGACAAATACGCGGTGTTTGGCGTAGCTGTAAAAGCTGTGGTTGCTTTGGACACGGTTGTAACCGTAGGTAAGGCGCGGTGTGATGCCTTTGAAATGGAAAGCTCTGTGCCACACGGCGGCCTGTGCATTCCATTCGCGGTTGCGCTGGGTGATGCCGAACACCGGCATCGGTGCCTGATAGTGTTTTTGGGCGAAACCGAGTGAAACATGTGTGGACAAGCCTTGCTCCCATTCCTGCCCCCAGCCTGCGGTGATGCCTTTGCGGATAAAACTGTCGTCCCGGTCGCGGGTGTCGGTGCGGTTATAGTGGAGATTGGCAAAAAACAGGCGTGTGGCATCGGGCAGATAGTGGATGCCGCCGCTGATCTGGCGGTAGCCGCCGTTGAGGTGTCTGCGGCTGGCGTAACGCAGCTGCATCTGCTCGTAACCTGCGGTGAACTGCCATTGCGGGGACAGCCAGTAGCTGCCTTCCAGCGTAGCCCCGCCGCCCCGGTAAAAGCGTTTGTAGCGGGTTTGTCCCGTACGGCCGCCTGCATACAGCGACTGTTCGGCAAACGGTAGCAGGGCAGCCTGCCATTTGGCATTGCGGAAACCGATGCCGAGGCTGGCGCGGCCGCCCGCATCGTTGTATTTGCGGTTGTCCCAATAGTATTTCCCTTGCGCATGGATCCGCAGTTCGTTGTAAAAGCCGTTGCCCCACGACCATTTCTTGCCCAGATTGAGATTCAGGCCGATGCCTTGGGCGGATTCCGTCTCGGGGGCGTGCCAGTTGCCGTAGCGGGTGCCGGATTTGGGGGCGTTATTGATATTGGGGTCGTTCAGGTAGCTGATGCTGCCGGAAAGCGTCCAACGGTCGCGCCGGGCCAGAGCATCGAGATAGGTATCGGCGATACGCCGTACGTTCGGATCGGGGAGGGTGCGCAGCTTTTGGAACTGGTCTTCGGCGGCTTCTGTCTGGTTGTCTTCAAACAACGCGGCGGCCAATTGCAGGCGGGCGGCGGTCAGCTCGGGCGTTTCGGCCAGCAGGCGGCGGTATTGTGCGATGCCGGCACGCAGATCGCCCTGCTGCCGCGCCAAGACCGCCTGTGCCCACAGGGTAAGCTGCGGGTCGTGATGGGCGGCGGGCAGGGCTTGGTAGAGCGGATAGACCAAATCGACGGCGGTGCGGTTGTTCTGTACCACAGCGGCCATCAGGGCGCGTACCACCAGTTCGGGGCGGCGTGCCAGTTCTTCTTTCGAGATGGCAAGCGTGCGGGTTACCGGCGGCGGTACGGCGGCTGCAGGTTCTGCCGGTGCGGCAGGCGGAGCGGCTGCGGCCGCTGTTACGGCACGTTGATCGTTCAGGCGGTCGGCGATGAGGCTGCTGTCGTCGTCGGCGTAGGCATGACAGGAGAGGGCGGCGGTCAGGGTCAGGGAAAACAGTTTTTTCATGGTTTGGCGGCGGTTTCGGCAGACGGGCTGTACCGGGTTTTCAGACGGCCTGAGGGAGGCCGTCTGAAAAATGTGCTGCGGTCTGGTGCCCGATTCCGGCAGGTGTCCGTTTTGGGGAAAGAAAAGGTATCCGGGTGTCTGTCCGGGCTTTTTTCGGATACGTATCCGGCCTGCGTGCCGTCAGGCCGTCTGAAAAGCCGTGCGGCACGGATTGCAGGCCGACACCCGAACCGCAGCCTGCCGGACAGTGTAGATCCGGCAGGCTGCGGTTTTCAGACGGCCTAGAATTTCATTTGCAGCGACACGGTATAGTTGCGGCCGGGCGCGGCGTAGCGGGCATAATTGCCGACGTTGCGCTGCTGGTGTACGGCACCGGTAGACGACTGGCGCAGTGCTTCCCAGGTTACGTAGCGGTGGTTGAACAGATTATAGACACCGGCGCGCAGGGTGAAATCTTTTTTCAGGTTCACATAGCCGGTCAGATCGACAATCTGCCAACTCCTGCTGGCTTTGCCGGTGGCACTGATGTTGTACTCCCGGCCGCCGTGCGTGGACTTGCCGATCAGCTCGCCGGGGTTTTTGCCTTTCGAGTAAGTCATCATGGCATTCACGCCCCAGCGTTCGCCCGGATCGTGATAGCCCAAGCCGGCAACGTAACGCGAAGGCTGTATGGTATCCAGCAGGTAGGTGTCGATTCGGGTAAAGCCGGGACGGTTGCGGATGCTGTCGGGTTTGACGCGGTTATAGCCCAGTGTGGTATACAGGCCTTCGGGCAGTTTGTTCCAGATGCCGTGCCAGTCGATTTTGCCGATAAGGTTGTAGCCGGTCAGTTTAACGTCCTGTACGTTGTAGTAGGCTTTGTTGGCGGTATTGCCTTCTTTGCGGGCGGCGGCAATCAGGCCGTCGTAACGGTTGCGGAAATGGCTGATTTCCAGCATACCCCAACCGCCTTTGAAGCCGATGCCGATTTCCTGATTGAAGGATTTTTCCGGTTCGGCATCGGTGGGCTGGAACATCGGCTTGCCGTATTGTTTCTGATAAGCTTCGGCATCGGCCTTGGAATAGCCCGGTGTGCGGAAGCCGAACATTTCCTGGAAGCTCGGTACCCGGAATCCGGTGGACGCGCGGTAGGCGAGATTGATATTGGCGGTGGGTTTGACGACCACGCCTGCATTCCACGAGAAGTTTTTGTAGGTTTTGGCGGCTGTCCATTCGTCGTTGGAACGGGTGCGGTAGCGGTCGTAACGCGCGCCGAGGCCGAGTTCCAGATGACGGCCGATTTTCATTTGGTCGCGCAGGGCGATAAATTCGCTGCGGCCGGTAATTTTCCGTTGGCCGCAGTTCCACGAACCTTCGCTTTCGCCGTAGCATTCGTTGGTGCGGATCAGCTCGGTGCCGCCGTTTTGATAGATGTAGGGGTTGTCGGGCGTACCGTTTCCCGCATGGTTTTGGCCGCGTACGTTGCGGTCGAGCAGTGTCCATTTCTGTTTCACATATTCGCTGACATCTTCGCTGCGCGTGAGGGTGGATTGGAAGAAGTCCGCGCCCAGAAGGCCGCTGAATTGGTGTCTGACCGGGCCGGTTTCGGCCGTTTTGTCAAAGTTCAGCTGTGCCAGGCGGTGCTTTTCCTCGTAACGGTTTGTTTCCGAACGGGTGTAGCTCCAAGGTTTGTCCGGCGCGGCCCGGCAATTTTTGTCCACAGTGGGATAAGGTGCGCAGTTGAGCGTTTTCAGGCGGCTGTCCAAGCCGATTTTCTGTTCGTCGTATGAGAGCGAGAGACTGTCTGCCGCGCCGTTCGGCGTGAAGCGGTATACCAGGCCTTTGCGTGATTTTCGGTGCCGTTCGTCGAAAAACTGGCTGCGCGACCAGCCCAGCCCGGCCGAAGCGTCTTGGGCGGGGTTCGCCCCGAAAGTCAGCCCTTCGCCGAGATTTTGGCCGGAGTAAATGCCTTTGCCGTCCAATGTTTTGATGTTTTTGCGGTCTGCACCCAGATAATAGGCGGGTACGCTCATATCGCGGATGTCGTAATTTTGTGCGGTCTGCTCGAATACGCCGCCCAGATAGTGTTCGGGTGAGAAACGGTAGCCGAGTTTGGTCAGCCACGAGCCGGTACGGTAGTCCATCGGATTGGGCAGCACGCGGTCGGGGCCGGTATAGTCTTTGGCGTTTACTTTTTCAACGGGGTGCACCAGCCGTTTGGCTTCGGCTTGCTCTTCGGGGGTGTAGGGGTCGTAGCCGTTTTGCGTGCGGTCGTAGCGGAAATGGCTTTCGGTGGCGGCGGCAATCGGTTTGGGCGCGCAGTTCAAAGTCGGGCATTCGTCCTGCAAAACAAACCAACTGCTGTGTTTCCGGTTGGCATCGCCCAGAAAGTCGTATTCGCCTGCAAATGCACCCAAGCGGGTAATTTCATAGCGGGTACTTTTGTCCGCATCTTTGTGTACCTGTGTTTCCCCGCCCTTACGTCGGGTGTACTGCACCATCGCCTCCAAGCCGTTTTTACGGGCGGCAAAGCCGAGTGATTGGGTGAGTTGGCGGTTTTTGGAACTGTATGCGGTTTTGCTGTTCAACCCCCAGTCTTTGCCGTCGGGCAGCAGGTCATCGACTTCTTTGGTGCGGAAGCCCACCGCGCCGCCCAATGCGCCGTTGCCGTATTCGGCGGAGCTGGCACCTTTGCTCAATTCGATGGCGCGTACGTTTTCATATTCGATTTCGTTAATCGCGCCGCTGCCGCTGTTCACACCTTGGATAGAGTAGGACTGAATCTGCGGCAGGTTGTCCACCGACAGGGAGATGCGGTTGCGGTCCACGCCGCGTATCGAATAGCCCGAGCTGGCGCCGCGTCCCTGTTCGACGACGGAAATGCCCGGATCGTAGCGGGTCAGGTCGCGGATATTGAGTACCTGTTCCTGATTGATGGCATCGGTGGTTTTCACGATTTTGCCCAAGCCTGTGATTTCATTGCTGCGGCGCGTGGCACGCTTCTGTCCTTTGACGACCACGTCTTGCAGCTGTACTGTATTTCCGGCTTCGGGGACGGCGGGGCTGTCTGCCCATGCCGTCTGAACCAGCAGGCCGGACAGGGCGATGCAGACGGCCTTGACTTTAAAATTCGGGTGATGGCGATACATCGACGCTTTCCTTTCCATCATCTGTTATTCGTTGTTTTTGACTTGGCGTTTCGCACCGAAGACGACGCCGAATTGGGTGTCCGGATTGCTGTGTCCGTAGCCCGAACGGCTGCCGGAAAACGCACCGCCCAATTCTTGGGCTTGGTCGCCGTAGAAGCCGCCGCTCACAGCGGCTTTGAGGTGGACGGTTTTGGGATCGTTGGCGTTTTGCGGGTCGAGACTGAAACCTCTGTCCCCGGTTTTGGCCGTGCCGGTAAAGCCGTTGCCGCTGATGGTGCCGTTAATGAGAAAGGCGGGGGTGAGACGTTCGGCCGCCATCAGTTCGCCGACAATGGTTTTATTGCCGAAATCGACATGGAATTTTGCCCGGTTTCCGCTGTCTGCATTGTTGTCGGCAGCGGCCGCCCATTCAGACGGCCCGGAAATAAATGCGCTCCATGTGCCGCGGTAGAAAGCCTGCCCGTCCTGCGGCATAGCGGCGGCGGGCGTACGCTCGCCCTGCAGGAACAGTTGCTGCATCTCTCCTTGCCGGGACAGTATACCGAAGCGCACATTGTCCAGATTGCGGCAGCAGATTTCCGCTGTGGTGCCGTTATTGCCGGTGGTCATGACAAAACCCTTGACATCGGCCGGATAGAGCGGAATGGTTCGGCCGTCAACCAGCAGGGCGGTAACATCGCCGAAAGTAGTCAGATTCTGCGGTGCGTCCTGCGGATTCTGTTTGTCGATGATTTTGGCATCAAATACGGTCTCGGCAGGCAGGGGGTTATCCTGTTTGGCGGCAAAAACGGCAAACAGGCTGTCGTCGTCGGCCAGGAATTTGCCTGCCAGCTCCTGTGCTTTATCGCCGTAGAAACCGCCTTCGAGCAGTGATGAGTCGCTGGCAAACAGGCGCGTATCGTCCGGCAGGTGTTTGGCTTTTCCTCTGAAACGGTTGCCGGCAATATCGGCTTCGATGGTATAGCGGGTTTTTTCGGGTGCATTTTGTGCATTACTGGTGACCAAGGTTTCTTTGAGGGTGCCGGTCAGTTTTTTCGCAGCAAAGTCAGCTTGAAATTCGCTGTCGTAACTTTTGACGAAGCTGCCCGTATCGTCGTTGGACAGCAGGCCGTACCGATTCCCTGCAAATTGATCGTTTGTGCCGTATAGGCGGCCGTTGCGTCCCTGCTTGGTATCAGTAACGTAATGCCAGTTGCCTCTGTATGTGGCGGTTTGGCCGACAGGCAGGGCGGTGGCGGGCGTTTGGCCTTGATAGTACACATAGCCTTTGAAGCCGGTTCGGGCGGAAATGATCGGGCCGTTACCGTCTTTTCTGATCATTTCCAGACCGGCATCGGAATAGGCAAAACCGGCATGGACAAATTGGAAGCCGCTGTTTTTCTTTGATGTGATGACGCGGTGCGGCCTGGTTGGATTTCTCAGGTTTTCGGTAATTTTTTCTTCGTGCGGCACGGTGCCGGTGGTGCCGGAGATGGCTTGGACGTTATCTGCGTTCAGTTTCAGGTAAGGTTCCGCATCCGAACCGTCGGGAATTCTGTTGCCGTTTTGATCGAGTTTGGACCAGTTGCGGCGCGGAATCGGCATGGAGTAGCCGAGTGCGGGCTGCATGATGCCTTCCACCTGCTGCGGTGTCTGGTGCGGGCGGCTTTCCGCATCTTTCCATTCTTTCGGTGCGGGCGGCGGGTCGTTATTGACAGAAATGTTTTGGGTATCGAAGCTGCCGCCGCCGGCGCAGGCGGCAAGCAGCAGGGAAATCAGCAGCGCGGAGCTGCGTTTGGCCGGGAAAGGCATCAGGTTCTCCTTGAAGACGGTCGGCGCACAGCAGGGTGTGCGGCCGGTCGTGAAAGATGGAAGGAATGGCGGAAAACTGCGGGCAGGCCGTCTGAAACGACACATGCCGTCTGCGGGCGTTTAGACGGGAATCAGAAAACAGGGTGCGGCATCAGGCAGATGCGGGGCGTGGGATAACATAACCGTCAAACATTATTGATAATAATTACCAATTATAACACATGTTTAAATTTTGTAAATGGTTTTGGCTTTTATTTATGTTTTCCGGTTGTCCGATGCCGGGTAAACCGCACATCTTTGCAGTGTGGCGGGAAATTACGGTTATAATGTGCGGGTAACACCGTTTGCGGGCCGTCTGAAACAGACGGCCCGCATATGGACAGAGAATAATGGTTTAAGGAGTGATGCGATGAAGATTTTTGAAAAAACGGTTTTGGCCTGTGCGGCGGTGCTGGCTTTGGCTGCATGTGGCAGTACCGGTGCTTCGGGCAAGGGCGGCGGTGCGGGTGCATCTTCTGCGCCGGGCCGGTCTGCCGTGGCGGATTCGGGTGCCTGCAAATTGCAGCGCGACAATGAAGGTGCGGGCAAAAATATGGTGTTCCGTTGCAATATTGCCGCTGTGCTGAAAACGGCCGAAGCGCAATCTGCTTTGAGCAATAATGTACCGGTCAGCTTCGGCGGCAGCGGCGAGCTGCGCACCAATGCCGCGGCACGTTCTTTCGGCCGCGATGAGGCGAAAAGCTGCGAGCGCGCCATTATCAACGGGGTGAACAATTTGCAGAATCCGCGCCGGGCGCGGGGGACAGTGCGCCGTGTCAATCATGTGGGCAGTTATGCCGCCGGCAACAACGGCCGCTTTGATTCCGGCCGCATGGCACCGGCCGGTTATGCCGACTGTATTGTGGCGACTTTCCAAAGCCGTACGGTGATGCGTGGTACGCCGCAGTATTGATGCGGGTCGTGATCAATAACGCTGCAACGGGAGGTTGCAGCGTTTTTTGTTGCAGACGGCGTTCAGACGGCCTGCAAGCGGCTGTCTGGCTGCGGGGTAGGACGCGCGGCCGGAGTGGTTGTATGAAAAGGCTGGTGTGCAGAATGCAGGCAGAGTCGATGCTTGATGCTGGACGGCCGAACGTGTCGGCTGGGAGTGTCCGGGAGGCGGTGTGCTGCGGTGTCTGTATATCGGCTGCGCAAGTTCAGTCGGGCCGTTTGAATGTAGATCGGTTATGGATATCGATTTGAACCGTCTGATACAGATAGTGGGCGCGGACGGAAAAAGGATTGGCGGCGGAATGCAAAAAAACACCCGAAACTTGTCCGTCCGGGTGGTTTTCCGGTGTGGCTGTACGACCGATCAGCCTTTGCGTGCGGGCAGTTTTTCTTTGATGCGTGCCGCTTTGCCGGTCAGACCGCGCAGGTAGTACAGTTTGGCACGGCGTACATCGCCGCGGCGTTTGACTTCGATTTTTTCGACGCGCGGAGAGTAAATCGGGAAAGTACGCTCGACGCCTTCGCCGTTGGAGATTTTGCGGACGATGACGTTGCTGTTCAGGCCGCGGTTTTTACGCGCAATCACGACGCCTTCGTAAGCTTGCAGACGGGTGCGGCTGCCTTCGACTACGCGCGCCCATACGACAACGGTGTCGCCCGGGGCAAATTCGGGGATTTCTTTGTTCAGGCGGGCAATTTCTTCTTGCTCGAGTTGTTGGATCAAGTTCATTTTTTTTCCTAAGTTATGATGGGAATGCCTGTTGCTCTTGTTCGATTTCGGCCAAGAGGCGGGCTTCCTGTGGGATTAAGGTACGGCCGGCCAGTAAATCCGGCCGCCGCGCCAAGGTGCGCGAGAGCGATTGTTTCAACCGCCATTGCGCAATCAAGCCATGATGTCCCGAGCGTAACACTTCGGGAACGCCCATGCCTTGAAATTCTAAGGGTTTGGTATAGTGGGGGCAGTCCAGCAGGCCGTCTGAAAACGAATCCTGTTCGGCAGACTGCATATCGCCCAATACGCCCGGCACCAGCCGCAAAACGGCATCCATCAGCATCATGGCGGGCAGTTCGCCGCCGGAGACGACAAAGTCGCCGATGCCGATTTCTTCATCTACGCTGTGCTGCAACAGGCGTTCATCTATGCCTTCGTAGCGGCCGCACAGCAGAATCAGGTTGTCGGTTTGAGCCAGTTCGGCCGCCCGACTGTGGGTCAGCGGCCGCCCCTGCGGGCTTAAATAAACCACGTGTGCCGCACCGCCTGCGGCCTGTTTGGCTTGTTCGATGGCGGCATGAAGCGGCGGTGCCATCATAATCATGCCGGGGCCGCCGCCGAAAGGGCGGTCGTCGATATAGCCCAATTTGTTGTCGGCAAACTGTCGCGGATTGACGGTGCCGAACCGCCACAATCCCTGTTTGAGTGCCCGTCCGGTGACGCCGTATTCGGTGATGGCGGCGAACATTTCGGGAAACAGGGTAACGGCCTGAATGTGCATCAGTAGTCCAAGCCCCAGTCGGCGGTAATCGTGCGTGTTTGCTGATCCACGCTGTCGATAAAGTGGGCGACAAACGGTATCAGTTTGCTGCCGTGGCTGCCTTCGATAACGAGAATGTCGTGCGCGCCGGTCGCCATCAGGTTTTTGACGCTGCCGAGGGCTTCGCCGCTGCGGTTAATCACGGTCATGCCGACCAGATCCGCCCAGTAGTATTCGTCATCTTCGGCGGGGGCAAAATCGCTGCGGGCGATTTCGATGGTATGGCCGCGCAGGGCAAATGCGCTGTCGCGGTCGTCAATGCCTTCGAATTTGACGTGCAGTTCGCCGCTGTTGAGTTTGCCTGCTTCGACGGTCAGGGTCTGTACGCGGCCGTCTTTGACCAAACGCCACTCGGGGTAATCCAGCAGGCTGTCGGTGTATTCGGTGTCGGCCGAGATTTTCACCCAGCCTTTGATGCCGAATACGCCTTTGACGTAGCCCATGGCTACCCATTGTGTGCGGCTGTCCATGGGTTTAGGCGGCGGCTTTCTGCTCTTTGACCAGTTTGGCAACGGCATCGCTCACTTGCGCGCCTTGGCCGATCCAGTGGTTCAGGCGGTCGGCATCCAGGCGGACACGTTCCTGTTTTTCGTTGGCAACAGGATTGTAGAAACCCACGCGCTCGATGAAGCGGCCGTCGCGGCGGTTGCGGCTGTCGGTTACGACGATGTTGTAAAACGGGCGTTTTTTAGAGCCGCCGCGGGCTAAACGGATAACTACCATGTGATTGATTCCTTAAATACGGAGATATAGAAAACCGCTAATTTTAGAGTAATTTAAACCATGCTGGCAAGTATTAGTTGCGGGCGGGGCATTTTTTAGGCCGGACGGGACGGATTTGGCGGCAGATTTGCGACAGTCGGTATACGGTTATGGGCGGCAGGTTGGAGGGAAAATCCCGGATTCTGCACCAGTTTGGATCATGGCGGATTGTCGGACAGGAGTTCGGCCGGCAGGTTTTCGCAGGCAGCGGCCGGTGCAGGGCGGCGGTCAGGTTGCCGCTGTGCCGGTTGTCGGCAGAAGCAGGAAGGGCGGCTTGGGGCGGCGGTTTTTCACGGCCTGCGGTGTCGATCAAAAGCGTGCGGCAGTGTTCGCCGGCCAGCAGGCGGGCGGCATGGTCGCGTACGGCCAGTGCGCCGTTTTCAGACGGCCATTCGTCTTGGGCGGTATCCGGCAACAGGGCGGCGGAGCCTGCCGTTTTCGCAAGGAGTCAGAATATGCAGGCCTGCGGCACACTGTTTTTTTCGGGTTGTAGGCGGCACGGACGGTGGTGCGCAGCTCCTGCGGTGTGTTGCAGCAGGGATTTTCGGCGGACGGCAGGGTGTTGTGGGTGGTGCAGGGTGGCGGTTTTGCGTTTGGCTGCTTGGCACGGTGCGCTTAAAAATGGAACCGTCGGTCTGCATACTGTGTCCGACGAGCAGGATTTGTACGCTGCGACTTTCTTGGAAACAGCCGATTAGGCGGACGGTTTGCCGGTTGCAGACAGTCAGGTTGATGTGGTTGGCAAAGCCGACGGGCAGGCCGCCGAGGTGGTGCAGTACGTCGGCGGTGGACGAGGGATAGTGGCCGATCAGGGCGATTTTTCCCGTTGGGGAAAGGTGCGGGCCGACAGCCCGGTTTTCGGCGGGGCTGTCTGCGCCGTACGCAATCAGACGGCCTTCGGAGACTGCGTCTTGTCGGGTAAGGGATTCGGTCAGGTCGGGCGGGGTGTCGGGGCGCAGGATAACGGTGTGGCGTACGCGTTTGCTGCGGCAGGCTGCCGTCGGTGTCCGGCGGGGTGAGCATCAGGCCGCAGTCGATGATATGGGGGATTTTGTCGATATGGGTGAAAGCGTTGAGTCCGGCGACAGTTTTGTGTTTGGGATTGACGGGATACAGTATGTTGGCGGACGGGGCAGCGCGGAGAAAATGCGTTTGCCGGAACTGCCCGGCCGCCGGCGGGTACCGATGACGGCGGTGTGTGCGGGGTGGGGCAGACGTTGCGGCGGGTGGGCATTCATGACGGCTCCCGAAAGGTCGGGGGGCAGGCTGTTCAGACGGCCTGCTGCAGTCTGAATATCTGTTTACGCGTTACGGCAGATACGGGGCGAGTGTGCGGTGCAGAAGGGTGTGGTCGGTGATGTCGTCGATGACGGCGCGGCCCAATTGTTCCAGGCCGATAAAGCGCATCACGCCGTTGCTGACTTTTTTGTCGTGCCGCATGTGGGCGAGCCAGTGGTCAAACGGGAAGCGCGGCGGTTCGACGGGCAGGCCGGCGCGTGCCAGCAGTGCGGTGATGCGCGCGACATCGCTGCTGTTCAGACGGCCGGTTTCGACGGACAGGCGTGCGGCCAGAACCATGCCTGCGGCCACGGCTTCTCCGTGCAGCCAGTTGCCGTAGCCCATTTCGGCTTCGATGGCGTGGCCGAAGGTGTGGCCGAGATTGAGCCAGGCGCGGATGCCGCGTTCGGTTTCGTCGGCGGCGACAATGTCGGCTTTCATGCGGCAGCAGTGGTAAACGGCCTGTGCCAGAATGTCGGGTTCCTGTGCCATCAGTCTGTCTATGTGGTTTTCCAGCCACAGCAGAAATCCGGCATCGCCCAGCAGCGCGTATTTGATGACTTCGGCCATGCCGGCGGAAAATTCGCGTGCGGGCAGGGTGGCGAGGGTGTCCAGATCGGCCAGTACGGCCTGCGGCTGGTAGAATGCGCCGATCATGTTTTTGCCCAAGGGGTGATTGATGGCGGTTTTGCCGCCGACGGACGAATCGACCTGGCTTAGCAGGGTGGTGGGCATTTGGATAAACGGCGCGCCGCGCTGGTAGCAGGCGGCGGCAAAGCCGGTGATGTCGCCGATGACGCCGCCGCCCAAGGCAATCAGGGTAGTGTTGCGTTCGGCTTCGGCCTGCATCAGGCCGTCGAAAATGCGGTTGAGTGAGTGCCAGTCTTTATATTGTTCGCCGTCTTCGAGGATGATGGTGAAGTGGGCGGTGCCGGTTTCGTCGAGGGCGGCGCGCAGGCGCGGGGCGTAGAGCGGTTCGATGGTGGTGTTGGTAATGATGGCGGCACGGCGTGTGGTGTGGGCGGCAAGCAGTTGCGCCAGTTGTCCGCTCAGGCCGCTGCCGATGTAGATGGGGTAGCGGTGGGACGGGGTATCGACGGTCAGGGTGCGCATTCAGACGGCCTTATGGTTGTGCAGAAGGTTGAGAATGTGCTGCACGGTTTTGGTGCAGCTCGGGTTGTCGGCTTCGACAATGTGGGCGGCGGTGCGGCGGTAAACCGGATCGCGCAAATCGTAGAGTTCTTGCAGTTTGGCCAAGGGATCGGCCACTTGCAGCAGCGGGCGGTTTTTGTCGGCGCGGGTGCGTTCGAGCAGGACGGGCGGGCGGGCGTGCAGGTAGATGACGGTGCCGCGTCCGCTCAGGCAGCGGCGGTTGGCTTCGCGCATGGGTGCACCGCCGCCGGTGGCCAAAACAATGCCGTTCAGACGGCTTAAATGGTCGATGGTGTTTTCTTCACGCCGTCTGAAACCGTCTTCGCCTTCCAATTCGAAGATGGTGGGAATGGAAACGCCGGTGCGCTCGCAGATGACGTGGTCGCTGTCGTAAAACGGGCGGCCGAGCTGCTGGGCGAGCTGTTTGCCGACGGTGGTTTTCCCCGCGCCCATCAGGCCGATGAGAAAAATGTTCTGTTGTGCATTCATGGGCGGATTTTAACCGAAAAAAACGGATAGGGCGGGCTTTTTCAGACGGCCTCTATGCGGGGTCAGTAGCCCAGCCGCTGACAGATGGTGGAAACCAGTCCGGCCTGATTGAGGGTGTAAAAATGCAGGCCGGGCGCGCCTTCGCGCAGCAGGCGTTCGCACATTTCGGTTACCACGTCCAGCGCGAGGGCTTTGATGGCGGCGGTGTCGTCGGCATAAGACTGCAATTTCAGGCGCAGCCAGCGCGGAATTTCGGCACCGCAGGTATCGGAGAAGCGCGCCAGTTTGGAGAAGCTGGCAATCGGCATGATGCCGGGGACGATCGGAATGTCCACGCCGCGCCCCTGTACGTCGTCCACAAAACGGAAGTAGGCATCGGCGTTGTAGAAATATTGGGTGATGGCCGAGTCGGCACCGGCTTTGGCTTTGCGCACGAAGTTGTTGATGTCGTCTTCCGCGCTGCGCGCCTGCGGGTGGTATTCGGGGTAGGCGGCGATTTCGATGTGGAAGTGGCTGCCGTAGGTGTGTTTAATCAGCTCGACCAGTTCGTTGGCATAACGCAGGCCGGTCATGCCTGCGCCGACGCCGGACGGTATGTCGCCGCGCAGGGCGACGATGTGGCGCACGCCCAGGGCTTTGTAGGTATCGAGCAGCTCAACGATTTCCTGCGGGGTTTGACCGACGCAGGGCAGGTGCGGTGCAGCGGGCGTGCCTTCGTTCAAAATGTCGGTAATGGTTTGCAGGGTGCCGTCTTTGGTGGAGCCGCCCGCGCCGGAGGTGCAGGAGAAGAAGTCGGGGGCGAACTGGCGCAGCTGTTTGCGGGTGGTAACCTGTTTGGCGCGGCCTTCGGGCGTGCGCGTGGGGAAGAATTCAAAGCTGAGTTTTTGGGGGTGGCCGGTCATGTTTTTTCCTTGTATGGGGTAAAGCCGTTCGGTACAGTTTGAGATTATGCGCTCGGTGCGGCGAAATCAAGGCTAAATTGGGTGGTGCGGCTTGAAATTTTTCCCGAATCAAGATGAATGAAATTTGTGCTGCCCGATTCGGATTGGGAACAGATTGGGCAAACGCGGCCGCTGCGGCGGGCAAAATGTCCGCGCTTTTGCGGGGAATTTGTTAGAATCCGCAGTTTGACGGTATGCCGCAGGAAATAATACGGCAGGCCGTCTGAAAAGACAGTTATGGTTTTCAGACGGCCCCGGGGCGGATTGACGGTGTTTTATGTTATTGAGTATCAACCGGTATGCTTGGCCGGTGTTCCGTAAAGAATGTTCGGCATTGGCCGTTTTGGCTCTGCCGATGATGCTGGCGCAGATGGCCACGGTGGGTGTGGGTCTGGTCGATACGGCGATGGCGGGGGCGGCCGGTAAGGACGATTTGGCGGCGGTGGCCTTGGGGTCGTCGGCGATGAGCCTGGTGCTGATTACGCTGATCGGTGTGATGACGGCACTCAATCCGATGATTGCGCAGCTTTTCGGTGCCGGGAAGACCGAAGCGGTCGGCCGTTTGGGGCGGCAGGGTTTGTGGTTCGGTCTGATGGTCGGGACGGCGGGCATGGTGCTTTTGCTGGCGGCGGTACGTCCGCTGATGTGGTATCTCGATTTGGGCGGCGCGGTAGAATCGATGCTGGCGCAGTATCTGGTGTTTGCCGCACTCGGTATGCCCGCGGCCATGCTGCACCGCGCCCTGCACGCTTATGTGTCGAGTCTGAACAAACCCAAAGCGGTGATGTGGATCAGTTGGGCGGCGCTGTTTCTGAATATCCCGCTCAATTATGTGTTTGTGTACGGCCGGTTCGGCCTGCCTGCTTTGGGCGGTGCGGGCTGCGGTTTGGCTACCATGCTGGTGTTTTGGTTCAATGCGGCCGCGTTGTGGCTGTATGTGAAGAAAAACCGCTATTTTGTACCGTTCGGCCTGACCGGCGGGTTCAGCAGGCCCGATAAGGCGGCTTTGAAACAGATTTGGCGGTTGGGTTGGCCGATCGGGGCATCGTATTTTCTGGAAGTGAGCCTGTTTTCGCTGATTGTGTTCCTGGTGGCGAAATTCGGCGCGGACAGTGTGGCCGCACAGCAGATTGTCATCAGTATCACGAGTGTGGTTTATATGATTCCGCAGGCACTCGGTGCGGCGGCTACGGTGCGGGTGGGTTATGCGCTCGGGCGCGGCAGGCGGCAGCAGGCACGCTATATTTCGGGTGTGGCGGTGGTGTCGGGCATGGTGTTGGCGGTGTGCACGATGCTGTTTCTGATATTGGCGCGCGAACCTCTGGCGGCGGCGTTTACCC
Source organism: Neisseria leonii (assembly GCF_028776105.2). Classification (NCBI taxonomy): domain Bacteria; kingdom Pseudomonadati; phylum Pseudomonadota; class Betaproteobacteria; order Neisseriales; family Neisseriaceae; genus Neisseria; species Neisseria leonii. Next base: position 1,281,678 of record NZ_CP145606.1, on the reverse strand, counting down.
CCGATGCGGACGTGCGCGCGCTGGCTGCGTCGGTGCTGCTGCTGGCGGCATGGTTCCAGTTTTTCGATTTTGGCCAGTGCATTGCCTCTTACGCACTGCGCGGCTATAAAATCACCAAAGCACCGATGCTGGTGCATGCGGCGGCATTCTGGGGCATGGGGCTGCTGCCGGGTTATTATTTTGCCAACGGGTTTCAGATGGGGATTTTCGGTTTTTGGACGGCGTTGATACTGTCGCTGGCCGCCGCATCGGGGCTGTTGTTGTGGCTGTTGGAGCGGCACAGCGGGCGCGTGGCGCGGGAAAGAGGATTGGTGTGATGGATATTCGGCAAGATGTGGATTTGCGGGGATACCATACGTTTGGCCTGCCGGCGCGCGCCAAATGGTTTTATGCGCTGAAAGATGTCCGTCATTTGCCCGATTTGGCGGACTGTCCGCAGTTCGATCCGCAAAGTGTGCTGTGGTTGGGCGGCGGCAGCAATGTGCTGTTTGACGGCGATTATCCGGCCTTGGTGGTACGCTTGGAGAATAAGGGTGTTCAGGAAGTCGGGCGCGAAAACGGCCGGGTGTGGCTGGACGTGCAGGCGGGCGAAGTGTGGCACGATTTTGTGCGGTTGACTTTGGATCGGGGGTTGAGCGGTTTGGAAAATCTCAGCCTGATTCCGGGGACGGTGGGCGCGGCACCGGTGCAGAACATCGGCGCGTACGGCGTGGAAGTGAAAGACCGTATCGACTCGGTGTACTGTTACGACTGGGAAGCGCGCGCATTTGTGCGGCTGAGCAACGAAGACTGCCGTTTTGCCTACCGCGAGAGCCTGTTCAAGCAGGCGGGCAAAGGGCGTTATGTGATTGTGTCGGTGCGGTTTGTGTTGAACGAAAGTTTCCGGCCGAATGTGCAGTACGGCGATTTGGCTCAGGTGCTGGCAGAATCGTGCGGCGGCCGCAGCCCCACGGCCAAAGACGTATCCGATGCCGTCTGCCGTATCCGTATGCGGAAACTGCCCGATCCGGCCGTGTTGGGCAATGCGGGCAGTTTCTTTAAAAATCCGGTCGTGGCGGCAGAGCAGGCAGGCCGTCTGCTGGCGGCGTATCCGGCCATGCCGCATTATCCGCAGGCCGACGGAGCGGTGAAACTGGCGGCCGGTTGGCTGATCGACCGGTGCGGCCTGAAAGGTTTTGCCGTGGGCGGTGCGGCGGTGCACGACAGGCAGGCCTTGGTGCTGGTGAACCGTGGCGGCGCAACGGCGGCCGATGTGCGTGCGCTGGCGGCGGAAATCTGCCGCCGGGTGGCGCGGCAGTTTGATGTGGTGCTGTACCCCGAGCCGGTATGGCTGCCGGTGCATGGCTGATGAAACCATAAGGAGAGAAAGATGGCGAAAGAAACCCGACCGAATACCTACGCGCGGATTGTGGAAGCCAGTTTGGTTCTGTTCAACGAAGAGGGCGAGCGCAATATCAGCACCAACCATATCGCCGCCCATTTGGGCATCAGTCCGGGCAATCTGTATTACCACTTCCGCAATAAAGACGAAATCATTTTGCAGCTGCACCAGCAGTACAGCAGCCGCATGATGGCGTGGATACGCGGTGCCGAGCTGCCCAAAAGCATCGATATGGTGGTGGAACATTTAACCGGCGTATTCGATATTATGTGGGATTACCGCTTTTTGTTCAGCGACATGAATTCGCTGCTGTCGCGCAGTGCCGAACTGTTGGGCGACCACAATGAATTTACCCGTGCCAAAGCCTCGCCGCGCGTGCTGCATTATCTGGAAACGCTGGTCGGTCAGGGGCTGTTGCAGGCAAGCCGTGAAGATTTGCAGAGTCTTGCATTAAATCTGTGGATTATCACGAAATACTGGTTTGATTTCCACGGCTCGGTGCGCGGGCGCGACAAGTTGGGTGCGGAGTCGAAACAGTTGGGCGTGCTGCGGGATCTCAGCCTGTTGCGCCCCTATGTTGCGGCGGAACACCGCGAGGCTTTGGAGGCGGCTGTGGCCAGGTTGATGCCCGTCCGCAGCTGAGGGCGGTATCCGTTGCCAGGGCAAAAGGCAGGCTGTGTCTGCCTTTTACCGTTTTCCCGATCCGTGACCGACTTCCTTTTTCAGACGGCCTGATTTATGCACGATCCTTTTTCACACTTTGAAGACATCGACGCCGAAGCCACCCGCCGCTTCGCCGCCCAAGCACACGCACAAACCCGGCAGCGGTTTATGCAGTCCGATGAATTTCGGCGTCTCAAACAGGATATTCTTGCCCAATTGCAGGACGATAGGCAGATTCCGTTTTGTCAGGAACACCGCGCACGGATGTACCATTTCCATCAAAGTGCCGATTATCCGAAAGGCGTGTACCGCGTCTGCTCGGCATCGGCTTACCGCGCGGGGATACCGGATTGGGAGATTCTGTTTTCGGTGGCCGATTTTGATGAAATATTGGGCGACGATGTGTATCTGGACGGTGTGTCGCATTATGTCGAAGCCCCGCACCGCGCCCTGCTCAGCCTGAGTGTGGCGGGCGGCGATGCGGCCTATACGCTGGAATTCGACTTGGCCGCACGGCAGATTGTGGCCGACGGTTTCCATTTTCCCGCCGCCAAAAGCCATATCGCGTGGCGCGACGAAAACAGTGTGTGGGTCTGCCCCGCTTGGGACGAAAACCAATTGACGTCGTCGGGTTATCCGCGTGAAGTGTGGCTGCTGCGCAGGGGCGAAGCATTTTCAGACGGCCTGCCGGTGTACCGCATGGAAACCGACGGCATGATGGTCCATGCCTGGCGTTATCTGGACGGGCAGGGTGCGCCGGTAGATTTCATCGAATCGGCAGACGGTTTTTTTACCAAAGACTATTTGCAGGTGTTGGCCGACGGCAGCACCGTCCGTCTCAACCTGCCGCCGGACTGCGATATTGTCGGCTATCTGGCCGGTCAGCTGCTGGTTCAGCTGCGCGGCGCATGGACGCGCGCCAACCAACATTATCCGGCCGGTGCACTGGTGGCGGTCAAACTCAACAAAGGCGTATTGGGTGCGGCACAAGTGATTTTCGAGCCGGACGACAAACAGGCGGTTGCCGCCGTGGAAACCACCAAACGCTTTATCGTCGTCAATCTGCTGGACAATGTGGCAGGCCGTCTGAAAGCGTGGAAATGGCAGGACGACACCTGGCAGGAACAGGCCTTGCCCGACTTGCCCCAAGGCGCGCTGGAATTGGCCGACCAGCCGTGGGGCGGCGATGTGCTGTATCTGGCCGCGGGCGATTTCACCACGCCGCTGACACTGTTTTCACTCGATTTGCAGGTTAATGAGCTGAGTGTGCTGCGCCGCCAGCCCAAACAGTACGACACGGCAGGCGTGCAGGTCGGCCAATATTGGACGGACAGTGCCGACGGTACGGCCGTTCCCTACTATTATGTCGCCAAGGATGCATCGCCCGACACGCCCGCGCTGGTGTATGTGTACGGCGGTTTCGGTGTGCCCGAGCTGCCGCACTATTTGGGCAATATCGGGCGGCATTGGGTGGCGGCGGGCGGTGCGTTCGTGCTGGCCAATGTGCGCGGCGGCGGCGAATTCAAATATTGGCACCGCGCGGCGCAGGGGCGGAACAAGCACAAAAGCGCGGACGACTTATTGGCCGTTATCGGCGATTTGGCACAGCGCGGCCTGTCTTCGCCCGCAAAAATTGCGGTTCAGGGCGGCAGCAACGGCGGCTTGGTGGCGGCCTGTGCGTTTGTCCGCGCACCCGGGCGCATGGGCGCGCTGGTGTGCGAAGTGCCGCTGACCGATATGCTCCGTTACCACCGCCTGTCGGCCGGTGCCAGCTGGACAGATGAGTACGGCGACCCCGACCAACCCGAAATGCACACTTATCTGGCGCAGTTGTCGCCCTACCACCAATTGCGCGAAGGTACGGATTATCCGCCCGCATGGATCAGCACCAGCCTGAGCGATGACCGCGTCCACCCTGCCCACGCACTGAAATTCTATGCGCGCCTGCGTGAAATCTCGCCGCAAAGCTGGCTGTACGCCCCCGGTCAGGGCGGGCATACCGGCAACGGCACACAGGAGGCCGCCGCCGAAGAATTGGCTGCCCTGCTGACTTTCCTGCGCCAAACCGTCGGCACAAAGGCAGGCTGATCCGCGCCGCGCAAAAGCCGCTTGTAGTGCAAATTCAGCCTATGCTAATATGCGGCACAGACAGGCCGTCTGAAAACCGCAGTCTGCGCGTTTAAAAATAGATGGAAAACTCTAAACCGATTTGATACAATCCGCGTCGAACGGTTGAATTTTACTGTAACCACGCCGTTAAAAGGCTTTTAAAGGACTGAAAATATGTCAAACATCGAACAACAAGTGAAGAAAATCGTTGCCGAGCAGCTGGGTGTTGCCGAAGCCGAAGTGAAAAACGAATCTTCCTTCCAAGACGATCTGGGTGCAGACTCTCTGGATACTGTCGAGCTGGTGATGGCTTTGGAAGAAGCTTTCGGCTGTGAAATTCCCGATGAAGAAGCCGAAAAAATCACCACCGTACAACTGGCAATCGACTACATTACCGCCCATCAGGCTTGATGCCCGTTGAATAAACCGGCCTCTGCGCGCGGGCTTGCCTGCACACAGGGGCTGTTTTATTGATTGGTCGGTCAATCCGATCGGGATCAGGCGCCTGCGTCTTTCCCTCCGCCGGGTAAAACCTGAGTATGGCAGATGCAGGTTCCGGTGGCTGTTGCAGAACAGATTTTCAGACGGCCTCGGGTCGGGCAACACACAGCGAGATGATATATGAGTCAGAGAAGAGTGGTTATTACCGGTTTGGGGCAGGTATCGCCCGTGGGAAACGATGTGGCTTCGGCTTGGACAAATCTGCTCGCGGGCAAAAGCGGCATCGGTGCCATTACCCGTTTCGATGCTTCGGAACTCAACAGCCAGATTGCCGGAGAAGTGCGCGGTTTCGACATCGGGCAATACATCAGTGCCAAAGAGGCGCGCCGTATGGACGACTTTATCCACTACGGCATCGCGGCTTCCCTGCAGGCGATTGCCGATGCGGGATTGGACGACTGCACCGTTCTGGACAAAGACCGGGTGGGCGTGAACATCGGTTCGGGTATCGGCGGCCTGCCGAGCATCGAGCAGACGGCACAGGCCGTATTTGAAAACGGCGTGCGCAAAATCAATCCGTTCTTTATTCCCGGCTCGCTGATTAACCTGATTTCCGGTCATGTAACCATTCTCAAAGGCTACCGCGGCCCCAGCTACGGCATGGTGTCGGCCTGTACCACCGGCGCGCACTCTATCGGCGATTCCGCCCGCATGATTCAATACGGCGATGCGGACGTGATGATTGCCGGCGGGGCGGAAGGTGCGGTCTGTATGCTGGGCATGGGCGGTTTTGCCGCGATGAAGGCACTGTCCACCCGCAACGACGATCCCGCAACCGCTTCGCGTCCGTGGGACAAAAACCGCGACGGTTTTGTGATGGGCGAGGGTGCGGGCGTGCTGGTGTTGGAAGAGCTGGAACACGCCAAAAAACGCGGGGCGAAGATTTACGCCGAATTGGCGGGTTTCGGTATGAGCTCCGATGCGTACCACATTACCGCGCCGAATACCGAAGGTCCCGCGCTGGCGGTTACGCGAGCCTTGAAAGACGGCGGTATCCGTGCCGACGAAGTGGATTATGTGAATGCACACGGTACTTCCACGCCGCTGGGTGATGCCAATGAAACCAATGCGCTGAAACTGGCTTTGGGCAGCCAGGCGGAAAAAGCCGTCATCAATTCCACCAAATCGATGACCGGTCATTTACTGGGCGCGGCCGGCGGCGTGGAGGCGGTTTACAGCGTGATGGCGGTATACGAACAGAAATCGCCGCCCACCATCAATATTTTCGAGCAGGACATTGAGGGCGGTTGCGATTTGGACTATTGCGCCAACGAAGCGCGCGATTTGAAAATCGATGTGGCCATTTCCAACTCGTTCGGCTTCGGCGGTACCAACGGTACGCTGGTATTTAAGAAATTTACCGGTTAAAACGGATACGGCCGGTACCTGTATCCGATTGGGGCCGGCAGTTGTAATGAATGCAGATAGAATATCGATTGCCGGTTCAGCCGGCCGATATTCTGCCGACAATCAAAAAGCACGGATTCCCTTCCGTGCTTTTTTCTATGGGTTGTGCGATGGTACACCGCGTGTGCAGATTTTTTGCCGTCAGCGCAGGCAGTGTGAAGCGGCACAACGCGGGCTGTCGGCCAAAACGGCAGAGCCGATGCGGCTGATGGGTTGTTCGGCAGGGTACAGGGTAAAGCCCGATGGCTGCCGACTGTGTGTACTGGATGTTTGGTGTATCCGCACCAGATGATGTGCCGCGATGCAGCATGATGGTGTGCGGTTTGGTCGGCGGCCGTCTGAACAGCGGCCTGCTTGGTTTTCAGACGGCCTCACGGGGCAGATGCCGTATTCTGTCGGTTTGGCCAAACGTAAATTGTCAGAGCAAGTCCCGATATTCGGGGTGTTTTTCGATATAGCCTGCGACAAAGGAGCAGGACGGAATGACGAGGCGTTTTTCGCTGCGGGCGTGATCGAGTGCGTGGCGGGCGAGTGCCGAGGCGATGCCGCGCCCGCCCAGTTCGGGCGGAACCCAAGTGTGGTGGAAGTTCAGACGGCCGTTTTCATCGCGGTAATCGAGATGGGCGGTGTGGCCGTCTTCCTGATAGACGAAGCGGCGGGATTCGGGTTGGTGCACGATATTCATGGCAGTTTCCTTTACTCTTCGGCGGGTAGCGGGGTGATTTTAATCCGTTCGATGCGTTGGCCTTCTTTTTCCAGTACTTCAAAATACCAGCCGTGAAACGCCGTGCCTTCGCCCACTTCGGGAATGCTCTGCATTTCTTCCATCATCAGGCCGGCGACGGTGTGGTAGTCGGCATCTTCTTCCTGCGGCGGCAGGTTGAGTTGCGGTGCCAGTTCGACATATTCCAGCGAGCCGTCCACAATCATGCCCGAATCGGAAACGGTGGCGGCTTCGGCGGTTGCTTCTTCGCGTTCGAATTCTTCGGGGAAATCGCCCGCGATGGTTTCCAGCAGGTCTTTCATGGTAACCATGCCCAAGATGGCACCGAATTCATCGACCACCAGCGAATAGTCGGCACTGTTGGCGCGGAACAGTTCGATGGCGGTCAGGGCGTTGGTGCTGTCGGGCAGAATCAGCGGCTGGCGCAGGGCGGCTTGGATATTCCAGTCGCCGTTTTCCAGCATTTGGCCGAGCAGGTCTTTTTTATTGATGTAGCCCAAAGGCTCGTCGACACCGGCTTTGCCGACCACCAGCAGGCGGGAGTAGGGCGTGTTTTTCAGGTGCTGTTTCTGCTCTTCGCGGCTTTGAGAAATGTCCAGCCGTTCGATGTCGCGGCGCGGAATCATGATGCCCATGACCGGCCGTTCGGCCAGTGTCAGCACGCTGCGGATCATGGATTTTTCGTTTTCTTCAAAGTGGCCGCTGCCGCTGTTGCCGGAAGTGGCCAGAATACTTTCGCGTATGCCCATCATGCCCAGAACGTTTTCGGCGGTGCGCTGCCGCCACGAGCTGCTGATGTAGTCGTTGCGTTTGGTGTTTTTCTGCGATACTTGGTTGAATATTTCAATCAGAATCGAGAAACCGATGGCGGCGTAGAGATAGCCTTTGGGAATTTGGAAATGGAAAGCTTCGGCAATCAGGCTGAAACCGATCATCAGCAAAAAGCCCAAACAGAGCATGACGACAGTGGGGTGGCGTTCGACAAAGTCCGTCAGAGGTTTGCTGGCCATCAGCATGACGGCCATCGCGATGACTACGGCGGCCATGGCCACGACGATATGGTCCACCATCGCAGCGGCGGTAATGACGGAATCAATCGAAAATACTGCGTCCAGTACCAGAATCTGTACTACCACGCCCCAAAACGGTGCGTGTTTTTTCTGCGTGTCGGCAACGGCGAAGTGGTTTGCGCCTTCCAGCCGTTCGTGCAGTTCGGTGGTGGCTTTGTAGAGCAGGAACAGGCCGCCCAGCAGCATAATCAGGTCTTTGCCCGCTACCGGCCAGCCGAATATTTCCACAAACGGTTCGGTCAGTGCCATCACATAGGCCATCAGGCCGAGCATAATGACGCGCATGACCACGGCCAGCGACAGGCCGACAATACGGGCGCGGTCGCGCAGTTTGGGTTTGACTTTATTGGCCAGAATGGCGATGAAGACCAGATTGTCGATGCCGAGCACGACTTCGAGCAGCAGCAGGGTTGCAAAGCCTATCCAAGTGTGCGGTTCGGCCAGCCAGCTGAAATCCATGATGATGTGTTTCCTTCAAACAGCAAAAAGCAGCCTGCAAACATCAGGCTGCCCGAAAACGGCGCATAAAGACGGCGGTATGGTGGTTTAACCCGCTCTGCTCCGCGTCTTTCATAAAGTGTGCCGATCCTGAAAATAAAGATGCGGACAGTTTAACAGCTTGCATTGAAAAAACCAATGCCCGCCGCGGGAAGAGATACTGTGAAGCTTGGTTAGGCTTCTTCGGGCCGGTAATAAAGGCCGTCTGAAAACTGTATGAAAAGGTTTTCAGACGGCCTAAGGGTTACAGACTGCCGTAAGAATGCAGACCGCTGAGAAACATATTCACGCCGATAAAGGCAAAGGCGGTAATGAACAGGCCGGTTACCGCCCACCAGGCCAATATCTTGCCGCGCCAGCCGGCCACCAGCCGCAGATGCAGCCAGACGGCGTAGTTGAGCCAGACGATAAACGCCCAAGTTTCCTTCGGGTCCCAGCTCCAATAACGCCCCCACGCATCCGCCGCCCACAGTGCGCCGAGAATGGTGGCGATGGTGAAAAAGAGAAAGCCCACCGCAATGGCTTTGTACATGACTTCTTCAATCAGGTGTGAAGCGGGCAGGCGGCTTTTGAGGCCTTTGGCTTCCCGGTTCAACACCCAAAGTTCGGCCACACCGAGCATGGCGGCAATACAGAACGCGCCATAGCCGACGAAGTTGGCCGGTACATGGATTTTCATCCACCACGACTGCAAGGCCGGAATCAGCGGCAGAATGGCGTGCGCGCCGCGCGAAATGCTGTACCACAGAATAAAGCCGACCAAAGCGGCCATAAAGGTCAGTACAAATACGCCCAGACGCTGAATGGCGAATTTTTTCTCGTAATAGAGATACATCAGGGCGGTAACAATCAGGAACAGGACGAAGACCTCATAGAGATTGGACACCGGAATATAACCGGCATCGGGGCGCAGCAGATAGCTTTCATGCCAGCGCACCAACAGGCCGGTCAGCCCGCCGACAGCGGAGAGCCAAGTGAAGGCCGTACCGAGGTTGAGCAGGGTATTGGTGGGGCTGCTGTGGCGGCGGGCGGCCAAAGTGCCGGCCAGATAGCAGAACCAGGCGATAAAGACAAAGGTACACTGCCACATAATGGCCGACTGGCTGCTGAGAAAATAGCGCAGTAAAAAGTCTTCGCCGTTCTGCATATCGCCCGCATACAGTTTGACGGCACTGTAAGCCAGCGCGATGCACAGGGGAAGATACCAGCGCAGGGGTTTGAAGAACCAGCCTAAGGCAACGGCACCGGCGGCACTGCTCCACAGAATCACGGTTTCATAGATGTCCATGTGCTGCGGCAGAGTGTATTGGACAAAAGCGGCAACGGCGGCCATGGCTGCGGCAAACAGCCAGTCGGCCGGGCCGAGCGTCCCGATGGGGGAGGCGGAATACAGCAGCGCGTGTTGCGGTGCGGGGGCGGATTTATCGGCGGGGTTGGGATTCATGGTCTAAGTCCTGTGCTAATTGCGCCAAACGTTCAACGTGTTGGGGAAATTCTTTTTCGAGATCGCGTTCGTTGCGGCCGGAAGACATGGCAAAGCGGATACGGCCGTCTGAAAACAGCAGCCACGCGCGTTTTTCGCGGATGTAGAACATAAAAAACGTGCCCAAAACCAGCAGTACCGACCCCAGATACACCAAAGCGGCGCCGGGTGATTTGGTCATTTGCAGGCCGGAAGAGCGCACTTCTTTGAAGCCGTCCAGTTGCAGCAGGACGGGGGCGGGGTATTCGGTCAGGCCGGTGTAGGCGTCCATCGCGGCGAGCAGGAAGCGGTTGCGCGCTTCGTCCTGCGGCCATTCGGGCAGCTTGTTGCGCCTGATGGTTTCTTCCAGCAGGCTGTTGAGGCTGCCGTACAGGATTTGGTAGAAATAATCGCGGGTTTTTTCGCGTTCGGCTTCGGGGATATTGCCGTTCATAAAATCGTTGAGCGCCAGATAGCCGCCGCGTGCAAACAGTGCCAGCGTATTTTCGACGGCCCGGGTAAACGGTTTGCGGATGGCTTCGGGCGACTCGGCCGCCGCAGCGGCCACAATTTCACGGCGCAGGGCGGCATCGGCAACGGATTGGCGCAAGGCCATAAAGGTATCGATTTTCCCGGCTTTGTCGATGGGAATACGCAGCCAGCGGTAGGGCTTTTTCACATCGGTGCGCGTGCCGGTAATGTAGTAGTAGTCGCCTTCCTGCTCGACCGGCAGCATATAGTTTTTAAATTCGACGGCCTGTCCCGCACCGTCGCGCAGGCGGTAGATGACCGAAGGACCGAGATTGCTGAATTTTTTGGCGTGGCGCACCGCCCGGACATCATTGATGGCTTCGCCCCAGCTTCTTTCGGCAGGCGGCGCGCTCATGTCTTCGATGTTGGTGGCGGTAAACTGGTCGATTTCGAGACGGTATTCTTTGCCGCTGCCCAAATTCAGCGGGAAGGTACTCATGGAAACGGCGTTCAGGTCGGCATAGCGGCTGCTGTAACCAGCCAAGTCCCATGCCTTGAAGCGTACATCGGAGCCGCCGTCGGCAAAACTGGCCTGATAGATGGTGATGCCGTTGATGCTGAGCGGGTGGTTGACGCGTATGGTTTGGTCGAACGATTTGCCGCTGGCCTTGTCGGTGATGGTCAGATCACTGGCAAAGTTTTTCGGCATACCGGTATCGTAATATTCCAGATGGAAGCGGTTGAGCTTCACGCTGAACGGCAGATCCTGAACCAGCATACCGTTGTCGGCATTTAAAAAAACCACGTCGGCGGTTTGGCCTTCGGTGATGTTGACGTTGCCGCGAAACGAGATATTGTTCAGCCCCATTTTGCTTTCGGGTTTGAACTGGTTGGCGAATTGGGAGCCGGTGTCGGGGACGATGCGGCCGGTCAGGGTGCCGATTTTTAAAAACAGATTGCTGTCGATCAGGCCGCCGATACAGATCACAATCAAGGCCAGATGGGCAAAAATATAACCCCAGCGGTTCATTGCCCCTTTTTTGGCCGCGACCAGTACCGAACCGTCTTCGCGGCGTGCCTGACGGGTTTGGAAGCCTTGCGCGGTCAGGTAGCGTGCGGCGGTTTCCGGTGTCAGGGCTGCGGGAAGCAGGCTGCTGTGCCTCATGGCGGACAGGGATTTTTCGCCGGTTTTCAGGCGGAAGGAGCGCATGTCTTTCAAGAACGGCGGTATGTTGCGCCACAGACACAGGGCGGTGCTGAGTACCAGAAAGATCATGATCAGCACAAACCAGCCCGAAGCATAAACGTCAAACAGTCCGAGGGTGCGGAAGATTTCCGTCCAGAACGGGCCGAATTTGACGATGTATTGGGTCATCGGCATATTCTGCGGCAGAACCGTGCCGATAATCGAGGCAATGCCCAGAATGCTCAGCAGAGAGACGGCGAAGCGCATGGAGCTGAGAAAGGCAAACCACGGGCGGCGGATAAGCGGGGTTCGTTCGGGTTTCATAAGGTGGCAGGCGTGGTTCGGATAAGTGTTTGCCGCTGGCGGACAAAAAGGGTAATTATCTGATAAACCTGTTGGATTGACCAGCAGGAAACGCGTAAAAAACAGACTGTCAGGCCGTCTGAAAACAGGGCTGGCGGACGGATAGCGGACGGCCGTGTTTCAGACGGCCTAAACAGGCAAAACAATCGGGCTGCCGGTACCGGAGGTACGGCAGCCCGAACATACAGGCAGTTTAGTGCAGGCCTTGGATAAAGTTGCCGACGGCGTTCATTTCTTCTTCCGTCATGCGTTTGGCAATGTCGCCCATCATGCCCGATTTGCGCTGGCCGGAAGCATAGGCTTTGAGCTGTTCTACAATGTAGGACTGATGCTGGCCGCTCAAACGGGGATAGGCCGCCACTTCGGTACCGCCTGCGGGCATACCGGCACCGTTCGGGCTGTGGCAGGCCATGCAGGCGGGAATCTTTTTGTCTGCCAGGCCGCCTCGGAAGATTTTGGCACCCAGCTCAAAGTTCTGCTTCGGATTGGCTTCGCCCGGTTTGGGATATTGTTTGCTGTAATAGGCGGCCACATCGGCGATGTCCTGGTCGGACAGTCCGGCCACCATCGGTGCCATGGAGGCGGCGGCACCGGTCAGGCGTTTGTGGTTTTTAATCGCCAGAGTTTCTTTGATGGTGTAGGCGGGGTGTTGTCCGGCCAGTTTCGGGTACATTACCACACCGCTGTTGCCGTCTGCCGCGTGGCAGGCCGCGCAGACGGTGGTGGCGATTTCTTTGCCTCTGGCGATGTCGGCTTTGGGCGCGGCCGATGCCGCAGCGGCGGCGGATGCCAGGACAAGCAGGGTCATACGTTTCATGGAAGGCTCCTGATAGCGGTACCGCCGGATTGCGCGGTACCTTTTCTTATACATATGCCGGACGTTGTCTGCCGCCCGGTTAAACCGTTTATTCTTCAAACGTGGTATTCTATACCAGATTTACTTTGTTTTTCCAGATTTATGAACTTATTTCAAAACGCAAAATTTTTTACCACGGTCAATCATGTGAAAGATTTGCCCGATACCGGCGCGGAAATTGCTTTTGTCGGCCGTTCGAATGCGGGCAAGTCCAGCGCGATCAATGCGCTGTGCAACCATGTGCGGCTGGCTTATGTGTCGAAAACGCCGGGGCGGACGCAGCATATCAATTTTTTCGGTTTGGCCAACGGGCATTTTATGGTGGATCTGCCGGGATACGGTTATGCCGAAGTGCCGGAGGCGGTGCGCCGCCATTGGGTGGAACTGCTCGGCCGTTATCTGCAAACCCGCCGCCAGCTTTTGGGTTTGGTGCTGATTATGGACTGCCGCCACCCGCTCAAACCTTTGGATATTCAGATGCTGGATTTTTTAGCACCTACCGGCCGGCCGGTGCATATCCTGCTGTCCAAGGCAGATAAATTATCCAGGAACGACCAGCTGAAAACTTTGTCTTCTGTCAAAAAAGCCTTAAAACCGTTTACCGGCCGCCAAGAAGTGTCGGTGCAGCTGTTTTCCAGTCTGAAAAAACAGGGGATTGACGAGGTCAATCAGGTGGTGGGGGCATGGTTTGCCCGTTTGGCTGATACGGAGCAGGCAGCCGATTCAGGCGGACGGGCGGACCTTTAATATAAATTAGGCCGTCTGAAAACGGGAACCTATGCCGGGTATACCGTTTTCAGACGGCCTTTTTTGTCTGCGGGTGCGGCAAAGTGTCAGTGGCCGGTTTCGGAGTCGGATTGGCCGGCGGGCAGAGGCAGGCGGTCGGCGGTGTGTGCGGCTGCTTCCGTCAGCGTTTTGTCGAGCCGTTTGCCCGCTTTGATGCCCAGACGGTGCAGTTTTTCGGCACGGGTAATCAGGTTGCCGCGACCGCCGGAGAGTTGGTTGTAGGCGTTTTGGTATTCGCTTTGTGCCTGACTGAGGTTTTTGCCCACTTTTTCCAGCGTCTGTACGAAGCCGACGAATTTGTCGTACAGTTTGCCGCCTTCTTCGGCGATTTTCTGGGCGTTGAGGTTCTGCTGTTCGTTGCGCCAGAGGTTGACGACGGTGCGCAGGGTGGCGAGCAGGGTGCTGGGGCCGACCAGCATGATGCGTTTGTCGAAGCATTCCTGAAACAGGCTGCCGTCGTGTTGCAGCGCGCTCAGGTAGGCCGGTTCGATCGGAATAAACATAAAGACGAAATCCAGTGTATGCAGGCCTTCGATATCGCTGTACTGTTTTTGCGACAGGGTTTTGACGTGGCTGCGTACCGATTGGATATGGGCAGCCAGTTCGCGTGCGGCAGTCTCGGTATCCGCCGCTTCGGTATGGCGGACATAGGCGGTGAGCGAAACTTTGGCATCGATGATGATTTGTTTGCCGTCGGGCAGGTTGATTAAAACGTCGGGTTGCAGGCGGCGGATACTGCCGTCTTCCTCTGTGCGGCTGCCGACGGCCTGAGTGATGTATTCGCGCCCTTTTTGCAGGCCGGAGTGTTCCAGCACGCTTTCCAATATCATTTCGCCCCAGCTGCCCTGCGATTTGTTCTGTGTTCCGAGCAGGGCTTGGGTCAGGGCCTTGGCGTCGTGGTGCAGCTGGCTGTTGAGCAGTTGCAGGCGTTTCAGTTCGTTTTCTAAGGTCAGCCGTTCTTTGGTTTCTTTTTCGTAGGTCTGCTGCACCAGTTGGCTGAAACCGTGGATACGTTCGTTCAGCGGGGTGAGCAGGCGGCCTAAGTATTCATGGTTCTGCTCGGTAATGCGACGGCTTTTTTCTTCGAAGATTGCGTTGGCCAGGTGTTGAAACTGTGCGCCCAACTGGTTGCGGGCATCGTTGAGCAGGGCAAGTTTTTCTTCGTGGGCGGCCTGCTCCTGTTCGGCTTGGGTTTTCAGCCGGGTGTATTGCAGGCGGCTGTCGGCCAATTGCTGCTGCAGTTCGGTCAGGGCGGCTTTCAGACGGCCTGTTTCGGCGGTTTGCGTTTCCAGATGGCGGACGTGTTCGGCTTGCCCGCTGAGTTCGCGGGCATGCTGCTGTGCCTGTTCCTGCCAATGTTGTGTGTACGCAAGACTCTCGGCCAGTTGTGCTTCCAATTCGGGCAGGCGGCGGCAGAGGGTTTCCGCTTCGGTGAGACGGTGGTGCAGGGCGGTATGTTCGGCACGGATTTGCTGTAAAGCAGTTTCGCCCTCCTGATATAAGGTTTCGGTATGCAGCAGGCGGTCTTGGGCAACTGCCAACCGTTGTGCCGATTCGGCTTCGCGGGACTGGTAGGCGGCTGCTTGGGTTCGGGCGGCCTGCTGCGCGCGGCTGCGCATCACGATCCACATAATCAGGCCGGCAAGCAGGGCGGCTGCGGCAGGTAATAAGTACGTCAACAAGGTTATATCGGTGTTCATGGTCGGTTTACTCGGTTGGGGGTTAAGGCCATAAGGCCTGAAAACGGCGGACAACGGCTTCCGGATCGGCCGCTTCGGTTACGGCGCGTACTACGGCCAGCGAGGCGGCGCCGGTTTTTAAGACGGCCTGTGCGTTGTCCAAGTCAATGCCGCCGATGGCGACGACGGGCGTACTGCCTGCCTGCTGTACATAACGGCGCAGGTTTTCCAAGCCTTGCGGCTCGCTTTTCAAGACTTTGGTGGTGGTGGGGAATACGGCACCGCAGGCAACGTAGCTGGGGCAGACGGCCAGGGCGCGGTCGAGTTCGTCAGTTGAGTGGGTGCTGATGCCCAAGCGCAGACCGGCTTTTGCGATGGCGGCCAAGTCTGCACTGTCCATATCTTCCTGTCCCAAGTGAACGCCGTATGCCTCCGCATCGATGGCCTGCTCCCAGTAATCGTTGATAAACAGCTGGACAGCGGTATCGCGGCAGACGGCCACACTGCGGCGGATTTCGGCTTCCAGTGCCGCTCCGCTGAGTGTTTTGTTGCGCAACTGAACGGTATCGGCACCGGCGGCGGCCATGCGTGCTACCCATTGTGCGTCGGGAACGACGGCGTAAAAGCGCAGCGGTGCGGAGGGTGCGGGAAAGTTCAGGTTTTGGTGCATCGGTATCTTTCTTGGCGTAGTACTTGAATTTATAATAGTTACCGCTTTTAGTGCAAGTTTGTGTGCTGTCGCATTTTTGTCATATTGGCTGTTTATACTTCGCCAGCCTGCAAGCGGCAGGTATTTTCATTTTTGACAGGTTCCTGAGGGCGTATCATGGTGCAGACGAAATCCGTAAACACCCATATGTATAAAATCAATATAACGTTTGCTGTCATGCTGGTAAGCATGGTCGGCTATTTTGTTTATTGGGGTTTGGGCTATACCCAGTACAACCATATCACGATGTTCCTTTTGGCTACGCTGTTCGGCGTATTTATGGCATTCAATATCGGCGGCAACGATGTGGCCAACTCATTCGGTACTTCGGTGGGCGCGGGAACGCTGACGGTTACTCAGGCTTTGCTGGTTGCCGCTGTTTTTGAGGTCAGCGGAGCGGTGATTGCAGGCGGCGAGGTAACGGCCACCATCCGCAGCGGCATCGTCAATATGGATTCCATTCCGATGGAGCCGATGCAGTTTGTCTATGTGATGATGTCTTCTCTGCTGGCGGCGGCTTTGTGGCTGCTGTTTGCTACCAAAAGGGGTTTTCCCGTATCGACAACGCATGCGATTATCGGCGGTATTGTCGGCAGCTCGATGATGCTGGGCTATCTGCTCAGCGGCGATGCGTCGGGTTCGCTGGCTTTGGTGCAGTGGGGGAAAATCGGTCAGATTGCGGTTTCTTGGATACTGTCTCCGGTGATGGGGGGCTTGGTCTCCTATATCCTGTTTTCCCAAGTCAAAAAATACGTTTTGGACTATAACGACCGTATTGAAGAGCGGCTGAAAGAGATTAAGGCGGAAAAGAAGGCTTATAAAGAAGATTACCGCCAACGTTTTGAAGCGTTGTCTGAGCAGGAAAAAATTCAGGTTGCTTCCGCTATGGCGCGTGATGCGCAGATCTACAATGAGCAGGATTTTGATGCCAGTGAGTTGGAGTCTGCGTATTATCAGGGTCTGCACGAGATTAACGAGCGCAAAAACAGCATCGATACCTATAAAGCACTGCATTCTTGGGTGCCGCTGATTTCTGCGGTGGGCGGTATGATGATTTCGGCGATGCTGATTTTCAAAGGTTTGAAAAACCTGAACTTGGGCATGAGCGAATTGAGCAGCTATCTGACGATTCTGATGATCGGTGCCGGTATTTGGCTGGCTACGTTTATTTATGCCAAAACGCTCAAACGCAAAGATTTGGCTAAATCGACTTTCCTGATGTTCAGCTGGATGCAGGTATTTACGGCGGCGGGTTTTGCGTTCAGCCACGGAGCCAACGATATTGCCAACGCCATCGGCCCGTTTGCTGCGATTATGGATGTATTGCGTACGGGCGAAATCGGTACATCGGCTCCGGTGCCGCCGGTGGTGTTGCTGACGTTCGGCATTGCTTTGATTGTGGGCTTGTGGTTTATCGGCAAGGAAGTGATTAAAACGGTTGGGACGACGCTGGCCGAGATGCATCCGTCTTCCGGTTTTACTGCGGAGCTGGCCGCCGCTTCGGTTGTGATGATGGCGTCTCTTTCCGGTTTGCCGATTTCCAGTACGCACGTTCTGGTCGGTGCCGTATTGGGTATCGGTCTGGTAAACCGCAATGCCAACTGGCAGGCGATGAAGCCGATTGCGCTGGCATGGGTCATCACGCTGCCTGCCGCATCGATTTTGTCGGTTGTCTGCTTCTTTATTCTGCGGGCGGTATTCGGCTAGACCGACGCGGTCGGGCGGTTGTGCAGAGTCATACCGCCTCTTTTGAACTGTGCCCCGGCAGCCGGTTACCGGCTTCCGGGGCTTTTTACGGCCGAAAATACAGCAGGATTTGCGTTTCGGGCGATGCGCGTGGCCGGGGAGGGTGCAGGGGTGTCGGCAAAAATGGAGGCCGTATTCTTATCGGCGGCAGACCCGGCCTTTGCGTGATGCAGCAGGACGTTTCAAACCGCACATCAAATGGAAGGCACGATTGGTGATAGAGGCCGTCTGAAAACAGCATGGTCTGCATTCAGACGGCCTCTTGCTGTGTGCTTAAAACTGTTTGGCCGAGTCCAACAGCAGGGTAACCGGGCCGTCGTTGCACAAAGAAACCTGCATATGGGTTTGGAAACGGCCGGTCGCGACATCGATGCCGTGACTGCGCAGCTGTGCGGCAACGGTTTGATACAGCCGTTCGGCTTCTTCGGGGCGGGCGGCGGCGGAGAATGACGGCCGCCGTCCGCTGCGTGCATCGGCATAGAGCGTGAATTGGGATACCAGCAGCACGCTGCCGCCGGTGTCGTGCAGCGAACGGTTGAGTTTGCCGTTTTCGTCTTCAAAAATACGCAGGGTGGCGATTTTGTCGGCGATATAGCGGGCATCGGCTTCGCTGTCGCCGTGTCCGACACCGAGCAGTACCATCAGCCCGCCGCCGATTTTGCCGACGGTTTCGCGGTGTGTACCGTCCACCACATCAACGGCGGCATGGGTTACTTTTTGAATCACGGCGCGCATGGGTATCTCCGTCGGGGTATAAAAAGACTGGCGTACTGGATGGTAGGTCGGATTCTGGAATCCGACCTACGGTTTCCGGTTAAAGGGTGGTGTCGGGTTACAGGCTGTGCAATCTGTACCAAAGAGGCCGTCTGAAAACGAGCACGGCGAGTTTCTGCGAAGCTAAAACGCCGTTTAGGCGGATTTGGCGAAGCTAAAACGCCTGTGCTGTTTCAGACGGGCTGTTGTTGGAGCCGCCTCAGTTTGGCCATTTTCAACAAACGCATGAACAATAATTTTTATTATAGAATAAATCTCTTGGCGCTCTATTGCTTCCCAAAACTCTTCTTTTTTCAAGCATCGCATCTAAAACCTGCTGACTAATTTCATGATTGGTCAACCAGCGGTTTTCTGTCGGATGGACTCCTAACTGGATAAGTTTTAAGGGCAATTCTTGTGTCAAATTTAGGGGTAAGGAGTGACTGTTACTCCCCTTAACCAAATAAACGATATCAATCAATTTTTTCAACTTCATCAAAAATTTTGACAGATATGGATAATAAGGACTATGAACCCAAACCAAGAATTGTAACCTTTCCTCTCGATGAATCACCTGCTCTTCCAAGCTTTGATAATCGCTTTCCCTTGAGAAATCAAAAGGGACAAACTGAGCATGAGCATTTTCTTTCAGAAGAGAGCCATAAGAATCACGGTCTCTACTGCACAGTAACACATCTGCTCTATACCTTTTAGTCAGAACCTGGGTCGCCTCCAAAAGCATACCGGATCCACCTATAACAATCAGCATAGCAGTCTTCTTTTCTAATGAAAGGTCACATATCCTATCGCGGTTGTGCGTTGCTTCTATTTTCCATAAAGAGGAAGGTTGTAGCTAGGATTTACTGGGACAATTGTTCTCGTTTTTGCCATATTTGTTCGTAAACGTTGACTATCATCATCTGAGACAGAGAATAATTACATTATTAGTGTTTAGGCCGGGTCGTGCAGTTCGGCGGCGTATAAAGTGTTTTCCAGCAGGGTGGCAATCGTCATCGGTCCCACGCCGCCGGGAACGGGTGTAATCATGGCTGCGCGCGCTTTGGCTGCTTCAAATTCCACATCGCCGCACAGGCTGCCGTCGGGCAGGCGGTTGATGCCGACATCGATAACGACGGCACCGGGTTTGATCCATTCGCCTTTGATAAAGTTCGGAATGCCCACGCCCGCGACCACAATATCGGCGGCGGCCACTTCTTCGGCCAGATTTCGGGTTTTGCTGTGGCAGATGGTTACCGTGGCACGCGCCAGCAACAGTTCCAGCAGCTGCGGGCGGCCGACAATATTCGATGCGCCGACGACCACGGCTTTTTTGCCTTCGACATCGATACCGCAGGTTTCCAGCAGCGTCATCACGCCTTTGGGCGTACAGGGGCGCATCAGCGGCATTTTCACGGCCAGACGGCCGACATTGTACGGGTGGAAACCGTCTACATCTTTGTGCGGCAGAATCCGTTCTAAAACGGCCTGGCTGTCGATTTGGGCGGGCAGAGGCAGTTGTACCAAAATGCCGTCCACCGAATCGTCGGCATTTAATTTGTCGACCAGTTCCAACAGTTGCTGCTGGGTGGTGTCGGCGTCCAATTCATAGGAGAGCGAGCGGAAGCCGACTTTTTCGCAGGCGATTTTTTTGTTGCGCACATATACCGCGCTGGCGGGGTCGTTACCCACCAGTACCACCGCCAGACAGGGCGTGTGCAGCCCTTTTGCGGTGCGTTCGGCCACGCGTCCGGCCACCATATCCAGGCGTTGTCGGGAAATTTCTTTACCGTTAATCAGTTGTGCAGACATGAGCATTCTTTCTTGCGGAATGGAAATGAATTAAAGATAGCGGGCGGTATTGTCGCATTTTTCCGCCTCCGCAGAAACCCGCTGCGCCGGTTTTGGCTTCGAAGAAATTTTAGCCTCGCAGAAATAGTGTTGCGCACTATTTTCAGACGGCATGGTACAAGCCTGCCTGAAACAGACGGTTCCCCGTTGTCGGGCGGCTGTGAAATAAATTCCGATAAAAATAAAACAGATAAGGACATTGGTTGGCGTATCCGGTGTTTTCGTGATTGACGGAATGGAAAATGGCCGGTATAGTTCGCGCTTCTGTCGGGGCGTAGCGCAGCCTGGTTAGCGCATCTGCTTTGGGAGCAGAGGGTCGTGAGTTCGAATCCCACCGCCCCGACCAACGCCCTTGATGTCAAGCGCGACAGGAAATAAGGTTAGAGCGCCCGTAGCTCAACCGGATAGAGCACCCGCCTTCTAAGCGGGCGGTTACAGGTTCGATTCCTGTCGGGCGCGCCAGAATGGGAAAGTCCGCAAGTTTTTTGTGGTGGCTGTAGCTCAGTTGGTAGAGCCCCGGATTGTGATTCCGGTTGTCGTGGGTTCGAGCCCCATCAGCCACCCCATATATTCAAACCCGCCTGTATTCAGGCGGGTTTTGTTTTATGCCGTCTGAAATTATGCTGTCTGGAAATAGTGTGCAACAATATTTTCCGCATAGCTAATACCAGCGAAGTGAGTTTCTGTGAAGCTAAAACCGGCGCAGCAGGGCTCTGCAAAGTAGAGGTGAATATGGCGGGTTTGACGGCATACCTAATCTATGGCGGTCAGGCTTTTTGTGGATAAAACAAGAGGCTGCCTGTGTTTCATTGCTGCTGCGGGCGTGCTTCGGGTATGATGCGCGGC